>CBDUPF010000051.1:0-16694 GCA_965369035.1 uncultured Aliishimia sp.
ACCGTAAGCCTGCGCGTCGTCAATCTGGGTCTGCCGAAAACCGGGACCACGACGCTTGCCCGCGCGTTCAAGTTGTCGGGTCTGAAGGTCGCCGACCACCGCATCCGCCCCTGGCAGACCGGGGACAAGTCCCTGCACAAGGCCTTCGTCGGCGATCTGATCTACGACGGCTACTACCGGACCGGCGATCCTGCCGCGCGCCTTAAGGGATTCGATGCCATCTCCGAGATGTCCTGCCTTCGCGACGGCCGCTCGCTCTGGCCGCAGATGGACTTCGGCGTGATCGACGCGCTCCGCCGCATGCATCCCGGCCTGAAGTTCGTGGCGACGCGGCGCGACAGCTGGGACGTGTCGCAATCCATGCTGGCCTGGTCCGATCTGGGCCTCGCGCGGCTCCCCTCCGGTGCGGTGCCGGGTCTTCCGCCCGGCTTCGGAGAGACGAGCAAGGAGCGGGAAGTCTGGATCGACGCACATTACGCGCACCTGGCCACGATCTTCCGGGACGATCCCGATTACCTCGAACTGCGGGTGGCCGCGCCCGATGCCCGCGCGCAGTTGGCCGCGCATCTGGGGATGGAGATCGCGTGGTGGGGCCGCGCCAACAGGAGCAAGCTCTTGCAGCAGCAGGACGCGGGCGCGGGCTGATGCGGATCGAGCTGCATATCGGTGCCGAACAGTGCGGTGCGGACCGCCTGCAATCGGTGCTGTCGGCCAAGCGCGACCAGCTTACGGCCAAGGGCGTGCGGTATGCCGCGAGCCCGGGCAACAAGAACCACACGCGGCTCTGGATGGCTGTCACGGATGCGGAGCATGTCGATCCGCTTCGGTTCAACCGCGGGTTTGCATCCGAAGCGAAACAGGCTCGGCTGCGCCAGAACCTTGCCACAGAACTCGGCCGCGAGGTCGAAACCTGCAGACCGGATGTGCTGATCCTGTCCGCCGCGCAGCTCTGCTGGCTGTCGACCCCGGCGGAACTGGAGCGTCTGCGTGCATTGCTGGCGCCGCTTTCGGAGGACATCCGCGTCATTGCGCATGTGGACGAGCAGGCGCGGCTGCTGGCGCGGGTCTACGCCGACCAGATCCTGGAAGGGCGCGCAACGACGCTGGAGGCTGAACTGTCGCTCGTCGACAGCTTTGGGTGGTGGGGCGCGGCCCTCGACCATGCGCCCGAGATCGCACCGCAAAGGGGCATCTTCCTCGAAAACCATGGAGCGCCGTTCTGGCTCGACTATGCGGGGCTGGTCAGACACTGGGACTCCGTGTTCGGTGCGGGCAGCCTGCGGCTGCGCAGTTTCGATCGGGCGGTCTTCGACGCTCCGGAAATAACCGGTGAAATCGCGGCAGCATTCGGGATAGAGGCGAGCTTCGGCAAGGCAAGGCCCGCAACGTCGACTGCGTCCGCCTCGGCGGCATGGCTGGCAAGGGGACGGCAACTCAACGCCTTGTTGCTGAAGGTTCTGGAGCGTGGCGACCGCGTTCTGCCCCGTCAGGTTTGGCGCGGGTTCATCAATGAAATCAAGGTGGACGGCGATGAAATCGACCCGGCGTCGCTGGCCGCCATCTCCGCCGCATTCGCCGCGGACACCCCCGAATTGATTGCCGCACATGATGGCCTGAAGGCCGAAACCTTCGTGCATCCGCCCGCCACGGAGCCCTGGTCCGAGGCCAATCCGCGCTTTGGTTTCCGGGCCTCGCAGTACCTTGCGAGCTTCATGTGGCGCATCGACAAGGCAACGCGTGACGCCCGCGCCAGCGCGCAAGACGAACGGGCAAGGGGCGACGGGGCTGCGCCGGACGGCCTCACCGACAGTGCCCGCGCGATCATGCCACCGCTTGCGGTGGAGAACTTCGAACAGCTCCGACGCTCTCCGTTCGTTCCCCACAACCGTGTCGGCGCGGTGAACGAGGAAGACCTGGCCGCAGCCTACACCCCTGCCCCACCGCGAGTGCTGCCAGCCGGGTCGACCGGCAACGTCATCGTCGGCTGCATGAAGAACGAGGCCCCCTACATCCTCGAATGGGTCGCCTACCACCGGGCCATCGGGGTGGACAACTTCCTGATCTACACCAACGGGTGCGAGGACGGCACGTCGCAGCTTCTCGACCGTCTGCAGGAGATGGGCGTGCTCCAGCACCGGCTGAACGACGACTGGAAGGGCAAGTCGCCGCAGCAGCACGCGCTCAACCGCTCGCTGAAGGAACCGGTGATCCGCGACGCGGACTGGATCATCCATATCGACGTCGACGAGTTCATCAATGTCCGTTGCGGAAACGGAACGCTCGACGATTTCTTCGCCTGTGTGCCGGACGCCACCAATGTCGCGATGACCTGGCGACTGTTCGGGCATAACGGCGTCCGCGACCTGTCGGACGACTTCGTGATCGAGCAATTCGACGCCTGCGCCCCGAAATACTGTCCCAAGCCGCATACCGTCTGGGGATTCAAGACCATGTTCAAGAACATCGGCGCGTATCGGAAGATCTCCTGCCACAGGCCCAACAAGCTGGTGGACGGCATGGAAGAACAGGTGAAATGGGTGAACGGGTCAGGCCAGGACATGACGCGAGAGGTCGCCGTAAACGGCTGGCGCAACTCGCGGCGATCGATCGGCTACGACCTCTTGCAACTCAACCACTATGCCTTGCGCAGCGCCGAGAGCTTCCTCATCAAGCGGCAGCGGGGCCGCGCCCTGCATGTGGACCGGTCGATCGGGCTGAACTACTGGATCCGCATGGACTGGTGCGATTACCGCGACATCACGATCAAGCGCAACGTGCCGCGCCTGCGGGCCGAGTACGACCGGCTGATGCAGGACGCGCGGGTGCGGCAGCTTCACGTCGAAGGTCTCGCCTGGCACCGGGCCAAGGCCGAAGAGCTGCATCGGGAACCGGAGTTCCAGGAGCTTTACGAGCAGGCCCTGCAGGTGCGCCTCACCGAAACCGAACGGGTGGCCTATGCGCTTGCGCTCGACACCCATACCTGAGGCCGGGCGCTTGCGGATGATCCCGGTCCCGGCCATGCGCACTGGCGCGACATGCGCGGGGCAGGTCCGGGAATGCGCGGTGTCGTGGATCGCATGGTGAGGTCGCTCGCCATTCTCACCGTCCGCAACGAGGCGGCGTTCCTGCTCGAATGGCTGGCGCACCACAAGGCCGTGGGATTTACCGATTTTCTCGTTTTCTCGAACGATTGTCAGGACGGCACCGACCGGATGCTCGACCGGCTTTCGGCGCTGGGGCACGTGACGCATATGCGCAACGACGGGCCGCATGATGCACGCGGCATCCAGTTCACCGCGCTGAACCGGGCCGCCGGGACAGAAGCGGTGGAATCGGCCGACTGGATCCTGCCGCTCGACATCGACGAGTTCGTGAATATCCACACCGGCGATGGCAGTCTTGACGCGCTGCGTGCTGCCCTGCCCGACGCGACGGCGATCACGCTCACCTGGCGGCTTTTCGGCAATGCCGGACATGTGCGGTACCAGGACGCCCCAGTGGTGCGGACCTTTACGCGATGCGCGCCGGTCATCATGTACTGGCCGTGGCGGTCGGCGATGTTCAAGACGCTCTATCGGAACGATGGAACCTACCGGAAACCGGGTGTGCACCGCCCGCGCCACCCGGACCCGGAGCGTCTGGCCGAGGCGCGCTGGTACGATGGAGAGGGGCGCGCGCTCGACGAGCAGTTCCGCAAACGGCGTATCTTCTCGCCCTACGGCAGGTCGAACTATGCGCTGGCGCAACTCAATCACTACCCGCTGGGCGCGATGGAAAGCTTCGTGCTCAAGGCCGACCGGGGGCGCGCGGTGCATTCCGACCATTTGCTTGGGCTCGACTACTGGACGGAACGGAACTGGAATACCGACGAAGATACCTCGATCCTGCGCATTGCCCCTGCGGCGGATGCGATCCGCGCGCACCTGATGGCGGACGAGGAACTGGCCACGCTTCACTCGCAGGCGGTGGCCTGGCGCAAGGCGCGTTTCGACGAGTTGATGCTGCAGGAACCCTTTCGCGCGCTCTTCGGGCGGCTGCTGATGGCCGGCCCATCCCGTCCGATCTCACTGCAGGCCGCGCGGTTCATGGTCGGCTACGCGAACCGGGCGCGCGAGCAAACGCCACCGGACGGAACGTGACGCGCTAAACCACTGTTCCGGATTTCTGCTTTTCGGGTCGGACAGGCCGTGACCGGCTGGACCGGTCGCAGCACCCTGGCCATGAGCGCGGACGTCATGGGCTAGGGGGACTGGCGGCGCGCGGCAGGTCATGCTAGCGGCAGATCCATGACAAGCTTGACACTCAGGCGACCGGACGACTGGCACCTGCATCTGCGCGATGGCGAGATGCTGAAGGGCGTCCTGCCGCATTCCGCGGCGCATTTCGCCCGCGCCATCATCATGCCGAACCTCGTCCCGCCCGTCGTGACCACGGCCGATGCGGCCGCCTATCGCGACCGCATTCTTGATGCGCTGCCGGACGGTGCGGTTTTCGAGCCATTGATGACGCTCTACCTGACGGAAGAGACCGACCCTGACGATGTGGCTGCCGGCCATGCCTCGGGGCTGATCACCGCGGTGAAGCTCTACCCGGCCGGGGCGACGACCAATTCCGCCTCCGGAGTGCGGGATTTCGACAAGGTCCGCCCGGTGCTGGAGCGCATGGCGGAGATCGGCCTGCCGCTTTGCGTGCATGGCGAGGTGACCGACCCGGAAATCGACATCTTCGACCGCGAGGCAGTGTTCATCGACCGCGTGCTCGATCCCATCCGCCGCGCCACCCCCGGCCTGCGCGTGGTGATGGAGCATGTCACGACCGCCGACGCCGTGACCTATGCCGAGGCGCAGGACGACACGCTCGGCGCGACGATCACCGTCCAACATCTGATGTTCGACCGGAACGCGATGCTCGTGGGCGGGATCCGGCCGCATTACTACTGCCTGCCGATCCTGAAACGCCGCGAACACCGCGAGGCGCTGGTTCGCGCCGCCACTTCCGGCGCGCGGCGGTTCTTTCTGGGCACCGACAGCGCGCCGCATGCGACGGACGCCAAGGAAAACGCCTGCGGATGCGCCGGGTGTTTCACCGCGCCCATCGCGCTTTCCTGCATCGCGCATGTCTTCGAGGACGCGGGCGCGCTCGACCGTCTGGAGGGGTTCGCCTCCCTGCACGGCCCCGCCTTCTATGGCCTGCCGCCGAACGAGGAACGCATCACGCTGACCCGCGGCGAGGCCATCGACTGGCCCCGCTCGGTCGACACCGGCGCCGGCCCCGTGACCGTCTTCGACCCGGCGCGAAACCTTCACTGGCGGGTCGCATGACCGCCACGCGAACCCCTACCCTTTTCCCGGCCGGAGGGATCCGGCGCATGTCACGAGAGCCCGCACGATGATTCCCAGCACCTACCCCGACAAGGCCGAGATCGCCCGGCTGACCGCCCGCATGCTGCTCGAGATCGAGGCGGTGCACCTGAACGCGGAAGAGCCGTTCACGCTGTCCTCCGGCCTGCCCTCGCCGACCTACATCGATTGCCGCAAGCTGATCTCCTTCCCGCGCATCCGCGCCACGCTGATGGATTTCCTGACCGTGACCGTCATGCGCGACGCCGGGTTCGAGGCCTTCGACAACATCGCGGGCGGCGAGACGGCGGGCATCCCCTTCGCCGCACTGGTGGCCGAACGCATGGCGCTGCCAATGACCTACGTCCGCAAGAAACCCAAGGGCTACGGCCGCAACGCCCGGATCGAGGGTGCGATGACCGAGGGCCAGCGCGTGCTGCTGGTGGAGGATCTGACCACCGATGGCGGGTCGAAGATTTCCTTTGTCGACGCCATCCGCGAGACCGGCGCCACCTGCGGGCATACGGCAGTCATCTTCTACTACGGCATCTTTCCGGAGACCGAAAAGACGCTCGGCGATCACGGCGTGACGCTGCACCACCTGTGCACATGGTGGGACGTGCTGGCGGAGGCCAAGCAGACCGGTGCGTTCAGCCAGGCGACGCTGGACGGGGTCGAGGCCTTCCTCCACGCCCCGCGGGCATGGCAGGACGCCAACCGGCGGGACTGACCCCGCGCCGCGTGCCGGCCCTGTGGATCAAATCAACGAATCTGTGGATAGAAGGCCCGCCGCAAGGACAACGGTGTGTGGACGGGTTGTGCAAAAGCGCGATTCGCAAACAGGGTGCTTCCAGATATGGTGGCAATGCGCTAACATGCCACCAGATATGCGGATCAAATTCGGTCTGGACAGCGTTATCCCCGGGGATATCCACCCTTTTTTACCGATTTCCTCGCGCACCGGACCATGACAAGGCTACGCACCACGAGTCGGGCGGCGCATCAGAACGCCGAACCGGCCACAACCAGGGACGAAAAGCGGGGCAGCAGGGCAGTGAACGAGATCACCACATTTCAGGCAGGCGGGACAACCGGGGACGTGGCCGACACCATGCCCCATTCGACGGAGGCCGAGCAGCAGCTTCTGGGCGCGATCCTGACCAACAACGACATCTTCGACCGGGTCGCGGCGATCGTCCGGGCGGATCATTTCTACGATCCCGTCCATGCCCGCATCTTCGAAGTGGCCGCGATGCGGATCACCAAGAACCAGCTGGCCTCCCCGGTGACGCTCAAGGCCTTCATGGAGGACGACGAGGGGCTCAAGGAACTGGGCGGACCCGCCTATCTGGCGCGGCTGGCGGGTGCTGCGATTTCCGCCTTTGCCGTGCGCGAATACGCGCAGATGATCTATGACCTGGCCGTGCGGCGCGACCTGATCCGGCTGGGTCAGGACATCGCGGCCAAGGCCGGCAAGGTCGATATCTCCTCCGAGCCGCGCGAGCAGATCGTGGAGGCGGAACAGGCGCTTTACAAACTGGCCGAGCAGGGCAAGTCCGACACCGGTTTCCAAAGCTTTCTCAAGGCCGTAACCGACGCTGTTGATGTTGCCAACGCCGCCTATCAGCGCGACGGCGGCCTGGCCGGTATTTCCACCGGCTTTGTTGACATGGACAAGAAACTGGGCGGGCTCCACCCCTCCGACCTGCTGATCCTCGCGGGGCGCCCGTCCATGGGCAAGACCTCGCTGGCGACCAACATCGCCTTCAACATCGCCAAGGCCTACCGCAAGGGGAAGCGTCCCGATGGCACCGAGGGCGCGGTGAACGGCGGCGTCGTGGGCTTCTTCAGCCTGGAGATGAGCGCGGAGCAGGTGGCCGCCCGGATCCTCAGCGAGGCGTCCGAAGTGCCCTCCGAGCAGATCCGTCGTGGCGACATGACCGAGGCCGAATTCCGGCGGTTCGTCGACGCGGCGAAAGAGCTCGAGGCCTGCCAGCTCTATATCGACGACACCGGCGCGCTGCCGATCTCCCAGCTTACCGCCCGGGCGCGGAGGCTGAAACGGACGCATGGGCTCGACGTGCTGATCGTCGACTACCTGCAGCTCGTCCGCCCGGCCACGGCCAAGGACAGCCGCGTCAACGAGGTGTCGGAAATCACCCAAGGGCTCAAGGCCATCGCCAAGGAGCTCGACATCCCGGTGATCGCGCTCAGCCAGCTGTCGCGCCAGGTCGAGAGCCGGGAGGACAAGCGCCCGCAGCTGTCCGACCTGCGCGAATCCGGGTCGATCGAACAGGACGCGGACGTGGTGATGTTCGTCTTCCGCGAGGAATACTACGTCGAGCGCGAAAAGCCGTCGGACGAGAAGCTTGAAGAGATGGCCAAGTGGCAGGAGCGGATGGAGCGTCTGCACGGCCGGGCCGAGGTCATCATCGGCAAGCAGCGTCACGGGCCCATCGGCTCCATCGACCTGAGCTTCGAGGGACGGTTCACCCGGTTCGGCAACCTCGCCCGCCCCGGATACCTGCCCGACCAGGAATTCTGATCCCGCCCGGTTTCGCGGCGGGTCGCGCGGGCCGGATCGTCCGGCTGGAACGCCCAGCGAACTGGCAAGGATTTGATTGGACAATCCCGCCCCCGCGCGGCGTCATGGCGGCATGTTTCGCCTGCTCGCTCCCCTGATCCTCACGGCGCTGGCACAGATCGCCCCGGCGCAGGACGTGCGCGAGGTGGATCTGGAGCTGTTCCTCGCGGTGGATGTCTCGCGCTCGATGACACCGGCGGAGCTCGAGATCCAGCGGCGCGGTTATGCCCAGGCGCTGGCCTCCGAGGAGGTGATCGCGCGGATTACCGGCGGTCTGATCGGAGAGATCGCGCTGACCTATGTGGAATGGGCCGGGGTCGGCGCCCAGAACATCGTCGTGCCCTGGACCGTGATCGACGGCCCCGAAGCAGCCCGCGCGGTCGCCGAAGAGATCACCAAGCATTACGATCCCAGCCTGCGGCGGACCTCGATCTCGGACGCTCTGCTCTACGCGCAGGCCTCGATTGCATCGAACGAGTTCCACGGTCTGCGCCGGGTGATCGACATCTCGGGCGACGGTCCGAACAACCAGGGGCTGCTGGCGCCCATTGCGCGGGACCGGGTTCTGGCCGACGGGCTGGTCATCAACGGGCTGCCGCTGATGACCCAGGACATCCTGTCCGAACGCTGGGGGATTCCGGACCTCGACATCTACTACGAGAATTGCGTGATCGGCGGTCCCGGTGCCTTCGTCCTGCCGGTGCTGAGCTGGGACGCCTTCGAGGCTGCGGTCAAGCGCAAGCTGCTGCTGGAAATCGCCGGGCATGTGCCCCAGCCCCGAGCGGACCTGCAGCAGGTCGAGGGATACAACTGCCGCATCGGTGAGGAGATCTGGAACCGCAACATGCGCATGTTTTCCGAGCCCTGAGCGACTGCGCCTCTTGACGCGCGCGCGTTGCATGGCACAAGGCCCGCATGGCTACAGGTCTCCTTTCGATCGATCTCGGCGCCCTTGCCCGCAACTGGCGCGATCTCGATGCTCGCACCTCTGTCGAGACTGCTGCGGTCGTCAAGGCCAACGGCTACGGGCTCGGCGCGTCAATCGTGTCGCGCCGTCTTGCGCGCGAAGGGGTCCGCAAGTTCTTTGTCGCCGTGGCCGAAGAAGGCCGGATCGTGCGCAGCGCTCTGGGCGACGGGCCGGAAATCTATGTCTTTTCCGGTCACATGGATGGCGATACCCAGCTGATCCGCGATTTCGGGTTGATCCCGCTCAACAACTCGGTCGACCAGATGCTGCGCCATGTGGAGGCGTTGCCGCGCCGTCCGTTCGGCGTCCAGCTCGACAGCGGCATGAACCGGCTGGGAATGGAGCCCGCGGAATGGGCGGCGGTGCGTGACATCGCGCTTGGCCAGCACCCGCGTCTGATCATGTCGCACCTTGCGTGCTCGGACGAGCCCGACCACCCGATGAACGCGCAGCAGTTGCGCACCTTTCGCGAGATGACGGAGGGGGTCGGAGTGCCGCGGTCGCTCGCGGCAACGGGCGGCCTTCTGCTCGGGCCGGAGTATCACTTCGACCTCTGCCGTCCCGGGATCGGCCTTTACGGCGGGTTGCCGTTCGTCGATGCTTCGCCCGTGGTGACGCTCGACCTGCCCGTGATCCAGTGCCGCGATGTCGAGGCGGGCGAGACCGCGGGCTACGGCAACACCTGGGTCGCCCCGCGGCGGAGTCGGATCGCCACCATCGCCGCAGGCTATGCCGACGGCCTGATCCGGGCCATGGGTCCGCGCGCGCGCCTTCACGCGGGCGAGGTGCCGGTGCCGGTCGTGGGCCGCGTATCGATGGACCTGATCACGGTCGACGTGACGTCGCTGTCCGAGGATCCGGCTTCCCTGCAGCTTCTGGGTCAACACCAGTCGGTCGACACGGTGGCCGACATGTCCGACACGATCGGCTACGAGGTTCTGACATCGCTCGGGTCCCGGTACACGCGACGCATCACCGAATGAGCCTGCTGGCCGCCATAGGCGCATCCGTTCTGGGGCTGCTGGCGGCGATCGGACGGGTCACGCTTTTCGGCGGCCGTACCGTCGGATACTTCTTTCGTCCGCCCTTCTACGGGCGCGAGTTCGCGATTGCGCTGCTCAACATCGGCTGGCTGTCCCTGCCCGTGGTCGGGCTGACCGCGATCTTCACCGGCGGCGCGCTGGCGCTGCAGATCTATGCCGGGGGCGCGCGGTTCAACGCCGAAGCGGTGGTGCCCCAGATCGTCGCCATCGGGATGGTCCGCGAGTTGGGACCGGTGCTGGTCGGCCTCATGATCGCGGCGCGCGTCACATCCTCCATCGCGGCCGAGATCGCGACGATGAAGGTGACCGAGCAGATCGACGCCCTGGTCACGCTCTCCACCCATCCCATGAAATACCTGACGGTGCCGCGCGTGCTGGCCGCTCTCATCACCGTTCCGATGCTGGTGGCCCTGGGCGATGTGATCGGCGTCTTCGGCGGCTACGCCGTGGCGACGGGCACGCTGGGCTTCAATCCCGCCGCCTATATCCGCAACACGGTCGATTTCCTGGAGCCGCTCGACATCATCTCCTCCGTCACCAAGGGCGCGGTGTTCGGGTTCCTCGCGGCACTCATGGGCTGCTATTTCGGAATGAATTCCGGCCGGGGCGCGCAGGGCGTGGGCCGGGCCACCAAGGGGTCGGTGGAGGCCGCGGCGATCCTGATCCTGGCGGCGAACTTCGTGCTGACGGGGGCGTTTTTCTCGGTATGATCTCGCTGCATGACGTCCACAAGGCCTTTGGCTCGAACCGCGTCCTGCGCGGGGTCACGCTCGACGTGCCGCGCGGCACCTCCATGGTCATCATCGGCGGATCGGGCACCGGCAAGTCGGTGCTGCTAAAGTGCATCCTGGGGCTGGTCACGCCGGACGCCGGCGCGATCATGGTCGATGGCAAGCCGGCACAAAGCGGCGACCGCGACGCGTTTCTTGCCCGCTTCGGCATGCTGTTCCAGGGGGGTGCGCTGTTCGATTCTCTGCACGTCTGGGAGAACGTCGCCTTCCGCCTGCTGCGCGGTTCGCTGAAACGGCCAAAACCCGAGGCGCGCGAGATCGCCATCGAGAAGTTGCGCCGCGTCGGCCTGACGCCCGATGTCGCCGACCGCTTTCCGGCGGAGCTTTCGGGCGGGATGCAGAAGCGCGTCGGGCTGGCGCGCGCCATCGCGGCGGAGCCTGAGATCATCTTCTTCGACGAACCGACCACCGGGCTCGATCCGATCATGGCAGGCGTCATCAACGAGCTGATCCGCGAAATCGTGACCGAAATGGGTGCGACGGCCATGGCCATCACGCATGACATGAGTTCGGTCCGGGCCATCGCCGACAACGTGGCGATGCTGCATGACGGGGTGATCCAGTGGACAGGTCCGGTCTCGGAGATGGACGCGGCCCCCGATCCCTACCTGCGGCAGTTCATTTCGGGCTCGGCGGAAGGTCCGATCGAGGCAGTACGCTGAGGCGACAGGTTCCCGAAGGCCGACTCCGTTGCAGAAAAAAATCGGGACGGCCCGTTCAGGCCGCCCCGTACCCCTTCAAAATGGTCGTCTCAATATCACCTCTACAAGATCGTCACTTGTTAACCGCTTATGTACAATCCACCTGA
Organism: uncultured Aliishimia sp.; assembly: GCA_965369035.1. GTDB lineage: Bacteria > Pseudomonadota > Alphaproteobacteria > Rhodobacterales > Rhodobacteraceae > Aliishimia. The sequence goes on from CBDUPF010000051.1 coordinate 11,533, forward strand.
GCGTCAGGCGCTCACCACGAAGTGACATTGGGATAGCAAAATTTTACTGTTTGGTACAAAGAAAAAAGTCGCAACGAATTGTTCACGAAAATGTATAAGGTACTGAGATCGCTGATCTTCTACCTATCGTTGTGCCAACAAACTTTCCCCGCGCTGTTTTTTTCCGCACATATCGCCGATCATTTTGATGCGGAAGATTCGGAACCGGTGTTCCGTCAGCGACTGCGGAACTTGCACCTCGTCCGGGGAGCCGTTAGACAATTAAACATACGTTCAATTACTGCTGCGGATCACGGGGGGAGCGCACCGGCATGGAATTTGCACTGAGCGAAGAGCAATCGGCCGTGTTCGACATGGCACATGATTTCGGCCAGTCCGAGATCGCGCCCAATGCGCGAAAGTGGGAGGCCGAGGGCACCATCCCGAAGTCACTCTGGCCCCAGGTGGGCGAGCTTGGATTCGGCGGGCTCTATGTCAGTGAAGAGACCGGCGGTGCGGGTCTGTCGCGGCTCGACGCGACCCTGGTGTTCGAAGCCCTGTCGATGGCCTGCCCCTCGGTCGCGGCGTTTCTCTCCATTCACAACATGTGCGCGCGGATGATCGACATGTTCGGCTCCGACGAGATGAAGGCCCGCGTGCTGCCCGACGTGCTCAGCATGAAGACCGTGCTGAGCTACTGCCTGACCGAACCCGGCAGCGGATCGGACGCGGCGGCGCTCAAGACGCGGGCCGAACGCACGAACGAGGGCTACGTGCTGAACGGGACCAAGGCCTTCATCTCCGGCGGCGGCTACTCGGACGCCTATGTCTGCATGGTCCGCACCGGGGACGACGGGCCGGGCGGCGTCTCCACCGTGCTTGTCGAGGACGGCACCCCGGGGCTGAGCTTCGGCGGGCTGGAGGACAAGATGGGCTGGCGGTCCCAGCCGACCGCGCAGGTACAGTTCGACGATTGCGCGATTCCGGCGACGAACCTCGTGGGCGAGGAAGGCCAGGGGTTCAAATACGCGATGATGGGGCTCGACGGCGGGCGGCTCAACATCGCCGCCTGCTCGCTGGGGGCCGCTCAGACCGCGCTGAACCTGACGCTGGACTACATGGGTGAGCGCAAGGCCTTCGGAAAGACCATCGACCAGTTCCAGGGGTTGCAGTTCCGGCTGGCGGACATGGAGATCGAATTGCAGGCCGCGCGCGTCTTCCTGCGCCAGGCGGCATGGAAACTCGACCAGAAGGCGCCGGATGCCACCAAGCATTGCGCCATGGCCAAGAAATTCGTGACCGAAACCGGCTCCAAAGTCGTGGATCAGTGCCTGCAGTTGCATGGCGGCTACGGCTACCTCGCCGATTACGGGATCGAGAAGCTGGTCCGCGACCTGCGTGTGCACCAGATCCTCGAAGGCACCAACGAGATCATGCGGGTGATCGTCGCCCGCGACATGCTGAAGAACCGATGAACGACATCTCCATCCGGATCGAGGGCCGCGCGGGCCGGATCACCCTGCAGCGCCCCCGGGCACTGAACGCGATCACCTACGAAATGTGCATGGCCATCGACGCCGCACTCCGGGACTGGCGCGAGCACCGGCAGGTCGACGTGGTTGTCATCGACGCCCTCGGCGAGAAGGCCTTCTGCGCCGGCGGCGACATCGCCGAACTCTACGCCACCGGAACCAAGGGCGACTTTGCCTTTGGCCGCCGCTTCTGGCGCGACGAATACCGCATGAACGCGATGATCGCGAATTATCCGAAACCGATCGTGACCTTCCTGCAGGGCTTCACCATGGGCGGCGGCGTCGGCGTCGGCTGCCATGCCTCCCAGCGAATCGTCGGTGAATCGTCCCGCATCGCCATGCCGGAATGCGGCATCGGTCTGGTGCCGGATGTGGGCGGCAGCCTCCTCCTCGCACGGGCCGACAGCGTCATTCCGGGACTTGGCGCCTATGCGGGCACCACCGGATTGAGGCTCGGTCGCGACCTGGCGCTCTGTGGATTTGCCGACATCTTCCAGCCGGAAGAGATGTGGGAGGAGTTGAAATCCTATGCCTCCGACAAGGGACGGCAACCGGCGATGGCGATGATCGAGCCGGGATCGACCAACCTCGCCGAGTTGCGCGAGATCGCCGCGCATTTTCGCGCGGGTACGCCGGCGGAGATCCTCGAATCGTTGAAAACCGACACGCGCGAGGCTGCGCAGACCGCCGTGAAGGCAATCGAACGCGCCTGCCCCCTCTCCGTCGCCTGCCATCTCGAGATCCTGCGGCGGCTCTCGCCGGACGACCCCATCGAGACGGCATTGGAGCTTGAATACCGCTTCACCTTCCGGTCGATGGAGCGTGGCGACTTCCTCGAAGGCATCCGCGCGCAGATCATCGAGAAGGACCGCGCCCCGCGCTGGAGCCATGCCGGCCTTGCCGACGTGACGCAGGCCGAGGTCGATGCCATGCTCGCGCCACTGGAAGACGACGCGTTGACGTTCGAAGATTGAGAGAGGATCGAACATGAAGATCGGATTTATCGGGCTGGGGAACATGGGCGCGCCGATGGCCGCCAACCTTGCCAAGGCCGGGCACGACATCACCGGGTTCGACGTCGCCGGGGTGACGGCCGATGGCGTGACCCCCGCCGCGGATGCCGTGTCGGCGGTGAAAGGTGCGGACGCCGTCATCACCATGCTGCCCAATGGGGCGATCCTGCGCAGCGTGGCCGACACCATCGTGCCGGCGATGGACAAGGGTGCGGTCCTCATCGACTGCTCCACCGTGGACGTGGAGAGCGCCCGCGCGGTGGCGGCCCAGGCCGAAAACGCGGGGCTGCCTTTCGTCGATGCGCCGGTGTCCGGCGGGATCGGCGGCGCGGCGGCCGGAACGCTGACCTTCATGGCCGGTGGCAGCGCGGATGCCTTCGCCAAGGCCGAACCGCTCTTCGACATCATGGGGCAAAAGGCCGTGCATTGCGGCGATGCGGGCGCGGGCCAGGCCGCCAAGATCTGCAACAACATGATCCTCGGCGTCACGATGATCGCCACCTGCGAGGCCTTCGCGCTGGCCGACAAGCTGGGGCTTGACCGGCAGAAGATGTTCGACGTCGTCTCCACGTCCTCCGGCTATTCCTGGTCGATGAACGCCTATTGCCCGGCACCGGGTGTCGGTCCGCAAAGCCCCGCCGACAACGGTTACAAGCCGGGCTTCGCGGCGGAGCTGATGCTGAAGGACCTCGGCCTGAGCCAGCAGGCGGCAGAAGCGGCGGATGCCGACACGCCGATGGGCGCCGCCGCGCTCGCGCTCTACCGGACGTTCGTGGAGGACGAGGACGGGCGCGGCAAGGATTTCTCTGCCATGCTGCCGCGGTTCGAACAGCGCGGACGGGGTTGAACGTCTCCGAACGGTCTCCGAGTTGTGAATTGACCCCTGCCGCCATTTCGGCAATCAGCGAAATGGTTCTGGAAGTGGAGTCCGACATGATCACGCGGAATGTTGGCAAGATGGATCGCGGAGCACGGATCATTCTTGGGCTCGCGTTGATCGCAGGCTATTTCGCATCCACGGATGCGCCCTACAGCTGGATTTACCTGGTTGCCGGCGCCATCGGGTTGCTGACCGGCATTATGGGCAGATGCGGCATCTATTCCCTGTTCGGCATTTCGACCTGCCGGATGAAGTAGCCGCACTTTTCGGCAGTTCCCCGGACCGGGCGGCGGAATTGCGCTGCCCCGAAACGTGCCACTTGAACGCAACGCACCGCGGGCACAGGTGAGTGTCAAACACGGGAGATATCCATGCTTCGCACCCTGCTCATCGCCGCCCTGTCGTTCACTGTCGCCGCCTCGGATCTGTCCGCGAAGGACACGGCCCACTGCCCGCCCGGTCTGGCCAAGAAGTCACCCGCCTGCGTGCCCCCCGGGCAGGCCAAGAAGGACCACCGGAAGGACAGGGATCGGGAGGTCTACCGCGATGACCGCGACCACCGCTACCGGCGGGGCGACCGGATCACCCGCGAGTATATCGTCATCCGCGACCCCTACCGGTACGGGCTGAACCGGGGCGCAACCTATGTGCAGGTCGGCAACTACGTCTATCGGATCGACCGGGAGACGCGCGAGGTGCTCGACCTGATCGGGGCGGTATCGGCGATCCTGAACTGAAGCTGACCTGCAGGCCGGAGCACGCTATTCCGCGGCCACCTTCCGTGCGGCGAGCATGGGCTTGAGATAGCGGCCCGTGTGGCTGCGGTCGTTCTCGGCCACCTCTTCCGGCGTGCCGGTTGCCACGATCTCGCCCCCGGCGTCACCGCCTTCGGGACCGATGTCGATGATGTGGTCGGCCGTCTTGATCACATCCAGATTGTGTTCGATGACCACCACCGTGTTGCCCTGGTCGACCAGTTCGTGCAGCACTTCCAGCAGCTTGCGCACATCTTCGAAATGCAGGCCCGTGGTGGGTTCGTCGAGGATGTAGAGCGTTCGGCCCGTCGACCGTTTCGACAGCTCCTTTGACAGCTTCACCCGCTGCGCCTCGCCACCCGACAGCGTCGTCGCCTGCTGGCCCACCTTGATATAGCCCAGGCCCACACGCATCAGCGCGTCCATCTTTTCCCGGATCGACGGCACGGCGGCAAAGAATGCCTGTGCATCCTCCACCGTCATGTCCAGCACGTCGGCGATGGACTTGCCCTTGAACTTGATCTCCAGCGTCTCGCGGTTGTAACGCGCGCCCTTGCAGGTCTCGCATTCCACGTAGACGTCCGGCAGGAAGTGCATCTCGATCTTGATGACGCCGTCACCCTGACAAGCCTCGCAGCGCCCGCCCTTGACGTTGAAGCTGAAACGCCCCGGTTTGTAACCCCGCGCCTTGGACTCCGGCAGGCCCGCGAACCAGTCCCGGATCGGCGTGAAGGCACCCGTGTAGGTCGCCGGGTTCGACCGCGGCGTGCGTCCGATGGGGCGCTGGTCGATGTCGATCACCTTGTCGAGATGTTCCAGCCCCTTGATCGTCTCGCAGGGCGCCGGGGTCTGGCGCGCCCCGTTGAGCCGCATCGAGGCGGTCTTGAACAGCGTTTCGATCGTCAGCGTGGACTTGCCCCCGCCCGACACGCCTGTCACGCAGAGGAACTGTCCCAGCGGGAATTCGGCGTCGACATTCTTGAGGTTGTTGCCGGTCGCCCCT
>CBDUPF010000052.1:0-16667 GCA_965369035.1 uncultured Aliishimia sp.
GTACCGATCCGAGCCTTACCCCTGGCTCGACCTGCGCGCCGACGACCATCCCGATCCGCTGGCCGAATTGCGCCGTCTCTACGATGTGGCGCACGAACGCTTTCTGATCATGTCGAAGACCTTGCCCACGCGCGCACATCCAAGCGGCATGCTCGATCGTTCTGCGATCGACGCGGAAATCGCCGCTGAAGAAGCTCGACGAAAGGCCGAAGGCCAGGCCAGCCGATCCTTCGCAACGCCGCTGTGATGGATTGCTCAAGTAACGGGAATGGGTGCTGGTTTCCCGGACGCGGGGGTGGGGCAGATGTCTTCCTGCCTTCTCGCCACGTCGGTTCGAGAGGCGATCGGCGGTGAACGCTGCAGGGATGGAAATGCAGCAGGGCAAGCCATGGGCGAAGATCCGTGTTTGGTCTTCGACCAGAACTCATTTTCTCTGCAAGAGTTCATGACCGGGCGGAGCTTTGCAGCAATGCATCGATATGGTGACAGAAGACCTCGACCGGTAGCCTGTAAGTTGCAGTGAATGCCTGGAAACTGTTTGCAACGGGTGTGTCGGCTTCGACGAAGCAATACGTCATGGTCGTGTTGGACACATGGGCCAGGTTGGAAAAGAAGCAAGCCCCTGCGTACTCCCGCAGCGCCCAGACAAGACTGTGGCTGCAAGCGTGCATGAAGAGGGTATTTGCAAAAGCCGCACCTGATGGACCCACGACGCAATCAGCATTGTGCATCAGTTGCACCTGTTCGCGGAAACTGAGCTTCTCCAGATACACAGGTTCAAATCCGCGTTCTTGCGCCGCGGCGATGATCTCAGCCTGATTGTAAGATCTGGTGTTGGGCGGGCGGGCAAGAAACACTCGTTTGGGGCCGTCATTGTTGCGAACAATATTCAACTTCCCAAGTATGGTCTCCCTGAGCAGATGCATAACAGCAATGTTCTGAGAGTAATCCCGCGGTTCGGGCCATTGCCCGTTCTGCATGTTGAACGGGCCGGTCGATTGAGGTGGAATATAAACGAGTTCGCCGATGTCATAGAGTTGAGAGTTCTGCAGCGGCACGATATTTCGATCGCCGCGGCAAAGGTTCAAAGTGTCCCTGAAGGAGGTAATGTTCAGTGCCGTCTCAGGTACGAGCAGGGGGTAGTGGTCAAATTTGGTTGGCAGGTTCTGCGAAAGCAGAATCGTGGGCAGTATCTCCACCAGCCAATGATACCAGTTTGAATTCCCTTGGGCAAAGGCACAGACGCCCTGTTCGATCTTCCTGGCACGCCCGCGTTTTAAAGCAACCTGATCTCCTAGTACGATACAGGTTTCATGCTCGTTATCCATTCGCACCCGGTGACGGTTTTCATAAATATCTTTCGGCAGCAGAGCGCTTTTTCCTTGCCGAAAAACCGACGATCCGGGTTTTCCCGCGAGGTTCCTATACACAGCGGGAGCGATAGCAGGTAAATCTGCGATTAGCCGTTTCTTAGAGGATCCCAAAGACTGCGGTGCGGCGACTTCACTCGAGGCTTTTGGAAACACCGGTGTGACTCGATCAGCAGCATGACGATCTAGGCTTTCGATGTCGTAAACGGCATAGCCTGCCAATTGGATCCCCAGATCAGACAACCCCGCAATCGGTGCAGTGGATTGCATTCCTGGCATCAGGCGTTTGGTCACACTGCGCCGCAAATCTGTCACGACACGTTCCTCAACTTTCCGGGCCCAGAGAGATCATACGCGTTGGTTGACGACACCGTGGAGAAATCCGGGCTGGACAAAAATGCAAAAACCAGTTTGTTATTTGCCCCCAAGGGTCTTCGCACCTGGTCTTTTCATACTTTGGACGTGTACTGATCGCGGGATGCCTTCGCAAGCGCTCGTCGGTCTCGAATATCCTGGTCAGCAAATGTGCAGACCACGCCCCCTTTTGCCGACAGTCGCAAATTCTGGCCTGATCCAGCGTCAACACTCAAAAGTCAACTTCGTTGGCGAAATGGGTTGGTGTGGCAGCCTTCCAGCTTGGGCCTTCCGTGGGCCGGATGGCTGAGCACCTGCAAACTCGACCAAGCTCTTCAAGGATGAAACCACAGCCCCGTTGCTGGACCCGGGTCGCGGCGGGGCGAAAACCGGCTTTCTTTGGGCTCTGGCCCGCGACTCCAGGGCTTGCGGCGGCGATGACCCGCCTGGCGTGATCTATTTCCATGCGCATCGCGGCCAAGTCCCGCCTCGGCGAGAAGCCGGCCTAAACCCGCCACCACCGGGACGGCTTGCGGACGAGTCTCGCGCGCCCAACAGCCCGAAATCGCAAGAGCGCGCCATTCTCCGGTCACGATCATTGCGGGCGCGCCTGGGGCCGCATCGCCTCGCAGATCGAGACCTGCGAGATCAACTGCTTGAAGCCCTTCGCCTGCCTGAAATCCACACTGCAAGTGACCACGGCCAGCCATCCCAAAAACCGCACCGACGACCGATAAGTCCCCGAAGATTCGCCCTCCCGGCGCAGCAAAACGAACAAGCGCCGGCAAACAATCCACCGCCGCTTGTTGGCAAGTTCCCGCAACCGACCGCGCACCATCGTCTCCGGCGAGTGGCGTGATCGAAGGCGCATCACTGGTCGATTCGCACCGAGAATGTGACGGGCCCGCAGTTCCGACAGGCCATGCTCGGAACGAAGATGAGCAACGGCTCCACGTTTCAGGGCGGACCCTAACATTTTTCAAAACCAGAATCCTTCATCGCCGCCAGATCCAGCACTTTCGCGGCCAGCGGCTTCTTCAGTCCCTCGTTCTGGAGCGCTTTCAGCCGCTTGGTCCCTGACACCTTCATGGTGCCGAGCATGGCTTTCCAGTTGTACAAGGTCCCTTCCGACACGCCGGGTTTTCGGCACAGGTCTGCGAACTTCGCGCTAGTCTGAAAACGCCCGAAACATGGTCCATCGCCAATCTGACTCTGCCACCCGTCGACGGAGAGGGCCGGCGGCAAGATGCTACTCTCCGGAGCCTGCCTTTGCCGGGGCTTGTGGGGTGAAGCTGCAGCGGTCGGGCTTGATGTCGAGGAGCGGGGTGCCGTCGAGGCAGTCGAGGCCGCGGACGGTGACCGTGCCGTTTTCGATACGTTCCAGCTTGACCCGGGATGTGCCGATCGGGTTCGGCCGGACGGGTGAGCGCAGGGAAAAGGTGCCGACGGTTCGTTTGTCGCTTTTCGGGCTCTGCGTGAGAAGGTCGCGGCGGCTGCGGTCGAGCCAGTAGAGCACCTCGACCACCTCGTATTTTTCCAACCCCTCAAGCGCGGGGTGCCAGACCGGATCGAGCACGAGCTGGCATTCCGGTCCGTCATGACGACCTTGTCGCGGACAGTCGTCGCGTGTTTTCCACGGTGTCCGGATCGTTCCGATGAAGCGCAAAGCGGCATCCACGGCATCCGGAAGGTCCACCGTGCGTTCGTTGGGGCGGAGGTCTTGAACGTCGGACATGCGATGCACCAGGCTCCCGGTTTCCTGCAACTGTCGCACTGTCGTGGCGGACACGGGCCGAGCGCAAGTGGAATGTGGCTTGCGCTTGGTCGGAACAGTTGCATATGTTGTTTTTGCGCAAAATCTACGTATAGCGGGAAATTTTGCAATCATGTGGGAGGCTCTCGGCCTGGCGGTGCAACTGGTTCTGACCGCCGATGCCGATCTTTGGGAAATCGTGCTTCTGTCGCTTCGGGTCAGCCTGACGGCGACGGCGCTGTCGTGCCTGATCGGCCTTCCGGTCGGTGCACTGGTCGCGGTCGGGCGGTTCCGCGGGCGCAATGTGTTGCTGATCGTAATGAACGCATTGATGGGCCTGCCGCCGGTGGTGGTGGGGCTGGTCGTGTACCTGAGCCTGTCGCGCGCCGGTCCGCTTGGGTTTCTTGGCCTGCTCTATTCGCCGGCAGCGATGATCATCGCGCAGACAATCCTGATCACGCCGATCGTCGCGGCGCTGTCGCGGCAGGTGCTGGAGGATATCTACGGAGAATACGCGGAGCAGTTCCGGTCGCTGTGCCTCACCCGGGTGCAAACGGTTCAGGCGTTGTTGTGGGACGCGCGGTTTTCGTTGCTCACGGTCGGCCTTGCGGGGTTCGGACGCGCCGTGGCCGAGGTGGGCGCGGTGATGATCGTGGGGGGCAATATCGATCATCTGACGCGGGTGATGACGACGGCCATCGCGCTGGAGACGTCGAAGGGCGATCTGCCGCTGGCCCTGGCGCTCGGCATCGTACTTCTGGTCCTGTCGCTGGGCGTCAACGCGATCGTTCAGGGTGTGCGGCTGACGGCGGCGCGGCAAGCCTATGTCTGATCTCGCCGCAATGACGGGGATGCCGTCCGAGGCGGTGCGGCAGGTCACGCCGATACTGCCGCTGCGCATCCGCGACCTTGTGCTGCGTTTCGGCGAAACGACTGTTCTGGATGGCATCGACCTCGACCTCGGTCCCACGGGCTGAACCGTGGTGATGGGGCCGAACGGCACCGGCAAGAGCCTGCTGCTGAAGGTGCTGCACGGACTTGTTGCGGCGACGTCGGGCCGGGTTGCCTGGGGTGGCGCGGAGCCGTCGGAGGTGACCGTGCGCCAGGCACTGGTGTTCCAGAAACCCGTTCTGCTGCGCCGGTCCGTGGCCGCCAATCTGGATTTCGTGCTGAAAGCGCGGGGCAGGGACCTTCGCAAGCGGGACGCGCTGCTCGACCATGTCGGGCTCGCGCACAAGGCCGCACAACCGGCGCGGCTGCTGTCGGGCGGCGAGGCGCAGCGACTGGCGCTGGCACGTGCGCTTGCCACGGGGCCCGAGGTTCTGCTGCTCGACGAGCCCACCGCGAGCCTCGATCCCGCCTCCGTGCTCGCCATCGAGCGCATCGTGGCCGAAGCGCGCGACCACGGCGTGCGGGTCATATTTGTTACCCACGATGTCGGGCAGGCCCGGCGGATGGCGGACGACATCGTGTTCCTGCATCGGGGGCGCGTGGCCGAACACGCACCGGCGGCGGCGTTCTTTCCGGAACCCAAGACCCAGGCGGCGCGCGATTACCTGAACGGCAGGATCGTTATCTGAAGACATCAGGCAAGGGAGACTTCACATGAACAACGGGCTTTGCAGAGTGGCGGTCCTGGGGCTTGCACTGGGGCTGGTCGGGCCGGGTTGGGCGCAGGAGCAATCCATCATCGTGCAATCGACGACCTCCACCGCGAATTCGGGCCTTTACGACTACCTGCTGCCGATCTTCGAAAAGGAGTCCGGCATCCGCGTGAATGTCGTGGCGGTCGGAACCGGGCAGGCGATCCGCAATGCGCAGAACTGCGACGGCGATGTGCTGCTGGTTCATGCCAGGCCGAGCGAGGAGAAATTCGTGACCGCCGGCTACGGCACCGTGCGGACCGACCTGATGTACAACGATTTCGTGATCGTCGGCCCGGAGGAGGACCCGGCCGGCGTTGACGGCATGTCGGACGTGAAAGAGGCCCTGTCCAGAATCGCCGAGGCGGGCGCGCTCTTTGCCTCCCGCGGGGACGATTCCGGCACCCACAAGAAGGAGGTCGCGCTCTGGTCGCAGGCCGGGGTCGATCCCACGGCCGCCTCGGGCGACTGGTATCGGGAGACCGGGTCGGGCATGGGGGCCACGCTGAACGCAGGCATCGGGATGGGCGCCTATGTCATGACCGACCGCGCAACCTGGATCAGCTTCGGCAACAAGGGAGATTACGATATCCGGGTCGAGGGCGACGAGGACCTGTTCAACCAGTACGGGGTGATCCCGGTCAACCCCGACAAATGCCCCAGCGTGAAGGCGGAGGCCGCGCAGACCTTCGCCGACTGGCTTGTCTCGGCCAAGGGGCAGGAGGCGATCGGGTCCTACAAGGTCGCGGGAAAACAACTGTTCTTTCCGAATGCGCCAAAGGAATGATAGCCTTCTGCGGGCGGCGGCGTCACGCCGCCTCGATGCTCAGGATGCCATGCCCGATCTGCGGACGACGACACCCGAATTCCTGACTGTCCGCGAACTTGCGGAACTGCTGCGGATCAAGGAACGCAAGGTCTACGACCTGGCGGCCTCGGGGGAGGTGCCCTGTTCGCGGGCGACGGGCAAACTGCTGTTCCCCTCCGCCGAAATCCGGACCTGGATCGAAAGCGCGCAATCCGGGGGCGCGCGCGAGCAGGTTGCGCGCCCGCCTATCGTTCTGGGCAGTCACGACCCGCTGCTCGACTGGGCGATCCGGCAATCGATGTGCGGGCTGGCGACCTTTTTCGACGGCTCGCGCGACGGGCTGGACCGGTTCGCACGTGGCGAGGGGGTCGCCGCCGGGCTGCACATCCATGACGACGCGTCGGACAGCTGGAACGCGCCCGCCGCGGAAGCGGCCGCTGCGGACTGCAACGCGGTCCTGGTGACCTTCGCCTCGCGCCAGCGTGGCATCGTCTACCGGCGCGGGGACGCCCGACCGGAGGGTCTTGCCGGACTGCGCGGGCTGCGGATCGTTCCCCGGCAGGAGGGATCCGGCACGGCGACGCTTTTTGCGCGCCTGGCGCGGGACAGTGGGCTGGACCTTGGGCAGGTCGACCTGACGGATGTGGCCCGCACGGAAGACGACGCGGTGGAAGCGGTGCGGAGAGGCGAGGCGGACGCCACCTTTGGCCTGAACGCCGTGGCGCGTGCCTACGGGCTGGAATTCGAGCCGGTGATCGAGGAACGATTTGCCCTGCTCGTCGACCGCAAGGCATGGTTCGAACCCGCGTTCCAGACGCTTGTGGCGTTTTGCCGGACGCAGAAATTCCACGACCGCGCCGAAGCTTGTGGCGGATATGACGTGTCGAACCTTGGCCGGGTGATCTGGAACGCCTGATGCACCGGCGGGGCCGCTGGCCGCGAAAATTTGATTTTTTTCCCGCGACAGCCCCATACTGACGCTGCGGCATGATTTCGGAAAGGGAGTGAACCATTGGCTTTGACGAACGCGCAGCGAGACTTCATCAACAACTATGTCGCCAATCTCGGACGGCTGAGGGCGGGTAGGGCGCGGTCCCAATACGCCGATTTCGCACGGCGCTACAACAAGACGGAGGAGGCGTTGAACGTCCTTCCCGACGGTCACCCGACGCGCTCCCTGCTGATACCGTTGTTGCAGGCGGCCAAGAGCAAGGCGGAGGGCGGCGAATTCAAGGCAGCCTACCGCGATCTGGAAACCGTCAAGAACCAGGCGAAACTCGCCGCAAACGGGTATGTCGACAGTATCAACGCGGGTGCCTTGAAGGCGGATATCGACAATCTCGAAACGGTTTTGAACGACCACAAGGACGAGATCGACCAGGCCATTGGTCGACTGGAAGCCTTCAAGACCTCGATCAACCGTTATCCGACCGCTGCCGACAAGGGCTCGCTTCGCGACGCAACTCTGTTCCTGAAGGGGTTCGCGCGATACGAGGCCGTGATCGCGGCGGATTTCAACGGGCGTGTCGATCTCTTCAAGACGCGCTGCGATGCCGCGGGAGCCGACGACATGCCCGGCAGGATCGCCCGCTTGCGCCACAAGATCGCAGCCGTCGAGAAGGCCGGTCGCATGGGCGAGATCTCGGAGCAGGTGGCCCGCGTGGTCGTGCTTGAACGCGTGCTCGACAGCGAGAACGGGCTCTACAAGAACTCCGCCGAGGTCGGTCGTCGCATCAAGGCCTACAAGGACGATTTCGCCGCCAGACTGAAGCAGATCAAGTCTCTTGACAGCTACAAGTCCGAGGAGGACTGGAAGTCCATCAAGCTCGACGAAATGCTGGCGATGTACGACCGCGACGAAAAGATCGTGACGCTGATGTTCAAGGACACCGAAGGGTACGATCTCCCTGACACCGCCACGCTGCAGCACGCGATGGAGGTCGACGACATGGGCCTGAAACAGGCGGTGGCCGTACGGCTGCAGCGGGAGGAAGAGGCCCGGATCGAGCGCGCGCGCGAGGAGATGCGCGCCGCGGCAGAGCGGGACAGGGCGCTGGTCGACGGCACGGCGGGCGGGCGCACCTATGATCCCGAAGTGGCCGAAGAGCTCGACACTTTCGATGCCTCCGAGGTGCTCGGCGACGCCACCGACGATCTTCCCGCGAAAGTGGACAACATGGTGATCATGCAACGCGTGGGCGCGATCCAGGCGGCGGTGAAGGACTACCTCGACGACATTGACCTGACCGATGACGATCTGGACGAGGAATTCCTCGACCTGCTGCTGATGGACGAGAAGGAGATGTTCGCCACCATCGCGAAGACCAGCGGTGTTCCGGAGAACCCCGAGGACTGCACCGAGGATCACCGCGAACTGATCGAGCGAATGGCGAAGGGCGCCATCGAGACGATCCGGAAGCATTCGCCCAACAAGATGGCCGATGACCTGTCGTCGATCGACGTGAACGGCGCGACCTACCAATTCGAGAAGCTTTTGGGCCAGGGCGCAAACGGGTCGGCACGGTGCTACAAGAACCCGGTCAACGGCGAGACGATCATCGTGAAATCGCTCAACCCCGCCACTGCCGAGGACAACAGACCGAACATGGTCAAGGAGATGCGCATGCATGCGCGTCTGCAAAAGGGTGACACGACCGAGTCCAAAGACACGATCGCGGAACTCAAGGGGGCGGCGGTGGCCGATGACGGTACGTTGCACATGATAATGGCCGATGCAGGTGGCGCGGACCTGGGCAAGGTAACCGACGCCATGCTGCTGATGGACGATATCGGTGCGATACCGCCGGAGGCGCGTACGGCGATGGTCAAGGACTTCATCCGGCAGACCATCGATGGCCTGAAGTACCTGGAGGAAAAGAACGCGATCCACAACGACCTGAAGCCCGAGAACATCATGATCGATGAGGATGGCAAGGTGAAGATCATCGATTTCGGCGAGAGCAACTTCGGCGACGAAGAAGGGATGGAACCCAGTGCGAAAGAAGCCGGCTACGGAACGACGCCGATTTACGAGGCGCCCGAGCAATTCGCGAAGCCGAAGAAGAAGGTCGACAAGGGCGTCGATACCTATGCGATCGGCGGTATCCTGAAGGCGATGGGCGGAGGGTACGCCCAGAACGCTCTGGGAGAACTTTCCTCCTACAAGAACAAGTTCAAGGGCGAAGAGGAGATCGTGTCCGCGCTCGACCGAACTGCAAGTTCGGCCATGGCGGAGGATTCGGCCGAACGGCCTTCACTCGACGCGATTGCGGCCAGTTCGTTCCTGTCGTTGGACGAAGATCACCGCGATTACGTGCCGGAGGATGTGATCGAATTGAAAAAGGCTGCGGCCGCCTTCCAGAAGACGCTGGCCGGTGTCAAATCGACATTCGCTCACAAGGAAATCGATGGTGTCCCGCCGGGCGACAAGGACATGATTTCGATCCAGTCCACGATTGCCGAGGCGGAGGCGACGCTGGTCAACACCCGGGCCTTGATCGAGCGAGAAGAGAAGGCAGGCAGGACGCCGCCCGCCTTCGAGTACGGCCGGATCGACGAGCTCGAGACGAAAATCGCCGCGCTCAAGTCGAAACGGAACGAGGCTGTCGCGGCGGCACGCGAAACCGGCGAGGCGGAGTACCAGGAGTTGCTGAAGGATCCTTCCCGTCGGGTCGACTACGGCGCGGGCGACGTGTCGATCAAGGATGCCCTCGCGGCGCGGGACGCAGCGCTGTCCGAAAACTCCAAACTGCGCGGTGCCTATTATCGCGACGAGGCAACGTACCGGAAGGACCGCGACAACGTCCTCGAGCGGCTGGACGAGGCCAAGGAAGAGGAACGGTCCGACATCGAGGCCGAGCTGAAAGAACTGGAGACGACCTTCGGCGACCGGATCGCCGAGGTGAACCGCCAGTTGAAGGAGAACATCGAAAAGGCCAATGCGATTACCGCCGCCATCGAATCGAACCTAGAGGGGGATCTGACCGACGCTGCAAGGTTCCACCTCGCGGACCTTCGTTTGCGTGAGGTCGGATCGCGGTTCGGACGGGCAACCGATGCGACGGGGTCCACGTCACGCGCCGAAGCGCCGGAGGAGGTCGAAGAAGACGACGAGAAGATCGAAAGGGTCGACTGACCAATCGACGAACGACGTGAGATGTCCCGCGTCTAGAACAGGTCCACGACACCGTTGTCGGGGCCGTCGTTGTCGTCTGGTGCCGCCTCGACGAACTGATTGCCGGCCAGCTTTCGCAGTCGGGCGCGGACCCGCTCGAGCTTCGTGGTGCCGAGCAACGACGCGATGTTGACCTGGTTTCCGGTCCGCGTGATTTCATCCGCCATGGCTTCGCTCGACAGGAGCGCCGCCAGGTCGTGCTGGATCTGACGCAGCAGGTCGATGTTCTGCAACTCGACGACCGGGAACGCGTCGGACTCGGCACCGTCGTTCAGCCAGTCGCCGATCGCATGTTCGACATGCTGAGCGATCTGCGAGCATTCCTCCATCAGGTCGGAGATTTCGGACAGAACATCGCGAAGGGACGCCGAAAAGCTTTCGGACCGCGCGGTCATAGCGGCCCGACGACCGCCTCGATGGTCTTGCGCAGATCGGTCGGCTGGAACGGCTTCTTGAGGAAGTTGTTCATGCCCAGTTTGCGGCCGTAATCGATGATCTGCTGTTCGGCCCGGCCGGTGATAAGGATGAAGCCCACGCCCTTGGTCCGCTCGTTGGTGCGCAGGTTCTTCAGCAGGTGCAGCCCGTCCATGCCAGGCATGTTGTAGTCGGAAATCACCATGTGGACCGGGGCGCGCGCCAGGCTTGCCAGTGCGTCATTGCCGTTATCGGCCGTCGACACATTGGGGATGCCGAACGACTCCAGCGCCTGAGTGATGAGGCCCCGGCTTGTCGACATGTCGTCCACAACCATGATGCGAATTTGATCGCGTAACGCCATGTCAGCGGTCCTTTTTCTGGTGTTTGGTTGAGTTCAGGTTCCGCGCAGACTCGACTTTCCGGTAGGAAGTCGACCCCGTGGGGCGGAAGTGGGAAGTGTTGATTCGTTCCGAATGCCCGACAAAGACGAGGCCGTCAGGGGAGAGCAGCTTGGCGAAACGCGGCCACAGCTTTTCCTGTGTCGCCACGTCGAAGTAGATCACCACGTTCCGGCAGAAGATCGCGTCGAACCGGCCCTTCATCGGCCAGGATCCGTTCAGGTTCAGTTCCTTGAAGACGATCATGTTCCGAAGCGCGGGAACCATCTTGAAGCGCGTTTCGCCCCGGTCGTCGGTGACCGGCTGGGCAAAGCGTTTCAGCCGCGGCTCGCTCAGCCCGGACACCTGCGTGGCGTCGTAAGTGCCCTGCATGGCGTATTGCACGACCCGCGGGTCGATATCGGTGGCAAGGATGCGGAAATTGCCCGAGCCGAAGATCGGATCCGCTTCCAGGAGCATCATGGCGATGGAATAGGGCTCCTGACCGTTGGAACAGCCTGCCGACCAGATCCGGACAGGCTCACCCGCGCGCAGGCGGCGGACCATCCCCGGCACCAGTTCCCGTGACAACTGATCGAAGTGATGAGGCTCCCGGAAGAAGCCGGAGACGTTGGTCGTCAGGGCGGAGATCATGTGACGGCGCTCGTCCGTCGTCTCGCCGGAGTTCACGTAGTCGCAATAATCCTCGAGGGTCTGGAGCCCCAGAACGCGCAGCCGGTGGCGAAGACGCGACTTGATCATCGTGGCCTTGTTCGGCGACAACACGAGCCCCGCATCGCGATAGGCCAGTTCGGACAACGCCCGGAATCCGGGGTCCAGCCGTTGCTCCTCGCCGGTTCTCAGCATCGTTGTCACGCCGCGACGATCTCCTGCTTGGCGACCACCGCGTCCAGGTCGAGAATGCGGATCATGCGCTCGTCGATCAGGCTCAGCGCGCGGATGGTGTTGGAGGTCGTGTCACTGCCGACATCCGGGGGCGGCTGCATGTCCTCGTCCGAAAGCGTGATGATGTCCGAAACGGCATCGACCAGTAGGCCGGTCATTCCGGCGACGCATTTCACGACGATGATCACGTTGCGCTCCGTCGTCTCGGTAGGCGGCAGGCCCAGCCGCGCGGCCAGGTCCATGACCGGCAGAACGGTGCCGCGCAGGTTGATCACGCCGCGCATGAAGACGGGGGCGTGCGGCATCGGCGTCGCCTTTGTCCAGCCGCGGATCTCGCGGACCGACATGATGTCGAGCGCGTATTCCTGCTGGCCGAGCGTGAAGGTCAGAAGTTCGTTCGTGGTGCTGTCCTGCTGTGTCATCGCACGGCTCCCGATGCTGTGGCCTGGTCAAGCAGCGGGGGCGCCGCGCCAGCCTGATTGATGATGTCCGTCGGATCGAGGATGAGCGCGATCTGCCCGTCGCCGAGGATGGTTGCCGCCGCGATTCCGGGCGCGCGATAGAAGTTCTCGTCCAGCCCCTTGATGACGACCTGCCGCTGATCGCGGATATCGTCGATCATGATGGCGGCGCGCTGCCCGTCCTCCTGCGCGATAAGCAGGACCACGCATTCGGAGGTGTCCTCCAGAGGCTCGCGATAGCCCAGCGCCACGCCGAGATCGAAGACCGGCACGAAGGCGCCGCGCACGAGGATCGACATCACGCCGGGCCGGATCATCTCCATCTTGAGATCGCCGAGCGTCAGCGTCTCGATGACGAGGTTCAGAGGAACGACAAGGGTTTCGCCCGCGACCTCCACCACCATGCCGTCGAGCACGGCGAGCGTGAGCGGCAGGGAAATCGAGAAGGTCGTACCCACGCCGGGTTCCGACGAGATGGTGATCCTGCCCCCCAGCGACTGGATCGCGGTGCGGACCACGTCCATTCCGACGCCGCGGCCGGACAGGTCGGACACCTCCTTGGCGGTGGAGAAACCTGGCAGGAACAGCAGGTTGTCGATCTCGCTGTCGCTCAGGCTCGCATCGGCGGGAACGAGGCCCTTGGACACCGCGATCTCGAATACGCGCGCACGGTCGATCCCGCCACCATCGTCGGAGACCTCGATGATCACGCGCCCCGACTTGTGAGAGGCGGTGAGGCGCACGTTACCCTGGGCGGGTTTGCCCGCTTCCACCCGCTTGTCGGTGGGCTCCAGCCCGTGATCGACCGCATTGCGGATCATGTGGGTCAGGGGGTCGGACAGCCGTTCGATGACGGTCTTGTCGACTTCGGTGTTCTCGCCCTCGGTGATCAGGCGGACGTCCTTTTTCACGGCGGACGAGGATTCGCGCACGATCCGCGACATGCGCTGGAACAGCGATTTGACCGGCTGCGCGCGGATCATCATCACGCTGTCCTGGATGTCGCGGGTCAGGCGCTGGAATTCTTCCAGCCCGTTCATCGCGTCGGAATGAGGCGAAAGGCCAGCCTGTTCGAGGCTCTGCGACAGCATCGCCTGGTTGATCACCAACTCGCCCACCAGGTTTACCAGCCGTTCGATCCGGTCGAGGTCCACGCGAACCACCGATCTCGTGGCGGCCGCCTGGGCCTTGGTCGACCCGCTGCCGGCAGGCTTTGCTGCTGGCTTGACCGGTTCGGGCGCGGGCGCATCGGGCGTGGACGCCACAGGCTCCGGCTCGGCTTCCGGTTCCGGCTGGGACACGGTGTCGACGGGTGCGGGTTGGTCGACCATGACGGGCAGATCGTCGTCATCCGGCATGGTCGGCGGCGGCGGGGGCAGATCGTCCGGCAGGTCGAACGCCGCGGGTTTCTCGGCCCCGGTCCGCGCGATCTCCAGCGTGCAAAGACCTTCGACAAACTCGAAGACGGAATTGATTTCGGCCTCGTCGGCATCGGTCCAGAGGTCGACCTGCCAGGCGATGTAGGGTTTCTCGGCGATGAGCTCGTCGAGCGGCGGTAACTCGTCGAGCATCATGCGGACTTCGCATGCGCCCAACTGGTGCAGCGCCCGCAGAAGATGGAACGGCTCGTTGCCGGTCTCGAAAAGCTCGGAATTTGGTTTGAAGAAGATCTGGAAATCGGGGCCGGAGGACTCGTCCGACGCCGTCTCCTCTTCTGCAAGATCGCCGAGATCGAGATCGGGGAGTTCGAAATCTCCGATCGCAAGGTCAAGCGACAGGCCGGTGGGCTGGAAATCTATTTCCTCTTCTTCCTCGTCCTCGTGCCTGGTGCCGATGAGATCGTCGAGTTCCGACAGCAACGCGTCCGACCGTTCCGTCGGAAGTTCGCCGTCTTCCCGTGACATGCGGACGAGGTCGGAAAGGTGATCGGCCGCCTGGAAGAACAGCCGCATCGCGTCGTCGGAGACCTCCATGCGGCCGCCACGCACTTCATCCAGCGCGGTTTCATAGCGGTGGGCGAAACGAACCAGTGGTTCGAGCCCGAAGGCGCCCGCGCCGCCCTTGATCGAATGCACGGCGCGGAACACGACGTTGATCGTTTCTCCGCCGCCGTCGTCACCGTCTTCGAGGCTTTGCAGGCCGTCGTTCAACGCTTCCAGAAGTTCCTCGCATTCGATGAAGAACGAAGCGCGGATTTCGGCCATCGGGTCCATGTCGTCGCTCATGCCGCTGGCTCCCTATCCGGCCACCATCTGAAGCGCCTTGATCAGTTTGGTGGGGTCGAACGGCTTCACGATCCAGCCGGTCGCCCCGGCGTCGCGCGCGCGCATCTTGAGTTCGGGCGCGCTTTCGGTGGTCAGGACCAGGATGGGTGTTGCGCGATGCTTGTTCTGGCTGCGAACCGCGTCGATGAAGCCGAAACCGTCCATCCGCGGCATGTTGATATCGGTAATGATCGCGTCGGGTTCGATCCCTTCCAGCACTTCAAGCCCGTGCACCCCGTCATCGGCTGTGTGGACCTCGAAATCACCGGTATTCAGCGCCATGCGGATCATGTTGCGCATGGTGCGGCTGTCGTCCACGGCGAGTACTGCAAGCGTCATTGTGCACCTTCCATCATTGCCTCGGGCGAGGTGCCCATCACTTTCATCTGTTCGAGAACCTTGTCGGTCACTCCGGTCATTTCGAAGCGGTGTCCGGAGGCGCGGGCCTTGCGCGCGGCCGCGATCAACGTCTGCAGGCAGAGCGCACCAAGGTGCGACACGTCGGACGCGTCGATCCGCAGATCCTCGTCCATCTTGCGAAGAGCTTCGGCCAGTTCCGCGGCCTGCGACAGGTCCAGCCGCGCGGGGAGCTTGTATCGCGCGCTCATGCGGACGCGATCCGGGAGGATGTGTGACGGAGATCCATGCGCATGCCCCTTCCTCGATTCAGAGAGTGGGGTCATTTAGTGGCAGGGGCCTTAATGCTTGGTTACAGGGTCACGGAAATCACAAAAAAGCCCGGCATTTGACTGCCGGGCTCTACGCGCACCTCAAGGGAAAAGGGGATCAGGCGCGCCGGCGGCGTCCTCCGGCACGACCACCGCGGCCACGACCTTCGGCCGCGTCTCCGCCCTCTGCGACCTTGTTGAATCGGATCCACGCGCTTCCGTGCGGATCGTTGTTGGTGAGGAAATTCGCGGCGCGAATGGCCTCCATCTCCTTGCCCGGGCGCGGCTGGGTGGAGCCCAGGCCGAACATCTGGCAGAAGGCCTCGTCATCCATGTCCGCGGGCAGGACGATCCCCGCCGCTTCGACGGCCGCGCGCTTCTCCGCGATCCTGGACGCCGGGACGGGCAGGGCGATCGGGTTCATGATGGCCGAGGTCATGCCGGCCCCCATCGCCATCGGCAGGAAGGCATTGTTGATCCCGTGCCGGTTCGGCAGCCCGAAGGAGATGTTCGAGGCGCCGCAGGTCGTGTTGACGCCCAGTTCCTCGCGCAGCCTGCGCACCAGCGTGAAGACCTGGAGCCCGGCCGTGCCCATCGCACCCACCGGCATCACCAGCGGATCGACGACGATGTCATGGGCGGGAATGCCGAAATCCGCGGCGCGCTGCACGATCTTCTTCGCCACGGCAAAGCGGACGTCGGGGTCTTCGGAGATGCCGGTGTCGTCGTTGGAGATCGCCACGACCGGCACGTTGTACTTCTTGACCAGCGGCAGGATCTTTTCCAGCCGTTCCTCCTCGCCGGTGACGGAGTTCAGCAAAGGCCGTCCTTCGCAGACCTCCAGCCCGGCCTCGAGCGCGCCCGGGACCGACGAGTCGATGCAAAGCGGCACGTCCACCAGCCCCTGCACAAGTTCGATGATCTTGCGCATCAGCGGCGGCTCGGTCTGGTTGGGATCGGGGTTGGAGTTGTAGACAACGCCCGCGTTGATATCGAGAACCGTCGCCCCTGCGGCCACCTGCGCCAGCGCGTCCTTCTCCACGGTCGAGAAATCGCCAGCCTCCAGTTCGGCCGCCAGCTTCTTGCGACCGGTGGGGTTGATCCGCTCCCCGATGACACAGAACGGCTGGTCAAAGCCGATGATGGCTGTCTTGGTCTTGGATTCGACGATCGTCCGGGTCATGTATCCGTGCTTCCTCAGGCGTTTGCGGGGACGGCGCTGTCACCGCCGTTGTCGATGGCCCATTGGGCGTTCGTCTTGATACCACCCAGGGGGAAGAAGTGCACGTTGGTGATGTTGAAGTCCGGGTTTTTGGCCCGGTGCGCCGCCAGATCCGCAATCACCTCGTTGGGTTCGAAGGGCAGCAACAGCTTGGTCACGTCCCGCGCCCGGCGTTGCAGCACGCGCAGCGACGCACCGACCCCGCAGGCGATGGAGAACTTGATCAGCGTCTGCAGTTTGGCAGGCCCGG
>CBDUPF010000053.1:0-16402 GCA_965369035.1 uncultured Aliishimia sp.
TCCTGCTCATGACGCAGAGCTAGCACGCCGCCGGGTCGAGGTCATGGCCAAATCACGCGCCGTGTCCACATCCCGCAGACGATCGGCAAAGGCCACGCGCCGTCCCGGCAGGGTTTCCAGCGTGTCGGCAAGCGCGTGTTCCGTGCTCCACCGCACACCCTCGAACAGGGCAGGCGGTGCGGCCCGCACCGGGTTCAGCCCCACCAGCCAGAAGCCGCCATCCTCCGCCGGCCCGAACACCGCATCAGCGCCAGACAATAGCGCGAAGGCGCGCGCCAGATGGTGTCTGTCCACGCCGGGAATATCCGCACCGATCACGCAAACCGGGCCGGGCGTGGTGCGGAGAAGACGGCCCATCCGGTCGCCCAGGTTGCCCGGCCCCTGCGGAACCCGCGGCAGATGTCCGGCCCAGGCCCGACTCACCACGGCAGGATCCGGATTGACGGCGAGCACGGTCCGCCAGCGCGGATCCTCTACCCGCCGCAAAAGGTCCGCGACCTGGCGGCGGAACCACCACGCCGCCGGAACCGAGCCGATGTCACGGGCCAGCCGTGTCTTGACCCGCCCGGGGCGCGGCTCCTTCACCATCACGAAGAGCGTTCTGCGCACGAATGCTCCTTCTGACACCAGCCTAGACTGCCGCGAGATAGTCCCGAAGAATGCGCGCGTAGACCGCCTTCAGCTGGTGCACGTGGTCTGTGGCGACATGTTCGTCCACCTGGTGCATCGACTGCCCCACCAGCCCGAACTCCACGACCGGGCAGTGATCCTTGATGAACCGGGCATCCGATGTCCCGCCGGTGGTCGACAATTCAGGGGTCACGCCCGTTTCCGCCTCGACCGCCGCCGCGACCAGCGTGGAGAGCTCGCCGGGGGGCGTCAGGAAGCTTTCGCCCGAAATCTTGATCTTCACCCCGATCTCGATACCGAAGTCTTCGGCGACCTCGGCCGCTTCGGACCGCAGCCATTCCGACAGGCCCGCGCCGCTATGGGTGTCGTTGAACCGGATGTTGACCGCCCCCGAACAGCGCGCCGGGATCACGTTCGTGGCCGTGTTGCCGGTGTCGACGGTCACGACGGCCAGCGTCGAAGGGTCGAAATGCTCCGTGCCCCGGTCCAGTTCGTGCGAGGCAAGCCGGTCCATCAGCCGCACCATCGCGGGCAGAGGGTTCTTCGCGCGGTGAGGATAGGCCGAATGACCCTGCTTCCCCTTCACCTCGAACCAGGCGGTCATGGAGCCGCGCCGCCCGATCTTGATCATCTCGCCCATGTGCGACGGGCAGGTGGGTTCGCCGACGACGCAGACGGACATCCGCTCCCCCGCGCTCTCCATGTGATCGAGAAGCGCGACAGTGCCATCCGTCGCGTCTCCCTCCTCGTCACCGGTGATCGCGATCAGGATCGCGCCATCCGGCGGGCTCTCCCGGACCAGGTCGATCGCCGCCGCGACGAAGGCCGCGACCCCCGATTTCATGTCCGTCGCGCCGCGACCATAAAGCACACCGTCCACGATCTCCGCCCCGAAGGGCGGGTGCGTCCACGCGTTCTCGTCCCCCACGGGCACCACGTCCGTATGTCCGTTGAACCCGAAGCTGCGCGGATGGCCCTTGTCGCCCCAGCGGGCAAAGAGGTTGCGCACCCCGCCCCGGTCGGCCCAGGCGCAGTCGAAGCCCGCCTCGGTCAATAGCCCGTGCAGCAGTTCCAGCGCGCCGCCCTCTTCGGGCGTGACGGACGGGCACCGCACCAGGTCGGCGGTCAACTCAACAGGATTCACGGTCATTCCGGCATCTCCCCTTGGTCCCGGTCAGTCGAAGAACGGCGTCACCTGCGCGACGATCACCGCGTTCTCGGCCAGCGCGCGGTCCATCAGGTCGCGTTCTTCCGCGCCGATCTCGTGCCCCTCGGCCTCGCGTTCTTCCGGCGTGCCGTGGCCGGTCACGTCGAGCGGCGCCATGTCCGCCTGCTTCAGGATCGCCACCGTCTCCCGCACCGCCTCGGCCTCGTCCACGCCGCTGGCATAGACCATCAGCGCCGCGCCGGTGCTGTCCTCCGGCAGACCGTCCCCGGCCTTCCGCCCAACTTCGACGACCAGCGTATAGACCTGCTGAGTGCGCTTGTCCTTTTTCATCTGCGCGGCATGCGACGACACCCGGTCCGTGTCAAGGCACCCTCCCTCGTCCCACGCGGGTCACGCATCAGCTCGCGGCAAAGATCTGAAGACCGACCGCACCGATGTAGATGACAAAGAGAAGAACACTCTCCACGCCGATCCGGCCCGGACCGTGCCTCTGCCGCAATAGCAACCCCGCCAGAAGCACGGAGGTCATGAGAAGTCCGACAGACACCCAGAATACGTCATCGGTGCCCATCGCGTGATAGATCGACCCATCCCGATAGGCGATGTCCGAGAAAACGAGGAACAACACGTCGAACGTGTTGCCGCCGATGATGCCGCCCACCGCAAGTTGCAGGGCGCCGCGCCGCACCGCCGCCAGTGTCGTGACCAGCTCCGGCATCGACGTCACGACCGCCGTGATCAGCGCTCCGACGAGGCTGGAGGCCAACTGGTAGTCTTCGATCAGTTCCGCCCCGACCCGGCTGATCACCCAGCCGCTCGCTCCCATCACGCAGACGAGCAGGACGAAGCTCAGCATCGGACCCTTGGCGGACCGGTCGGCCTCGCGCGAGTCCTCCGGTTCGTCGCGCCGTGTCAGATCCGTCTCCGTCGGCCGCCACATGGGCTGTTCCCGCATCGAGGAGGTCAGCCGCACCGAAGTCGCGTAGACCAGAAACAGCAGGACCGACACCGGATGCAGGCCCGCGACGGCGATGTCGGGGCTGGTCATCGCCACCAGCGGCAGACTCAAGAGCCCGATCAGCACGACGCATTGAAAGAGGTTCGCAGGCTCGGCGGCTGCATGTTCGAGGTTGCCACGCCGGTAGACCACGTCGGCAACCGCGAGGAACACGGTCTGTGCCGCGATGCCGCCGATCGCGTTCGACACCGCGAAGCTCACGTCGCCGGAACTTGCGGCCGTAACGGATACGACGGTTCCGGAGAGCGACGTCGCGGCACCAAGCAACGTGCCGCCGATGACCGCTTCGCCCAGTTGCGTCCGGTCCGCAATCACGTCGGCCAGGCTGGTCGCCCTGAGCGACGACAGGATGACCACGCCCCCGGCGAGCGCAAAGACGCACAGCAGCAACGGCAGGGACAGCGACGCGATCATGTGCCGGTCAACGGATGGTCGATATCAGATGCATGGCGCACACCCGCAACCACGGTGGCGGATTTCAAGTCAGTCGCGCAGCAGTTCGTTGATACCCGTCTTGGACCGGGTCCTCTCGTCCACCCGCTTCACGATCACCGCGCAGTAGAGGCTCAGGTTGTTCTTCGTCGGCATCGACCCGGCAACGACGACGGAATAGGGCGGCACCTCTCCCATGAAGACCTCGCCCGTCTCCCGATCGACGATCTTGGTGGACTGGCCGATGAACACGCCCATGCCGAGCACGGAGCCCTCGCGCACGATGCAGCCCTCGACCACCTCGGACCGGGCACCGATGAAGCAGTTGTCCTCGATGATCGTGGGGCCGGCCTGCATCGGCTCCAGCACGCCGCCGATCCCGACGCCGCCCGAAAGGTGCACGTTCTTGCCGATCTGGGCACAGGAACCCACCGTCGCCCAGGTGTCGACCATGGTGCCGCTGTCGACATAGGCACCGAGATTGACGAAAGACGGCATCAGCACGACGCCCGGCGCGATATAGGCGGACTTGCGTACCACGCAGGTCGGCACGGCGCGGAATCCTGCGGCCTTCCACTGGTTGTCGCCCCAGCCCGCGAACTTGCTGTCGACCTTGTCCCACCAGCCGCCGCCCTGCGGACCGCCGTCCTGCTGCTCCATGTCCTTCAGGCGAAAGCCGAGCAGAACCGCCTTCTTGGCCCACTGGTTGACATGCCAGACGCCATCTTCCTGACGCTCGGCCACGCGCAGCTCGCCGCTGTCCAGCGCCTCGAGCGTATCCTCGATCGCTTCGCGTGTTTCGCCCTTCGTGTCCGGCGTGATGGTGTCGCGGGTTTCCCACGCGGCTTCGATGGCGGCTTCCAGTGCGGCGTTGGACATGGGCACTCCTTCTCCCCGGATGGTTTTACGCCGTATAAGCGCGCGGCGAAGCGACCGCAATGCGCCCGGCGCAGCGCAGGCATCCCGGACAAAGAAACCCGGCGGAGGCGCGCGGCCCCCGCCGGGTTCCCGGTCGGGCAGTTCCCGGACTTCCCGTCAGCGCACGATGTAGACGATATCGCGCTTGGCCGGGTCGACGAGCACGGGCACGCCGTTCACGTAGGCATAGGCGTATTCCGCGTCGGGCACCTCCTGCAGCACGACGTCCTGCGGGATGCGGGCACCGACCACGACCTCGCCCTCGAGGTAGACCGGTTCGGCCGCGTGCTCGCGCACGTAGACGATGGTGTCCTCATCGGGATTGGCGGCACCGCCGGCGATACCACCGACACCTGCCCCCGCCACGGCGCCGACCGGCCCGCCGATTGCGCCGCCCACGAGTGCTCCGGACAAGGCGCCAGCACCGACGGCGGCGGATTCGCCGCTCTTGTCCTCATAGGTGACCGTGCCGATTTCCATCACGTCACGGTTCTCGATCACGACTTTTGACTCACCTTCGACCCTGCCGGTGAGATACGCGCCATAGGCCCATCCACTGGTGCCGTCATAGGTCACCTGGCACCAGTTGCTGCCATCGATGCAACCGTCGAGCGCGACTTCGCCCTCGTTCGGAATGACGTCGATGATCTCGGCATTCGGACCGGGCGCCGCACGAAGGTTGAGGTCTGTCACCGATGTCGCCGTGGTTGCGGCCAGTGCGGACGTCGCGCCGAACGCGCCAAGCAGAGTCAGAGTGCTGAGTTGCAGTTTCATAACGATTTTTCCTTTCTCCCGTTACCTGTCCGCGGTGGCGAGCAGCGCCGCTAGCCGCGAAGCTGTACCGGGAACGTCAGGTGGCCGGCGATGTTCCATGGACCTCAATCCAGTCGGCAGAACGATGCCGAAACGCCGCCGGTGGATCGAAAAAATCCGCCGGTTTCGCTGTTTCCCACAGATCCGTGACCGCGCGGATCTTGACGATCGCACAACCGCTTCGATTCAGGCCAGGGGATCCGGCGCGATGTTCCCTCCACAGACGAGAACCGCCACGCGCTCTTTCGGGGCGGGCCGGTAGGCGCCGGACACAAGCGCGGCCAGTGCTGCCGCTCCGGCGGGTTCGACGAGTTGCCGCATGTCCTGCCAGAGTGCGGTCTGCGCCGTGGCGATCGCATCGTCCGTCACCGTTATGCAGGAAATGTCCTGCGCCTCCGCAAGGTCGAAGCAGATCCGGCCGATCCGCTTCGCGCCCAGCGCATTGGCGGCGATGCCCGACACCTCCACATCGACCGGCGCGCCCGCCTTGCGAGCCTCGAAGAGCGTGGCACAGGTTTCCGGTTCCACCGCCACCACCTTGCGCCGCCCTTGCAGCCAGGCCAGCGCCCCGGCGATCAACCCACCGCCGCCCACCGCGATCAGAACGGTGTCGGCTTGCAGCCCCTGCGCCTCCCACTCGCGCATCAGTGTCCCCTGCCCCGCCACCGTGGGGACCGCGTCATAGGCATGGACCTGGCCCGCGCCGCTCTCGGCCTCGTAGGCTTTCGCCTGTGCCAGTGCGTCCGCATAGGCGCCCGTCACCACGCGCAGATCCGCGCCGGTGCGCCGGATCAGTGCGATCTTGGCCGGACCGGCGATCTCCGGCACGAAGATCGCGGCCTTGTGGCCCAGTTGCGCCGCGGCATATCCGACCGCCGCGCCGTGGTTTCCCCCGCTCGCCGCCACGAGGCCCGCCGACGGCACGGGTCCGGCCAGAAGCGTGTTGAACGCACCCCGCGCCTTGAAGGAGCCGGTGTGCTGCATCTGTTCCAGCTTCAACTCCAAGGGCCGGTCGAGTCCGAAGCCGCGCGTTTCGATCACCGGAGTTTCGCGGATGTATCCCGATATGCGCGCTGCCGCGGCGTCGATCTCCTGGTGCCAATCCATGCTGCCCTCCGGTCATCTGGCGTTAATGGCCGGCACCCTATATGGGTGGCCCGGACACGCAAGAGATGGACCCTGCATGACCGACGACCGCCACAGCCGTTTTCGCGACGCGCATACCGACCGCGATACCGCCGAGGGTGTGCCGAGCACCCCGCAATCGCGGTCGCCGGCCTATCGGCTTGCCTTCGCCGACGAGGAATTCCTGCTGCGCGACGAATTGCGGCCGGTGCGGTTGCAGCTCGAATTGCTCAAGCCCGAACTGGCCATGAACGAAGCCAAGGTGGACAGTACGGTCGTACTCTTTGGCGGCGCGCGCATTCTGTCGCCCGCCAACCGGCATTCCGCCCGGACGGAAACATTGGCGGAGCTCTCGCGATTCTACGAGGAAGCGCGGGAGTTCGCCCGGCTGATCACCGAGAAATCCGTGACCAGGGGCGGGAACCAGCTGGTGGTCTGCACCGGCGGCGGACCCGGCGTCATGGAGGCCGGAAACCGTGGCGCTCACGAGGCCGGTGGGCGGTCGATCGGGCTCAACATCGTGCTCCCGCATGAACAGGCGCCGAACGAATTCGTGACGCCCGAGCTTTGTTTCAACTTCCACTATTTCGCCATCCGCAAGATGCATTTCCTGATGCGCGCGCGCGCCATCTGCATATTCCCGGGCGGGTTCGGGACGATGGACGAGATGTTCGAATCCCTGACCCTGATCCAGACAGGGCGGATGGAGCGTATCCCCTTCCTGCTTTTCGGACGGGAATTCTGGGAACGGATCATCAACTGGGATGCGCTGGCGGAGGCCGGAACCATCTCCCCCGAGGATCTGAATCTCTTCCGCTATGTCGAAACGGCCAAGGACGCGATTTCGGTCATTGACGGCTGGGGTGAAGCCACGAAACGGGGAGCAATTCCGGGCCGCTGATCGCACGTTGGCCGGAGCGCCGACTATCCTGCTCGAAGCCCGAAAGCCGGTTGTTTCACTTCAGACGAAGCTGGTCTGCCGGTCCGGCATCGGCGGCAGCGTGCAGATCTCGACATGGTGCGGCAAGGTCTCGATGACCTGCCCGGCAGCTGTCTGGCGGATGGCGTAACCGACCCGCTCCAACCGGCCCTGCCAGTCTTTCGGCGAACGCGACTTGAAATATTCGCGTGTCACGATGTCGATTACTTGGGACACCACCAGCGGATCTTTCCGGATAATGATTGACATGACACTCTCCACAATACCTGCGGCCATCATGCCGCAGGTCGTGGCGCGCCCGAGTGGAAAGTTGATGAAAGGTTAACAGCGTTCAGCCGCGCAGCCCGGCTTCCCGCGCGATTTCGGCGCGAGACTTGCGTGCCCGCTCGGTGGCCGACTTGAGCTGCCCGCAGGCGGCCAGGATGTCCTCACCCCGCGGGGTGCGGATGGGGGAGGCATAGCCGGCCTTGTGGATGATGTCGGCGAATGCTCGGATGCGGTTGTTCGACGACCGGCGATAGGGCGCACCGGGCCATTCGTTGAACGGGATCAGGTTCACCTTGGCCGGGATGCCCTCGATCAGCCTGATCAGCCGCCGTGCGTCCTCATCACTGTCGTTCACGCCATCGAGCATCACGTATTCGAAGGTGATCCGCTCGGAATTCGAAATTCGTGGAAACTCGCGCAGGGCGTTCAGCAGCGTCTCGATGTTCCAGCGGCGGTTGATCGGCACCAGCTTGTCGCGCACCTCGTCCGTGGTCGCATGGAAACTGACCGCCAGCAGGCAGCCGATCTCCTCCGCCGTGCGGGCGATCTCGGGCACGACGCCGCTGGTGGACAGCGTGATCCGGCGGCGCGAGAGCTGGATGCCCTCGGGGTCCATCACGATCTTCATCGCGTCGCGCACGTTTTCGAAATTGTAAAGCGGCTCTCCCATGCCCATCAGCACGACATTCGACAGAAGCCGCGTCTCGTCCTTGGGCGCGCCGGGCACCGGCCATTCGCCCAGATCGTCGCGCGCCAGCATGACCTGCCCCACGATCTCCGCCGCGGTGAGGTTGCGCACCAGCTTCTGCGTGCCGGTGTGGCAGAACGAACAGGTCAGCGTACAGCCGACCTGGGAAGACACACAGAGCGTGCCGCGTCCCTCCTCCGGTATGTAGACGACTTCGACTTCGTGCCCGCCGGCGATGCGGACGAGGTACTTGCGCGTCCCGTCCGACGACACCTGCCTGGAAACGACCTCCGGGATCGCGATGACGAACTTGTCCTTCAGCTCGGCCCGGTAGGCCTTGGCGAGGTTGGTCATCGCGTCGAAATCGCGCACGCCCCATTGGTAGATCCATTGCCAGATCTGTCCGGTGCGCATTTTCGCCTGTTTCTCGGGCGTGCCATGCGCGATCAGCGTCTCGCGCAACTGATCCCGCGTGAGGCCGACAAGGTTCAGCGGCCCCTCCGGCGTCTTGCGGGGGATCGTCATTACGTCCTGCGTGATCGGCGTCGTCGCGGTCATTGAGCGTTACCCGGTCGGCGTGAAAGTCACGCTCTATATAACCTTTGACCAGAAAAGCAAAAGGAATTGCCCTGAAACGGGCAGCTTTCGGCCCGGCACCAGTCGCATGCGGCCTTCCGACAAGGGATACGGTTCTGGATCGGCGCAAGCACGAGGCAACCCGTCCTCAGCCGAACTTCGACAGATGCAGTGCCCGGACCCGCCGCGTGCGGATCAGTTCGAGCAGCGTTTCTCCGCGTCCTCGATGGCGGCGGTGAAGCCAAGCAGGCTGAAGGTGTCCTTGGTCGTCGTTCCCCGACTGGACACGCCGGTCACCACGGCCTGTGCACCGCGTTTCATCGCCGTGATGATCTTGGCATCGTCCGCGGTCGTCGCCGGCCAGGCCCATTCGCCCTCGGTGAACATCTCGAACTCGGTGCCGTCGATGGTCACGTTCACGGTGGATCCGCTTGCGAAGGGGTACCCGCCGGTGAAGGCCACCTGGCCGTTGGCCCCTGCGGCCGGACGGAAGAACACCATCAGCAGGATCTGACCGCGCCGCGCTGCGACCACGCGACCGTCCCTGCTGTTGACGATTTCCTTCGGCGTGGACACGCCCCAGCATTCCGTCGGGTTGTCCTCGACGAACACGCTCCAGTCGGTCTTCGCCGCAACCCGGTTCGAACTGCTGTCCTGATTCTGCGCTGTCGCACCGGTTGCAATCGCAGCGCAAAACGCGGCCGCGCCGACGATCTTGCTTACTCCCATATTCACAGCCTCCGGACTGTCTTTTGCCTCAGCTTCCACCCACTGCAGGGCCGGTTGTCCGTGCTTCCTGCTTGCGCGTGGGCAGTGTTTCGCTCAACTACACCACCACTACCGCAATACAAGGGCCCAACGAAAGGGCGTTGGGCATGTTTTCGCCAAACCGTGAGGTGCAAAATGACAGCTGCCGTTCCGATGGTCGAAATCTGGCGCGGACCCATCCTGGAAAGCGTCCACCACGGCCACGCGGTCATATGCGATGATACCGGTCAGATCGTCGAAGCCTGGGGCAATCCCGACCAGATCGTTCTGCCGCGATCTTCTGCCAAGATCCTCCAGGCTCTGCCGCTGCTGGAAAGCGGGGCGGCGGAGAAGTTCTCGCTGACATCGGCGCAGCTTGCCCTTGCGTGCGCATCCCATCAGGGGGCCGCGATCCATGTCGAGCGTGTGAACAGCTGGCTTTCCGACCTCGGCATGTCCGACGACGACCTCCGCTGTGGCCCGGAGGTGACACGGGATACGGACCTGCACGCGCAGATGATCCGCGACGGTGCGCCCACCTGCCAGGTGCACAACAACTGCTCCGGCAAGCACGCGGGATTTCTCACGCTGACCCGCCACCTCGGCGCAGGCCCCGAATATGTCGAACCGGACCACCCGGTGCAGTTGGCCGCGCGGGATGTGTGGGAACGGATGACGGGAGAGACGGTTGCAGGCTTCGGGATCGACGGATGTTCGGCACCGAATTTCGCGACCTCGCTGCATGGCGTTGCGCGGGCCATGGCGCGCTGTGCCGCAGCGCCCGGCGACAGCCCGGCCCAGACCCTCGTCCAAGCCATGATTCGCCATCCCGACCTCGTCGCCGGCGAGGGGCGCGCCTGCACCCACCTGATGCGGGCTCTGAACGGCCGCGCGGCGGTCAAGACCGGGGCCGAGGGCTTTTTCGTCGCGATCATCCCGGAACGGAAACTGGGCGTGGCGCTCAAGATCGTCGACGGCGCGACGCGGGCCAGCGAATGCGCGATCACCGCGCTTCTCGTGCGCCTGGGCGCGTTGGACGCGGAACACCCCGCGGCGCAACGCTACCTGGACACGCCACTGCATAATCGCCGCGGCCTCGAGGTCGGGCGGCAACGGGCCGCGGCGGGTTTCCCCTGACCGCGGGCCTTTCGCTACATCACCATGATCTCCGCAACCTCGACCGAGCCGGAACCGTCGACAACCATCGGGCACCCCTTGGCCATGTCGCAGGCAGCGTCATGGTCCGGAGCCTCGACAATGGAATAGCCCGAGATCGGATTGGCACCGCCATCGCCGGTAACCGCGTCCCTCGAGACCGTCTTTGACAGTCCGACCGGGTTGCCGCCGTCCACGACCGCCGCGCCCATGTCGCCGAACCACGACATCCACGCGTTCATCGCCTTTTCCTGGTCCGCCGGATCCGATGGCGCGCCGCCACCATGATAAGCAAAGATGTATTTCGGCATGTCCGCGTCTCCCTGGCTGTCCACGGGTGCAAACCTACGCCGAATCGGTCGTTCCACCAAACGCCGATCGGTCAGGCGGTGACGAATTCGGACCTGGAGTAGCCTTGCAGGTAGAGCAGAGAGGTAAGGTCGCCGTGGTTGATCCGGATATCGCACTTCTCCGCCACCGACGGCTTGGCGTGCAGCGCCACGCCGGTTCCGGCGCGGCCCAGCATCCCCAGGTCGTTGGCGCCATCCCCGACGGCGATCACGTCCCGTTCCGATATGCCCAGCCGGCGCGAGATCTCCGCCAGCGCATCCACCTTCGCCTGCCGGCCCAGAATGGGCGGCGCGACCTCCCCCGTGAAGCGCCCCTCCTCGAACAGCAGGGTGTTGGCGCGATGCTCGTCAAAGCCCAGACAAGTTGCGATGCGGGCCGTGAAGGCCGTGAACCCGCCGGAGACCAGCACGGCATGCGCCTTGTGTGCCCGCATGGTCGCGACCAGCGCGCGGCCGCCCGGCATGAGGGTGATGCGGTCGCCCAGGACCTTGTCGATCACGCTTTCGGATAGTCCTTTCAGAAGGCCGACGCGTTCGGTCAGGGCGGCCTCGAAATCGAGCTCGCCATTCATGGCGCGCGCCGTGATGTCCTTCACCCGGTCGCCGACGCCGGCCTCTTCGGCCAACTCGTCGATGCACTCCTGTTCGATCATGGTCGAATCCATGTCGGCCAGCAGCATCTTCTTGCGCCGCCCCTCGGCCGGTTGCACCGCCAGGTCCACGCCCAGGCCCTGCAGATCGGACCAGACGTCCCAGCGATTCGCCGGACTGTGCGGGACAGAAAACTCGGCGGCTTCGTCGGGCGCCAGCCAGAGAACCTCGCCACCGCCCCAGGCGTTGCGCAGATTCGCGACCAATGAGGGGTCGAGTGGCGCGGCACCGGGCCGGGTCAACAGGGTCGTGACATACATGGAAGTTTCCGATGGTAGGCAGGCCATGTCGCATTTCAGCGATGAGGCGGCGCTATAGCGACGTTTTGCCAGTTGCGCCACCCCCCGGGCGGCTGTATCTGCCTCCGTGGGACACCCCTCCCCAACGAGGGGCGATTATCTGGAAGGATAGCACATATGGCTATTGCTCAACCGGCGACGCGGCCGGCAAATCCGCGGTTCTCCTCCGGCCCCTGTGCCAAACCCCCCACATTCCAGCTCGACGATCTGTCCGATGCCGCACTGGGCCGGTCCCATCGCGCCGCCGTCGGCAAGGCCAAGCTGAAGGCCGCCATCGAGGAAACGCGCGAGTTGCTGGGCGTACCGGCGGACTACCGCATCGGCATCGTGCCGGCGTCGGATACCGGCGCTGTCGAGATGGCGATGTGGAACCTGCTGGGCGAACGCCCGTGCACCATGGTCGCCTGGGAAAGCTTCGGCGCGGGTTGGGTCACGGACGCGGTCAAGCAGCTAAAGCTCGACGCGGACGTGCGCACCGCCGAGTATGGCGAGATCGTCGACATGAGCGCCGTCGATTACGACACCGATGTCGTCTTCACCTGGAACGGCACAACCTCCGGCGTCCGGATGCCGAATGGCGATGCGATCCCGTCGGACCGCGCGGGTCTCACGATCTGCGACGCGACCTCTGCCGCCTTCGCCCAGGACCTTCCCTGGGACAAGCTCGACGTGACCACCTTCAGCTGGCAGAAAGTGCTGGGCGGGGAAGCGGCGCATGGCATGCTGATCCTGTCCCCGCGCGCAGTAGAACGGCTGGAGAGCTACACTCCGGCCTGGCCGCTGCCGAAGATCTTCCGCCTGACCAAGGGTGGGAAGCTGATCGAAGGCGTCTTCAAGGGCGAAACGATCAACACCCCCTCCATGCTCGCGGTGGAAGATTATCTCAACTGTCTGAAATGGGCGCGCGGGATCGGCGGGCTCAAGGGTCTGATCGCCCGGGCCGACGCAAACGCGCAAGCAATCTGGAACTTCTGCGCCGCGCGGGACTGGATCGAGAATCTCGCCACAGACAAGTCGACGCGGTCGAACACCTCCGTCTGCCTGAAGTTCACCGACGACCGGATCACCGACGGCGCGGGTTTTGCCAAGGCGGTCGCGGCGCGGCTCGCGGATGCGGGCGTGGCGCTCGACATCGGCGCCTATCGCGACGCGCCGGCCGGGCTGCGCATCTGGTGCGGCGGAACGGTGGAGACCTCGGATATCGAAGCGATGCTGCCCTGGCTCGACTGGGCATTCCAGACCGAGATCGAGGCCGTCGCCGAGGCGGCCTGACACACGGGTGCGCGGCACCGCGCACCCGGACCCATCCAGACACCCAGGAATTCGTGGTGCGGAACTGAACCGCATCCATTCTCGAAGGACCAGACAAGATGCCCAAGGTACTCGTCTCCGACAAGCTGTCGGAAACCGCCGTCCAGATCTTCCGCGACCGCGGGATCGACGTGGATTTCCTGCCCGAGGTGGGCAAGGACAAGGAGAAACTGCGCGAGATCATCGGTCAGTATGACGGCCTCGCCATCCGGTCGGCCACCAAGGTGACCGAAAAGATCCTCGAAGCCGCGACCAACCTCAAGGTGATTGGCCGCGCCGGGATCGGCACCGACAATGTCGACAAGGAAGCCGCCTCCAAACGCGGCGTGATCGTGATGAACACGCCCTATGGCAACATGATCACCACCGCCGAGCATGCCATCGCCCTGATGTTCGCCGTGGCGCGCCAGATTCCGGCGGCCAGCGAATCGACCCATGCGGGCAAATGGGAGAAATCGAAGTTCATGGGCGTCGAGTTGACCGGCAAGACGCTCGGCGTGATCGGCGCGGGCAACATCGGCGGCATCGTCTGCGACCGGGCGCGCGGGCTGAAGATGAAGGTCATCGCCTACGACCCGTTCCTGACCCAGGACAAGGCCGACAAGATGGGGGTGGAGAAGGTGGACCTCGACAGCCTCCTGAAACGCTCCGATTTCATCACCCTGCACGTGCCGAAGACCGACCAGACCGCCGGCATCATCGACGCCGCGGCGATCGCGAAGATGAAGAAGGGCGTGCGGATCATCAACTGCGCGCGCGGCGGTCTCGTTGACGAGGAAGCGCTGGCCGAGGCGCTGAAATCCGGCCACGTGGCGGGCGCCGGCTTCGACGTGTTCAGCGTGGAGCCCGCGACCGAGAACCCACTTTTTGGCCTGCCCAACGTGGTCTGCACCCCGCATCTGGGGGCCGCCACGACGGAGGCGCAGGAAAACGTGGCGCTTCAGGTCGCCGAGCAGATGTCGAACTTCCTGCTGGACGGGGCCGTGGAGAACGCCCTCAACATGCCGTCGATGACCGCCGAGGAGGCCAAGGTCATGGGTCCCTGGGTCAAGCTCGCCGGCCACCTGGGCAGCTTCGTCGGACAGCTCACGGACGAGCCGATCAAGGCGATCAACATCCTCTATAACGGGACCGTCGCGGGGATGAACCTCGATGCGCTCAACTGCTCCGTCGTGGCCGGAATCATGAAGCGCGTGAACCCGGACGTGAACCTGGTCTCCGCGCCGTTCATGGCACAGGAGAAGGGCATCCAGATCTCCACCACCCATCAGGACAAGTCCGGCGTCTTCGACGGCTACATCAAGGTCAACGTGGTCACCGACAAGCGCGAGCGGTCGATCGCGGGCACCGTGTTTTCCGACGGCAAGCCGCGGTTCATCCAGATCAAGGGAATCAACATCGAGGCGGAGGTGGGCGAGCACATGCTCTATACCACCAACGAGGACGTACCCGGGATCATCGGCCTGCTGGGCAACACGATGGGAAAGAACGGCGTCAACATCGCGAACTTCACGCTCGGCCGGTCCTCTGTCGGCGGGGAGGCCATCGCGCTGCTCTATGTCGACAATCCGATTCCACAGGAAGTCCTCAAGACGCTGGAGAACACGGGCATGTTCCAGCAGGTGCGCCCGCTGGCCTTCGAGGTGGCCGCCTGATATGGGCGCGCCATGACCATCTATGCCGTAGGCGACATACACGGCCAGCGCACCATGCTCGAAGATGCGCTGGCCCGCATCGAGGCCGACGGTGGCCGCGAGTCACGGGTCGTCTTCCTGGGCGATTACGTGGATCGTGGCCCGGACAGCGCCGGCGTCCTGGACATCCTCGCGAAAGGACAGGCGGCGGGGCGGGACTGGATCTGCCTTCTGGGCAACCACGACCGGATGATGCGGCACTTTCTCGAAGAACTGCCGCGGTCCGATCCCTACATGCTTGTGACCCACAACTGGTTTCACGAACGCATCGGTGGGCGCGAGACACTGGCGTCTTACGGGGTGCATGTGGACGATTCCACACGCGTCTTCCAGGTGCATGAGCGCGCACGTGAGGCCGTTCCCCAGCATCACCGACAGTTCCTGGACGGTCTCGCGACCTACCACGAAACCGACGAGTTGCTCTTCGTCCATGCCGGGATCAGGCCGGGCGTGCCACTCGTCGAGCAGAGCGAGGAAGATCTGGTCTGGATCCGGACCGAATTCCACCACGACAAGCGGACGTATCCCTGGCTGGTGGTGCATGGCCACACGCCGGTAGATCACGCGACGCATTACGGCAATCGCGTCAACCTCGACACCGGCGCGGGATACGGGCGGCCGATCTCGGTGGCCGTGTTCGAGGGGCAGGACTGCAGCCTTCTCACTCCCCAGGGGCGCAAGCTACTCCGGCCACAGGTCCGTTGAGAGGTACTTGAGGCCGCTGTCGCAGATCACGACGCCGACCACCCCACCCTGTTCCCGACCTTTCAGCAGCTCCAGCGCGGCCCAGACATTGGCACCTGCCGAAAAGCCGCCAAAGATGCCCTCGGTCCGCGCCAGCTCCCTTGCCGTCTCCCGTGCTGCCTGCCCGGGCACCGCGATGAAGCCGTCGATTGTCACATCGCGCATCGCCGCCAGATCCGCCCTGGCATAGCCACCGCCCTGGATCGGATGGGCCGCGTCGGTGACTGGCGCGCCCGACAGGACCGCCGCACCTTCCGGTTCGACGACATAGCCGCGCATGTCCGTCCTGCGGGCGCGCAAGGCACGGATGGTCCCCGCGAACGTCCCGCCCGAGCCTGCGAAATCGACGAAGGCGGTGAGCGTCCCGCCGCTCTCCTCCCACATCTCCGGGCCGGTGCCCGTCTCGTGTGCCGCCGCGTTGCCCGGATGGTTGAACTGATCCGCCCGGAAAGCGCCCCGCTCGGCCGTGATCCGCTGCGCCTCCTTTTCGACCAACGCGAGATCCGCGCCGGAGACCTCGCCCACGCGCGAGCCCGGCGCCTGATCGACCAGCACGACTTCTGCGCCCAGCGCGCGCATCATTCGTGCCCGCTCCGGCGAGTTGCCGCGACTCATGACGGCGACGAAGGGGTGGCCGAGAACGCCGCAGACAATGGCGAGTCCGGTGCCCATGTTCCCGGAGGTCAGCTCCACGACGACCTGGCCGGGGCGCAAGGCACCCTCCGCCAACGCGGCCCGTATGATGCCCAGCGCCGCGCGATCCTTCTTGGAAAAGCCGGGGTTCAGATAGTCGAGCTTGGCGAGAATGCGCCCGTCGACCCCTGCACGGGCGACCATCCGGTCCAGCCAAACCGAAGGTGTCGCCCCGATCGCCTC
>CBDUPF010000054.1:0-16375 GCA_965369035.1 uncultured Aliishimia sp.
GCAAGATTGACCCGCCCGATCACTCCGCCGCTTCGGCGTAATCCTCCATTGGCGGGCAGACACAGACGAGGTGTCGGTCGCCATAGACGTTGTCCACGCGATTGACCGGCGGCCAGTACTTGTCCACCCGGAACGCGCCCGGCGGGAAGCAGGCCTGCTCCCGGGTGTAGGGCCGGTCCCACTCCTTCACCAGGTCTTCCATCGTGTGCGGCGCCATCTTGAGCGGGTTGTTCTCGCGCGGCATGTCTCCCGATTCGATCTCGGCGATTTCCGCCCGGATCGCCAGCATCGCGTCGCAGAATCGGTCCAACTCGGCCTTGGTTTCGCTTTCGGTAGGCTCCACCATCAACGTACCCGCGACCGGCCAGCTCATCGTCGGGGCATGGAACCCGCAGTCCATGAGCCGCTTGGCGATGTCCTCCACGGTCACGCCCGCGCTTTTCTCGAACGGCCGCGTGTCGATGATGCATTCGTGCGCAACACGCCCACCGCGCCCGGTAAAGAGCACCTTGTACGCTCCCTCCAACCTGCGCGCGATGTAGTTCGCATTCAGGATCGCAACCCGTGTCGCCTGGGTCAGACCTTCGCCCCCCATCATGAGGCAATACGCCCAGGAGATGGGCAGCAGGCTCGGACTGCCATAGGGGGCCGCGCTGACCGGCCCCTCGCTGCCGCCGGTTTCGGGATGGCCGGGAAGATGGGGCTGCAGATGCGCCTTCACCCCGATCGGACCCATGCCCGGACCGCCGCCGCCATGCGGGATGCAGAAGGTCTTGTGCAGGTTCAGGTGGCTCACGTCGCCGCCCAGGTCTCCGGGTCGGCTGAGCCCCACCATCGCGTTCATGTTGGCGCCGTCGATATAGACCTGCCCGCCCGCCTCATGGGTGATCCGGCAGACATCGTGCACGGTCTCCTCGAACACCCCGTGGGTCGAGGGGTAGGTGATCATGCAGCCTGCCAGGTTTTCCCCGTGCTTCTCCGCCTTGGCGCGGAAATCGTCGAGGTCGATATCGCCATTCTCCGCCGACTGGACCGGGACCACCTTCCAGCCGACCATCTGGGCGCTGGCCGGGTTCGTGCCATGTGCCGACATCGGGATCAGGCAGATGTTGCGGTGGCCCTCCCCGTTCGCCCGGTGATACGCGGCAATGGTCAACAGACCGGCGTATTCGCCCTGCGCACCGGAATTGGGCTGCATCGAAATCGCGTCGTAGCCCGTGATCTGGCAAAGCTTGTCGCTCAGATCGCCGATCATCTCGGCATACCCCTCGGCCTGGTCGGTCGGCGCGAAGGGGTGGAGCAACGCGAATTCGCGCCAACTGATCGGCATCATCTCCGCCGCGGAATTCAGCTTCATCGTGCAGGACCCGAGCGGGATCATCGCCCGGTCCAGCGCGAGGTCGCGGTCCGCCAGTCGCCGCATGTAGCGCATCATCTCCGTCTCGGCGCGGTTCATGTGGAAGATCGGATGCGTGAGATACGTGCTGTCGCGCAGCATCGCCTCCGGGAACCGATAGGAGGGAGAATAATCCTCGTCCTTGCGGGTGATGCCGAAGGCGCGCCAGACCGCCTCGATGATCGCGGGGCGCGCGGCTTCGTCCATCGTGAGGCCGATGCGCGTCTTCCCGACCTTGCGCAGGTTCACGCCCTCGTCCACGGCCGATTTCAGAACGGCGGCCTGGAGGGGCCCCACGTCGACGGTGATCGTGTCGAAGAAGTTCTTCGGATCGACGCGGAACCCGGCCTCCTCCAGCCCACGCGCCAGGCGCGCCGTCTTGCGGTGGATCCGCTGCGCGATCGCCTTCAGCCCCTCGGGCCCGTGGAACACCGCATAGAACGACGCCATGACCGCCAGCAGCGCCTGCGCGGTGCAGACATTGGATGTCGCCTTTTCCCGCCGGATATGCTGCTCGCGCGTCTGCAACGACAGCCGGTAGGCACGGTTGCCATGACTGTCGACGCTCACACCGACGATCCGGCCGGGCATGGCGCGCTTGTAGGTGTCACGACAGGCCATGTAGGCCGCATGCGGACCGCCGTAGCCGACCGGGACACCAAATCGCTGCGTCGAGCCCACCGCGATATCCGCCCCCATCGCGCCCGGCTCCTTGAGCAGCGTGAGCGACAGCGGATCGGCGCTGACCACCGCGATGGCGTTGTTCGCGTGCAGCGCTGCGATCTGGTCGCTGAAATCGTGCACGTGGCCGTAGGTGCCCGGATACTGGAAGAGCGCGCCAAAGACCGCACCGGCATCCATTTCCGACGGGTCGCCGACGATTACCTCGATGCCCAGCGGCTCGGCCCGCGTGCGCACGACGGCCACGTTCTGCGGATGGCAGCCCCGGTCGACGAAGAACGCGTGCGCCTTCGACTTCGCCAGGCGCTGCGCCATGGTCATCGCTTCGGCGCAGGCGGTGGCCTCGTCCAGCAGGGAGGCGTTGGCTACCTCCAGCCCGGTCAGGTCGCAGATCATGGTCTGGTAGTTCAGCAGCGCCTCGAGCCGCCCCTGGCTGATCTCCGGCTGGTAGGGCGTGTAGGCCGTATACCACGCAGGGTTCTCCAGGATATTGCGCTGGATCACCGGCGGCGTGACCGTTCCGTGATACCCTTGCCCGATCAGGCTCGTCAGCACCTTGTTCTTGTTGGCCACGACCCGCATGTGGTGCAGGAGTTCGCGCTCCGACAGGGCCTTGCCCCAGGCCAGCGGTTCCTTTTGCCGGATCGCCTTGGGCAGCGTCTCGTCGATCAGATCGTCGAGCGTTTTCGCACCCACGACCTCCAGCATCCGGGTCATTTCGGCAGGCGACGGCCCGATGTGCCGCCGGTTCGCGAAATCGTAGGGCCGGTAATCCGTCAGTTTGAAACTCATGTCGATTCTCCTCCGATCCCGGCCACCGCCGGCCGTGTTCAGCCGATGAAGTCCTTGTATTCCGACTCGGACATGTAGCTGTCGAGGTCGGAAGGATCGGCGGGTTTCATCTTGAAGAACCAGCCCTCGCCCTGGGCATCCTCGTTCACCAGCGCCGGGTTATCGACCAGCGCGTCGTTGACCTCCACGATCTCGCCGTCCATCGGCGCCAGGATATCCGAGGCCGCCTTGACGCTCTCGATCACGACGATCTCGTCGTCCTTGGCTACCTCCGTGCCCGCTTCGGGAAGTTCCACGAAAACGATGTCGCCCAGTTGCTCCGCCGCATGCGTGGTGACCCCAACAACCACGAGGTCGCCCTCGGGCAGAAGCCATTCATGTTCCTCGGTAAACTTCATGGATGTTCCTTCCTGTCCTTCACTTCCTGAAATTGGCCGCGACGAAGGGCAAAGACGTGACGCTGACAGGCATCCTCTTGCCCCGCACTTCGCCCCACAGCCGGGTTCCTTCGGCCGACATCTTGGTCGGCACATAGCCCATCGCGACCGGCGCGCCAGTGGTGGGCCCGAAACCGCCCGACGTGACGGCGCCGACCGCCTCTCCACCCTCAGACTCCGGAAAAAGCGCAACGCCCTCCCGCATGGGTGCCCGGCCTTCGGGCGTCAGCCCGACGCGCGTGCGGTCCGTCCCTTCGGCCATTTGTGCAAGAATGGTGCCTGCGCCGGGAAATCCGCCTTCGCGGTCGCCGCCCGATCTGCGCACCTTCTGGATGGCCCATGTCAGCGCGGCCTCGACCGGCGTCGTCTTCGCGTCGATATCGTTGCCGTAAAGGCAGAGGCCGGCTTCCAGCCGCAGACTGTCGCGGGCGCCAAGTCCGATCGGCGCGACCTCCTCCATGTCGAGAAGCGCCCGGCACAGACCGTCTGCCGCGCTGTCGTCGACCGAAATCTCGAACCCGTCCTCGCCGGTATAACCCGAGCGCGAAACCCAGGCTTCGGCACCGTTCAAGGTCAAATCGGTCACATCCATGAACCGCATCTCGCGGCAACCCGGATCCAGTCGCGCCAACGCATCCTCCGCCGCCGGCCCCTGCAGCGCGATCAGCGCCCGGTTTGTCACCGGCGTCACCGTCAGCTCGGGTTCCAGCGCGCCGCGCATCAAGGCGATGTCCGACGCCTTGCACGCGGCATTCACGACGACGAACAGCCGGTCGCCCCGACGCGCGAACATCAGGTCGTCCTCGATCCCGCCTGTGGCGTTAGTGAAAAACCCATAGCGCTGGCGGCCGTCGGCGAGGTCCAACACGTTCTGCGGAACCAGACGCTCGAACCCCAGCGCGACGGTCTGCCAATCCGGGCCGTCGATCCAGACCTGGCCCATGTGGCTCACATCGAACAGCCCCGCATGCGCACGGCAATGCAGGTGTTCCTTCAGCACACCCATCGGGTACTGCACGGGCATCGAATATCCCGCGAAGGGCACCATCTTGGCGCCCAGCTCGACATGCAGATCGTGAAGTGGTGTCACTGACAAATCGTCCATCCGGTCTCCTCTCCGGCCGGCTGGATCACATCCGTGTTGTCCGCCCGGCACCCTTTCCGCGCGCTGCCACGCGGATCATTCGGTGCCCCCTCTGTCCAAATGCCTGAGATCGTTATCCCTTCGGCGCCCCGAGCGTTGATTCGCCGGGATCTCTCCAGAGTTGTTCGATCGGCGCGCGGTCCTGAAGCCTGAGAGTTTCCGGGGCGGTTGCTCCTTCGGCACCGGCGGTCACCGGTTCTCCCGAGCGCCTTGACAGCGACCATAATCAAGGAGGTTTGAACCGGTCAAGCCGATATGCACCCTTGACGTCGCCGGACGAACCGGCACTTTCCGTAGCCATGACGTCAGCTTACTTTTTCGGCTATGGCAGCCTCGTGAACCGTGCCACGCATGCCTATCCGCGGGCGGCGCCGGCAACTGCCGCGGGCTGGCGGCGGGCCTGGGTACACACCGAGGCCCGGCCCTATGCCTATCTCTCGGCAGTGCGCGCGCCGGGTCACCGGATCGAAGGTCTGATCGCCGCGGTGCCGGGGGGAGATTGGGCAGCACTGGACCAACGCGAGGCGGCCTATGACCGCATTCCCGATACGGGAAACATTTCGCACATGGAGACGAGCGTTCAGGCAATCTCGATCTACGCGGTGCCGCCGACGGCAAGCTCCAACATCGCGACCAGGCATCCGATCCTGCTGAGCTATCTCGACGTGGTGCTGCAAGGCTATCTGCGCGAATTCGGGCGCGAAGGAGCGGAGGCGTTTGTCGCCACGACGGACGGATGGGATGCGCCGGTTCTGGACGACCGGGCCGCGCCGATCTACTCCCGCCACCAACGCCTCGACCGGGCCGACACCGCCTTCGTCGACGCAGCACTCGACCAGCTCGGAACCCGCCGCATCGTGCGGTGAGCCGGCGGAACCCCGCACGCGACATCGGGCGTCAACGCAAATCCGGGACGGATTTGCACCTGAAGGCGTGGCGCGCCAGCGCCTCAATTCGGAAAGCGTCCACCGTCACGGGCTTCGGCGCAACGCGTTGCGGGCGTCTTTCAGCGTCCGCAAGAAGCGGCGCGCCCGCGCCATGCGCGCCTCGACCTCCGCGATCTTCCCGGTCAGGAACGCCTCCCCGTCGAAGCCATCCTTGATCACGGTGAGTTCGCCCAGGAAAACGGTCAGATCGGCAAGGCTCATGCCGGCTGCCTGCGCATCGGAAATGACCTCCAGCGTCAGCAGCGTCTCCTCCGGATAGTCGCGATAGCTGTTGGACGCGCCCGGCTCCGGCCGCGAGTCGAGCAGCCCCGCGCGTTCGTAGAACCGGATCGTGTCCCGGCTGAGCCCGCTCCGTTTCGCCAGTTCCCCGATCCGCATGCTCGCCTCAAAACCGTTGACTTTACTCCACGCTTTTACCTATGATCCCAGTCGCGAGCAAGCCGGGAGCCGAGCGATGGCCAGGAACTGTGAAAGCTGTGGAATGCCGCTGTCAAAGGACCCGCACCATGGCGGGGCCGAAGCCGACGGCACAAGATCGGACCGCTATTGCTCGCTCTGCTACGACGCCGGCCGCTTCCGGCACCCGGACGCGACGGTGGAGGATTTCCAGGCCCATTGCATGGACGCGCTCCGCGCCAAGGGAATGCCGCGGCCGATGGCGTGGCTCTTCACCCGCCACATCCCGAACCTTCCCCGCTGGAAGGCCCGCGCCTAGTCGCGCGCCCGGATGACCTGAAGCAGCGGCATCAGCACGGCCATCTCCGGTCCGTGCGCCTGCCCCGTGAGCGCCTTGCGCAGGGGCATGAACAGGCCACGGCCCTTGCGCCCGGTCGCCTCCTTCACGGTCGCGGTCCAGGTCGACCACGTCTGGTCGTCGAACGGACCTTCGGGCAACAGCGCCATCGCCTCGGCCACGAAGGCCTTGTCCTCGGGTTCGATCGCCGGCTCCGCCCCGTCGCG
Organism: uncultured Aliishimia sp.; assembly: GCA_965369035.1. Classification (GTDB taxonomy): domain Bacteria; phylum Pseudomonadota; class Alphaproteobacteria; order Rhodobacterales; family Rhodobacteraceae; genus Aliishimia. The sequence goes on from CBDUPF010000054.1 coordinate 6,358, forward strand.
GCACATCGCCCACCATGCATCGAGGTCGTTCAGCGTCTCGATATTGTCGCGGCACACGGTCCAGAACCTGTCCGCCAATTCATCGGGCACGCCCAACGCCGCGACCTCCTCGCTCACCGCCGAAAGCGGCAGGGTTTGGAGATAGCGCCCGGTCAGCGGATAGAGGTCGTTCACGTCGAATTTCGTCGGCGCCGATCCGAAGCGGCCGATGTCGAAGCCGTCGATCAGCTCGGCCATGTCGGTGCGCAATTCGACAGGATCCGACGACCCCAGCCGCGCCATCAACGACAAAAGCGCCATCGGCTGCACACCGGCGGCCCGCAGATCCCGCAAACTGAGCGTGCCCAGCCGCTTCGACAACGCCTCGCCTTGCGGACCGGTCAGCAGGGAATGATGGGCAAAGGACGGGACAGAGCCGCCCAGCGCCTGCATGATCTGGATCTGCGTCGCGGTGTTGGTCACGTGATCGGAGCCGCGCACGACGTCGGTCACGCCCATCTCGGTATCGTCCACCACCGACGCCAGCGTGTAGAGCACCTGGCCATCCGCACGGATCAGCACCGGGTCCGATACGCTCGCAGCGTCGATCGACACGGTGCCCAGAATGCCGTCCTCCCATTCGATTCGCTCGTGGTTGAGCTTGAAACGCCAGACGCCCGGCCCCCTCTCGGCGCGCAACGCGTCCTTCTCCGCCTCCGTGAGATCCAGCGCGGCGCGGTCATAGACCGGCGGGCGACCCATGTTGAGCTGCTTCTTGCGCTTGAGATCCAGTTCGGTCGGCGTCTCGAACGCCTCGTAGAAGCGGCCCATCTCGCGCAAGCGGTCGGCGGCCTTGGCATAGCGGTCGAGCCGCCGCGACTGCCGCTCCACCCGGTCCCAGGTCAGGCCCAGCCACTCGAGGTCCTCCTTGATCGCGTCGACATACTCCTCCTTCGACCGTTCCGGGTCGGTGTCGTCGATACGCAGGATGAACGTCCCGCCCGCCTTGCGCGCGATGAGGAAGTTCATCAGCGCGGTCCGCAGGTTGCCGATATGGATATAGCCGGTGGGCGAGGGGGCAAAGCGCGTGGTGGTCATGAAAGTCTCCGGGTGGGCTCGCGCCGTCTGTCACAGCGGCGCGCATTTGTCCATATTTCCCGCCTCCTGCCCGGCCTCGCCAACCGGTTCAGCCCGTCGTGACCGGCCAGATCCTCTTCAGATCGTCGATCCCCGCGCGGATCAAATCGCCCAGCACCACGCGGTCCACCCGATCGAGCCGGGTGATGTAGAGACAGCTCTTGCCCAGCTTGTGCGGCCCGAGCCGGCCCAGGATTTCGCCGAAATCCGCGTATCCCGGCATGATGTAGATACTGAGCTGTGCCTTGCGCGGGCTGAAGCCGGTTGCCAACCACCGTCCCGAGCGCCCCGAGGCATAGGTATAGTCGTAGGCGCCGTAGCCCACGATCGCGGTGCCCCACATCCGCGGCTGCCAGCCGGTGACCTCGCGAAACAGCGCGTCCAGTTCGTGCCCCTCCCGCCGCCGCCGATCGGGCTCGACCGTGTCCAGCCAGGCCTTCGGGTCGATCTCCGTCGGTGTCGTCTTGATCCCCGCCATGTCGATCTCTCAAAAAAGTGAACTGGCCCGGTCGCAATGACGGACCGCTTTTCCTGCTCTCCACACTAACATCCAAGGATTGATTTGACACAGAAGGAGACCGTCATGACCCAATCGCCCGGACTGACCCGACGCGCCGCACTGGCCGGGGCCGCCGCACTACCGCTCTCGGCCGCCGCCATACGCCCCGCGCGGGCCGCCGCTCCGATGCTGGGTGCCAGCCCCGCGCCCTTCATGCGCGTGAAGCTCGGCGGTTTCGATGTGACGAACATGCTGGCGGCCACCCGCACCGTTCCCGATCCGCACAACATCTTCGGCCTGAACGTCGAACCCGACACCTTTGCCGAGGTCTCCGCCGCCGCCGGTCTGCCCACCGACCGTGCGCAGTTCTTCTTCACCCCGCCAGTGGTCAATACCGGCACGCAGCTCATCCTCTTCGACACCGGGCTCGATGGCGAGGCCACGACGGCCGCGCTCGCCGCGGCCGGCTACACGCCGGACCAGGTGGACATCGTTGTCATTACCCATATGCACGGCGACCATATCGGCGGGCTCTGGACAGGGGAGCAACCGACCTACCCCAACGCCTCCTACATGACCGGCCGGGTCGAATTCGACGAATGGTCCAGGGCGGGCGACGAACGGTTCGACAAGATCGTGAAACCGCTGGCCGACCAGATCACCTATCTGGAGGACGGCGGCACCGTGGCCAGCGGGATCACCGCCATGGAAGCTTTCGGGCACACGCCGGGCCACATGACCTACATGCTGGAAAGCGAAGGCAAACAGATGCTCCTCGGCGCAGATTTCGCGAACCATTACGTCTGGTCGCTGGCGCATCCCACCTGGGAAGTGAAGTTCGACATGGACAAGGAAACGGCCGCGACGTCACGCAAGCGCCTGCTCGACATGCTGGCCGCCGACAAGGTTCCGTTCTCGGGCTACCACATGCCGTTCCCCGCCTTCGGCTTCGTCGAAACCCGCGGAGAGGGATATCACTACGTTCCGCACAGCTACCAGTTGCTGATGTAATCGGACGCGTCGGCCGTTATATCTCCGGAAATGGAGCCCGCCGACCAGACCGATGAAATAGAGGCCATGGCCCGCGAGGCACTCGCGGGCCTGCCGCCGCTGTTCCGCGAGCCGGCGCGGAACGTTCTGCTGCGGGTTGAGGACTGGCCACAGCCCGACATGCTGCGTGATCTCGATATCGACGATCCGATCGAACTCACCGGCCTTTATGATGGCGTGCCGCTGACCCGCAAATCGCTGTCCGATCCCGATCCCTACCCGGATGTGATCTGGCTGTTTCGCCAGCCTATCCTGGCGGAATGGCGCGCGCGGGGTGATGTCGCACTCGATCACCTGGTCGCTCACGTCGTCGTCCATGAACTCGCGCATCATTTCGGTTGGTCGGACGAAGACATCGCCGCCATAGACCGCTGGTGGGAGTGAACCTCGACCGCGCCAAGCACTTTTCATGCTATTATGCCACTGTCGGCCACAACCGGCAGAAAGCGAGGGGTTCATGATCATGCGCATTTTCCAGGTCACGACCCAGCCGGGAAAGGAGGCCGATTTCGCCGAGTTCTTTCACGAAACGGCCATTCCCCTGATGGTGTCTACCGACGGCTGCGAGCAGGTTCTGCCCGGCGCGGCGCGGAGCGAGAGCCCGCGGGAATTCAGCTTTGTCATGGTCTGGCGCGATCTCGACGCGCTCAAGGCCTTCGTGGGCGAGGATTACGACAGCCCGCATATCGCACCGGAAGAGGCCGAATTGGTCGCCGACCGCCGGATCATGCACTACGACCTCATCGAGGTCTGAACGTCAGGCCCGCGCGGCGTAACCCAGCAGGTGAACGGTCACGCGGCTCCGCGAACTCAGGCGGAGACGCGCCTTTTCCATCTCCTGCCGCGCGATCTGCAACTGCTGAAGCGCACGCTCGCGGCGCTCGTAGAGACGGCGCAGGAGCGAACCCGGATGACCGATGGCGCGGCGTGTTGCATCGCTGGCGGGAAACCACGACCGGGCCCGCCGGGTGGCGATCACCCATTCCCGATCCGCGTCGATGTATCGCCGGTATGACAGGACCAGCAACCGGCGCGGCGTTTCCAGTTCCGACTGCATGACGATTTCCTCCCTTGGGTTGAGTTTCAGACCCCGGAAATTCCGGGCCTTCAGCTGTCCCCGCTCTCCTCCGTTCTCGCGAAGACCACGGCCCGGTATCTTTCGACGATGGCGTGGCGGGTCGGTTCGGGCTGTTGCGAGATCACTTCCGACAGATGCCGGAGCCTGCGGCGCGATTCGTGTAACCGGTCGAGCAACGTCAGAACCACCGGCATCGCGTCGCCGGGCAGGGACATGTCGATGCAAAGATCGCACAGCAGACGCAGCCGGGCGACATCGAGATCGTCGAAGACCGGGCCGGCCTCGCCCTGGACCGGGCGGACCCAGCCTTCCTCCATCCAGGTCCGCAGATCTTCCTCGGTCAGCCGCTTCACGCGGCTCAGAACGGTTTCGGCATCATAGATCATGTCTGGCTCCACAATGACTTGCGGGGGTCATGGGCGACCTTCGCGCGCCAGGACTTCGCGATATCCTCCATGTCCTTGTTCATCTTCTCGGGCAGAACGATCCGCAGGGTCACGATCTGGTCCCCCGCCGCGCCTTTCGCGGGATTGATGCCCTTGCCCTTGAGCCGCAGCTTGCGGCCGGTCGAGGCGCCTTTCGGTACGCTCATCGACACCTTGCCCGCAATCGTCGGCACCTCGATCTTTGCGCCCAGCACGGCCTCGTCGAAGGTGATCGGCACATCGACAAGGATGTCATTGCCGTCGCGCGAAAAGACCGGGTGATCGCCCACCCCGACCGTCACCAGCGCATCGCCACGCGGCCCACCGCCGAAACCCTCGCCGCCCTTGCCCTTCAGGCGCAGCGTCTGCCCGTCCTGCAGCCCGGCGGGTATCTTGAGGTCGATCTGCGCGCCGTCCGGCATGGTGACGCTGCGCCGTCCACCACGCGCGGCTTCCAGGAAATCCACCTCCAGCCGGTACCGGTAATCCTGGCCGGGCGCTCTGAACTGCGTTCCGCCGCCCGCGGCGCGACCGCCGCCGGCCCCGCGCCCGAACAGGTCGGAGAAGAAATCCGACATGTCCACGAACTCCTCACCCTGCCCCGACGGGTCGTACCGGCGCCCCGGATCCGCCCCTGCGTACTGGTGATAATACTGTCTTTCCGGCCGTTCGTGCCCGCTCGCGTCGATCTCTCCGGCGTCGTATCGCCGGCGGGTCTCCGGATCGCTGAGCAGGTCGTAGGCCGACGACACGGCCTGAAACTCGGCCTGCTTGCGGCTGTCGTCGGGGTGCAGGTCAGGGTGCAGCTTCTTGGCCAGCGCACGGTAGGCCTTCTTGATCTCGTCAGGCGTCGCCGTCTTGTTGACGCCGAGAACCTTGTACGGGTCTTCGCTCACCGTCTGTAATTCTCCATTCAGTGTTCGGGGCCGTCATTCGGACGACCCCATTCACATAGCTGGTCCTGCATTCGCTCTGGATCAAGACGTCGCACGGGGCATTGACATGAATCAAGTGGGTCAGCCGGTCGGGTCACGCCAACGGTTCACGATGGGATAGCGCCGATCGAGCCAGAACGCATGCTTGGTCAGCCGCGCGCCGGGCGCGGACTGGAAGCGCTTGTATTCGCTGAGGTAAATCAGCCGCTCCACCTTGCGCGCGGTTTCGGCGGCGAACCCGGCCGCCACGCAATCGGCGATCGATCCGTCGCCATCCACCAGGATTTCCAGGATCGCGTCCAGTTCGGGGTAATCGGGCAGCGAGTCGCTGTCCTTCTGATCCTCGCGCAGTTCGGCAGAGGGCGGCTTCGTGATGATCCGCTCGGGAATCACCTCCCCCTCCGGCCCCATCATCCAGGCGCGGTGATTGGCATTTCGCCAGCGGCAGGTCTCGAACACGCGGGTCTTGTAGAGGTCCTTGATCGGGTTGTAGCCGCCGGCCATGTCGCCATAGATCGTGGCATATCCCACCGCGACCTCGGACTTGTTGCCGGTGGTCAGCAGCATCTCCCCGAACTTGTTCGAGATTGCCATCAGGAGCAGCCCGCGCAGGCGGGACTGGATGTTCTCCTCGGTCAGATCCTCGTTCCGCCCGGCAAAGAGCGGTGCCAGCGCCGCCGTCACCGCTGCACGCGGACCGGAGATCGGCACGTAGTCGTACCGGCACCCCAGCGCCTTTGCGCAGGCTTCGGCATCCTCCAGGCTGTGTGCCGAGGTGTATTCGCTGGGCAGCATCACGCAGCGCACGTTGTCGGCACCCAGTGCATCGACCGCGACCGCCGCCACCAGCGCGGAGTCGATCCCGCCCGAAAGCCCGAGCAGGACCTTGCCGAACCCGGTCTTGCCGCAATAGTCGCGCAGGGCGGTGACCATGACGCGGTAATCCTGCTCCCACTCGCTGGGGAACGGAACCTCTTCGCCCTCCTCGATCCGCCACCCTTCAGGCCCGCGGGTCAGGTCGACATGGGCGACCGCCGCGTCCAGAACGCCCATGCGGAAGGCCAGGTTTCCGCCGGGATTGAGCCCGAAGGAGGCGCCGTCGAACACCTGGTCGTCCTGTCCGCCCACCATGTTGAGGTAGATGAGCGGCAACCCCGTCTCGATCACCCGCGCGACCATCAGATTGAGACGTGTGTCGAACTTTCCCCGGTAGTAGGGCGATCCGTTGGGCACCAGCAGGAACTCCGCCCCGGTCTCGGCCAGCGTTTCCGACACGTCCGAATGCCAGGCGTCCTCGCAGATCGGGCTGCCCACGCGGGTGTTGCCCACCGGGTAGGGGCCGCCAAGTGGCCCCGCGTCAAAGATCCGCACCTCGTCAAAGACGGTCTCGTTGGGCAATTCGTGTTTCAGCACCTTGGAGGCGACGACCCCGCCCCGGCAGATCAGGTAGGCGTTGTAGAGCTTGCCATCCTCCGCCCAAGGCCCTCCGATGGCCAGCGCGGGGCCGTCGGCACAATCGGCCGCGAGCTTCTCCACCGCCGCCATCGCGGTGCGGTGAAAGACCGGCTTGGACACGAGATCCTGCGCGTTGTAGCCGGTGATGAACATCTCCGGAAACGCGACGAGGTCGGCGCCCGCATCGCGCCCTTCGGCCCAGACCGCGCGCGCCATGGCGGCATTGCCCTCGATATCCCCGACCGTGGGGTTCAACTGCCCCAGAGTTATCCGAAACCTGTCGGCCATCCGCCTGTCTCCTGCACTTGCGCATTCATGTAGCAGAACATCCCCCGGAGAAAACCCGCAGAAATTTCCCAACCCGCCCGGCGTGGCAGGCGGTGTCTGTGGCCCCGTGCGGCTGTTGCCTGCCGTCGCGGCGGGAGGTCCTCAAATGACGTTGCGGCGACTTCGGCTATCCCGTAGGTTTGCCCCGCATATCACCATGTGACAGGATACCGATGACCCGCATCGCGCTCACGCTCTGCCTTGCTCTGGCCGCCGCGCCGCTGATGGCGCAGCAGGATTCAGTCCAGACCAAGCAGTACGACAATGGCGGCATCTACGAGGGCAGCTTCCGCGGCGGGTTGCAGCACGGCCAGGGCACCTACAAGATGCCCGACGGCTACGAATACACCGGCGAATGGGTCGACGGCGAGATCCGCGGCCAGGGCGTCGCCCGCTTCCCCAACGGCGCGGTCTACGAGGGCAGTTTCGAGAAGGGCAAGCCCCACGGGCTGGGCAAGATCACCTTTGCCGACGGCGGCACCTACGAGGGCGAGTGGGTCGAGGGCGAGATCACCGGGCAGGGCGTCGTGCTCTATGCCAACGGCGTGCGCTACGAAGGCGGGTTCCTGAATGCCAAGCACCACGGCACCGGCGTGATGCAGAACCCCGGCGGGTACGAATACCGGGGCGACTGGGACAACGGGGCCAAGAACGGCAAGGCGGTCATCACCTATCCCGACGGCACCATCTATGACGGCGACGTGATGGAAGGGCAGCGCCACGGCACCGGCACGCTCACCATGCCCGACGGGCTGGTCTATTCCGGCGAATGGCAGGACAACCAGTTCAACGGGACGGGCAAGCTCACCCACCCCAATGGCGACATCTACGAGGGTCAGTTCGTCGCCGGGCGACGCGAGGGCGAGGGGCGTGTGACCTATGCCAACGGCGACGTCTACCAAGGCCAGTTCGCGGACGATCGGCGCCACGGCCAGGGCAAGGTGACATATTCCGACGGCGGCATCTACGAGGGCAGCTGGGTCGCCGGAAACATCGAGGGTCAGGGCGTCATGACCTATCCCGATGGGTCGGTCTACGAAGGCCAGTTCCGCGACAATCTCGCCGAAGGTCAGGGCAAGATGACCTATGCCGACGGCTCCACCTACGAGGGCAACTGGGTCGGCGGCCTGATCGAGGGCGAAGGGACGATCACCTACCCCAACGGCATCACCTATACCGGCGGGTTCAAGAACGCCCGAAACCACGGCCAGGGCGTGATGACCTATGCGGACGGCTACCGCTACGAGGGCGAGTGGCAGGACGGCAACCGCCACGGAAAGGGTACCGCGACCTACCCGGATGGCACGGAATACACCGGCGAGTTCGTGGACGGACAGCGCCACGGCCAGGGCTCCATCGTGCTGCCCTCCGGCTTCCGGTACGAAGGCGAGTGGGTGAACGGCGAGATCTCCGGCAAGGGCGTCGCCACCTACGCCAATGGCGACGTCTACGAAGGCGAGTTCGTCGAGGGCAAACGCTCAGGCGAAGGCACGATGCGCTACGCCTCCGGCCAGGAGGCGACCGGCAACTGGGAAAACGGCGCCCTGCAGGACGGCGGCTGACGACCGCAGACGCTGCCTGGCATCCGGCCCCTGTGTGACCTACCTCATTTGCCTGCAACCTGAAATTGCTGCATTCTAACGCAATTGGGACGCAGCAAACCTTGGTAGATCCGGGATTTCGACCGGATCGGAAATGGTGGTTGGATGGCGGGAAACATTTTCGTTTCGTATCGTCGCGATGACAGCAAGCATGCGGCCGGCCGTTTGGTCGATCGCCTGCATGCGGAGTTCGACGAAGACCAGATCTTCCTCGACGTGGACAACATCGAGTTGGGCCTCGACTTCATCGAAGTCATCAATGATCGCGTGGCCGCCTGCGACATCATGCTCGTGGTGATTGGCCCGTCATGGCTCGCCGCGTCGGATGACGCCAGCAGGCGGCGGCTGGAAGACTCCAACGATTTCGTCCGCATCGAGATCGAGGCCGCCTTGAAGCGCAACATCCGCGTGATTCCGGTCCTTGTCGATGGCGCCGACCCGCCGCGCGCCCAGGATCTGCCCGAAAGCCTGGCTCCGCTGGCCAACCGGCAGGCCACGCGCCTGACGCATGAGACTTTCAGCAGCGATGCCGAACGGCTGACAGCGGCATTGGCTCGGATGATGGCGACTGCAACGCCTCCGAAGCCGAGCCCGGTCGCGGAAACCGAACCACAATCCGATGATACCCCGCCCGAACCTGAATCGTCAGCCGAAGTCGAGGTGAAAACGGACCATCCCGCGGAACCCGCGGAGGACATGTCGGTCGAGCACATATCGCCTGAGGAGAACATCTCCAATTCCGAACTCTCCGGGCGTTCTCGCAAGACACCGTCGAAGGATGAATTCATAGGCATCCCTGGGCAACCGGGGCCGAAACCTGCGGGCGGCGACGCGCCCCGCATGACCAGGGAGGAGGCCCGGGACGTATTGAGCCGTGTGGATGACCAAGAGAGCGGCATCGACTTTCTTGGATGGTCAATCGCCCTTTCGCCCGCTGTTTTCGCCATTGTCCTGGTTGGTTCGATCGTTCTGTACAACCTGCAGCCGTCTCATTTCAGCTGGTTCGGCTTCCAGGGTGAAACGGTTGCCTATTCGTTGCCACTGATCGGTACGGCCGCTGCCTGGGCTATGCTCGGAGCGCTATCGCGCGTTTCAGTGTCGACCAAAGCGCGTATCGTTGGCAGCCTTCTCGTACTGGTCAACGTGGGTGTGATCGTCTTCGGGCCCAGTTGATCGCAGATTCGATCGCAAGCAGCTCTACACGACGTCCCCCGCATCCAGCCGATTCAACCAGTCCTCCGCGTCCTTGAGCACCGTCTTGCGCCGGTCGGCGTCCATCCGGTCCCAGGTGCGGTACATCTGGGCCATCCGGGGGTTGCCCTCGAACCGGTCGCGGTGGCGGTCGAGGAAGTGCCAGTAGAGCAGGTTGAACGGGCAGGCGCCCTCCCCTGTCTTCTTCGACACCGAGTACTCGCAGGTTTTGCAGTAGTCCGACATGCGGTTGATGTACGCGCCCGAGCTGACATAGGGCTTGGACGCGATGATGCCGCCATCGGCGAATTGGCTCATGCCGATGGTGTTGGGCGCCTCCA
>CBDUPF010000055.1:0-16090 GCA_965369035.1 uncultured Aliishimia sp.
CAAAGATCAGGGTGTCAAGCGCGGTATCGCCCCTGCGATTGCACAGCCATTCATTGTCCGTGCTGACCCCGAGGATATCCGCGAACGCACCCGGTGCGAGCCGACCCGCATTGCGCCCCGCGGCCTGTGCCCCGCCCGCTGCGGCCGCCTCGAACAGCACGCGGCCGGTGGAGCGTTCGACGGTGGCAAGTGCCGCTCGGCTCCGGTCGCGCAGGCGCTGCGAGTATTCAAGCGTGCAGAGCTCCTCGAAAAGCGCCACGTGGATGTTGGAATCCGATCCGACACCGATCCGGCCGCCGGAGCGCAAGTACTCCGTTCCGTTGAAGATTCCGTCCCCAAGGCTCGACTCCGTGATCGGGCACAGACCCGCGACGGCCCCTGTCGCGGCGAGCGCGCGGGTTTCGGCGCCGGTCATCTGCGTTGCGTGGATCAGACACCATCGCTCATCGACCGGATGGGTGCCGAGCAGCCACTCGACCGGCCGGGCATTCACATGAGACTGAACCTCCTGCACTTCCGCCACCTGCTCTGCAAGGTGCATGTGGATCGGCCCGTCGGTCAGGCCGAGGGTCATCGCGAGGTCGTCCGGCGCCACGGCGCGCAGGGAATGCGGCGCGACGCCAAGACGCCAGTCCGCCGGCGCGTCCTTCATCGAGCCTGCACACCGTTCGACCAGCCGCGCGAACTGGTCGGGGCTGTTGCCGAACCTGCGCTGCCCGCCCGCAAGTGGCCGCCCGTCACACCCGCCCCGCGTGTAGAGCACCGGCAGATGGGTCAAGCCGATGCCGACCGTGCGCGCCGCAGCCTGGATCCGCGCGCTCATCTCGCCCAGATCGTCGTAAGGCACCCCGCCGGGTGCATGATGCAGGTAATGAAATTCCGCCACCGCCCCGTAGCCGGCCTCGAGCATCTCCATGAAGGCGAGCGCAGAGATCGCCTCCACATCCTCGGGCGTCAGGCGGTCGAGGAATCGGTACATCAGGTGCCGCCAGGTCCAGAAGGAGTCGTCCGGATCGGGGCCGCGCCGTTCGGTCAACCCGGCCATGGCGCGCTGGAACCCGTGCGAATGCAGATTTACCGGCGCGGGCAGGACAAGATCCAGAACCGTGTCGGCATCCGAGTTCTGCACGCCGATGCTGTCGATTCGCCCGTCTTGTCCGATTGAAATCTCTACATCCGTGGCCCAGCCATTTTCGGTAAGCGCCTGTTTTGCATGAATGACTTGCATCTTCGCGGATCCCGTTGACATAATATGTAGCGACATATTAGTGATAAGCATCAAGTCAAACAAGAGGGCGACATGTCTGCGGCGTACCTTCTGACCGACCTCACCGTCGCCACGATGGACGGGCCCGGGTACGGGTTGGCGTCCGACGTGGCGATCGCTGTGGAAGACGGGAAAATCGCCTGGGTCGGTCCGGTTGCGGAGTGCCCCGAGCCATGGTCACGCGCGGAGCGGCAGGGTCTTTCCGGCCGCCTCGTCACGCCCGCATTCATCGATTGTCACACCCACGTCGTTCATGGCGGAAACCGTGCGCGCGAGTTCGAAATGCGGCTCGAAGGGGCCAGCTACGAGGACGTCGCCCGGGCCGGTGGTGGTATCCTCTCCACGGTGAAAGCCACCCGCGCGGCAGGAGAGGACGCCTTGGTGCGGGAAGCGCTGCCGCGGGTGGACGCTCTCATCGCCGAAGGTGTGTCGATAATCGAGGTGAAATCCGGATACGGGCTCGACCGGGAGACGGAGTTGCGGATGCTTCGCGCCGCGCGCCGGATCGCGGAGCAACGCCCGGTGAGGATCGTGACCACCTTTCTCGGCGCGCACGCGGTGCCGCCGGAATTCTCGGGCAATCCGGACGCCTATATCGATGACCAGTGCATTCCGACGCTGCGCGCCGCACATGCCGAAGGACTGGTCGATGCCGTCGACGGGTTCTGCGAGGGAATTGCGTTCGATACCAGCCAGATAGCGCGGGTCTTTGCCGTGGCGATAGAGTTGGGCTTGCCGGTGAAGCTCCACGCCGACCAGCTCTCCAACCTGGGCGGTGCGGCCCTTGCGGCCTCCCGTGGTGCGTTGTCGGCCGATCATCTCGAACATGTCGACGCGGCGGGCGTGACCGCGATGGCGGATGCCGGAACAGTTGCGGTCATCCTGCCGGGCGCGTTCTACACGTTGCGGGAAACAGCGAAACCTCCGGTCGAACTCTTCCGCGCGCACGGGGTGCCGATGGCGGTGGCCACGGATTGCAATCCGGGATCGTCGCCGATGACGTCGCTACTCTTGTCGATGAACATGGCCTGTACGCTATTCCGCATGACGCCGGAGGAGGCGCTGGCCGGGGTGACACGAAACGCGGCCCGGGCGCTGGGGCGCGACGACACCGGCCGGATCGCCGCGGGGCTGCGCGCCGACCTGGCCATCTGGGACGTGGAGCACCCGGCGGAACTGGCTTATCGCATCGGGTTCAATCCGCTGCATCGCCGCATCTTCGGAGGGCAGCAATGACCACCCTGGAACTGACGCCCGGAGCCACGACGCTCGCCGAACTCGAGCGGGTGTACAGGGACGAATGCGCCGTCACGCTGCACCGTGGGTGCCGTGCGGCGGTGGACTCCGCGGCGGACCGCATCGCCACCGCGGCCGCTGGCACCGCGCCCGTCTACGGGGTCAATACCGGCTTCGGCAAGCTTGCCAGCATGAAGATCGCACCGGAACATACGGCAAGATTGCAGAAAAACCTGATCCTCAGCCATTGCTGCGGGGTGGGCGCACCCGTCCCGCGCCGGATGGTGCGGCTGATGATGTCCCTGAAGCTGCTCAGCTTCGGGCGCGGGGCATCGGGCATCCGTTGGGAGTTCGTCGAACTGCTCGAAGCGATGCTGGCGCGTGGCGTGACGCCGGTCATCCCGGCGCAGGGGTCGGTCGGGGCATCGGGCGATCTGGCGCCGCTCGCGCATATGACCGCCGTTGTGATCGGCGAGGGCGAGGCCGAGTTCGCCGGTGAAATCCTGCCTGGGGCGGAGGCGATGGCTCGCGCCGGGATCGCGCCGCTGCAACTGGGCGCGAAGGAAGGGCTGGCCTTCATCAACGGAACGCAATTCTCCACCGCCTTCGCGCTGGCCGGTCTCTTCGAAGCGTGGCGGGCGGCTCAGAACGCGCTCGTCGTTTCCGCCTTGTCGACGGACGCGATCATGGGCTCCACCGCGCCGCTGCAGCCGGAGATCCACGCACTGCGGGGGCAGCGCGGACAGATCGAGGCGGCGGCAGTGATGCGCGACATGCTGGACGGCTCGGAAATCCGCGAAAGCCACCGAGAGAACGACACCCGCGTGCAGGACCCGTATTGCATCCGCTGCCAGCCGCAGGTGACGGGCGCGGCGATGGATGTGCTGCGTCAGGCCGCGCGGACGCTGGAGATCGAGGCCAATGCGGCGACCGACAATCCGCTGGTTCTGGCGGAGGCCGACCTGATCGTGTCTGGCGGGAACTTCCATGCCGAGCCGGTGGGATTCGCCGCCGACATGATCGCGCTGGCGGTGTCCGAGATGGGCGCCATCGCCCAGCGCCGGGTTGCGTTGATGGTCGATCCGACGCTGAACCACGACCTGCCGCCCTTCCTGACGCCCGATCCGGGACTGCATTCCGGACTGATGATCGCCGAAGTCACCACCGCCGCGCTGATGAGCGAGAACAAGCACCTCGCCACGCCTTGCGTCACCGACAGCACGCCCACCTCCGCCAACCAGGAGGACCATGTCTCGATGGCCGCCCACGGCGCGCGGCGGCTGATGCCGATGGCGGAGAACCTGTCGCGCATCCTCGGGGTGGAGCTGATCTGTGCCGCGCAGGGTGTTGAGTTCCGGGCTCCGCTGACCACCAGCGTGCCGCTGCAACGGGTCCTGGCGCGCTTGCGCACCGACATCGCCCCACTGGTCGAGGACCGGTACCTGGCGCCCGATCTGGAATGCGCGGCGGAGCTGGTTCGGGACGGCGCGCTGATTGCGGCCGTGGGTGTTGCCATGCCGGAGCTGGGCGCATGAACGTGGTCGAGGTCCATGAGGGCGACAGCCCGGTGATCCTGGCGCAGCCGCACGGCGGGAGCCACGTGCCCGAGGAGCTGTATGCCAGCCTCAACGCGGTCGGACGGGAACTCGCCGACACCGACTGGCATATCGGGCGGCTCTACGATGGGCTGCTGCCGGGCGCGACCGTGGTCGCCTCCACCGTCCACCGCTACGTGATCGACGCGAACCGCGATCCATCGGGCGTGTCGCTTTATCCCGGGCAAAACACCACCACGCTCTGCCCGCTCACCGATTTCGACGGACGCCCGATCTGGCAGGACGGCCAGGAGCCTTCGGAGACGGAAATCGCCCGGCGGCGGGCGGAGTTCCACGCCCCCTACCACGCCGCGCTGGCCGGGCAGATCGCGCGGGTGCACGAAAGGCACGGGATTGCCATCCTCTACGATTGCCACTCGATCCGGTCGGTCATTCCCTTTCTGTTCGACGGCACGCTTGCCGACTTCAACACCGGAACCAATGGCGGGACGACCTGTGCCCCGGAGGTCGAGAGGGTCGTGACTCAGGTGGCGCAGGCTGCACAAGGCTACGGCGCAGTGGTCAACGGCCGCTTCAAGGGCGGCTGGACCACGCGCCACTACGGGCAACCGGCGAAGGGCGTGCACGCGATCCAGATGGAACTGGCCCAGCGCACCTACATGGACGAAACCGCGCCCTGGACCTTCCGACAGGATCGCGCGGACAGGCTGCGGCCGCATCTCCGACAGATCCTCACCGAACTCGACGCTCTCGCGCGATCCGGCGCGCTGAGCCAGCAAGGAGCCGCAAGATGAACGACCCCCGCAAGAACACCCGCGACGTCTATCCCCCCACGGGCACGGACCTGAACGCGAAGAGCTGGCAGACCGAGGCGCCGCTCAGGATGCTGATGAACAACCTGCACCCGGACGTGGCGGAGAACCCGCATGAACTCGTCGTCTATGGCGGGATCGGGCGGGCGGCCCGGACCTGGGACGACTTCGACCGGATCGTGGCGAGCCTGAAGGATCTGGAGGCCGACGAGACGCTTGTGGTGCAATCCGGCAAACCCGTGGCCATCGTGCGCACCCACCCGGACGCGCCGCGCGTGCTGATCGCCAACTCCAACCTGGTCCCGCACTGGGCCACCTGGACACATTTCAACGAGCTCGACCGCAAGGGGCTCGCAATGTACGGCCAGATGACCGCCGGCTCCTGGATCTATATCGGCACGCAGGGCATCGTGCAGGGCACCTACGAGACCTTCGCTGAAGCCGGGCGGCAGCACTATGACGGCGACCTGAAGGGGCGTTGGATCCTGACCGCGGGCCTGGGCGGCATGGGCGGCGCGCAGCCCCTGGCGGCGGTCATGGCGGGCGCGTGCTGTCTGGCGGTCGAATGCGACGAGAGCCGGGCGGATTTCCGGCTGCGCACCCGCTATGTCGACGAAAAGACGCATGACCTCGACGCGGCGCTCGCCATGATCGACCGCTGGACCCAGGCCGGCGAGGCGAAGTCCGTGGCACTGATCGGCAATGCGGCGGATGTCTTCCCGGAACTCTACCGGCGCGGTGTGCGGCCGGACATGGTGACCGACCAGACCTCCGCCCATGATCCTGTCCACGGCTACCTGCCGCAGGGCTGGTCTGTCGCGGAATGGCGCGCAAGGCAGGAGAGCGACCCCGAAGCGGTGGAGGCGGCCGCGCGCGCATCGATGAAGGTACATGTGGCCGCGATGGTCGATTTCTGGAATGCGGGCGTCCCGACGCTCGATTACGGCAACAACATCCGGCAGATCGCCAAGGAGGAGGGGCTGGAGAATGCCTTTGCCTTTCCGGGGTTTGTTCCCGCCTACATCCGCCCGCTGTTCTGCCGCGGTGTCGGTCCGTTCCGCTGGTGCGCGCTCTCGGGCGATCCGGAGGATATCTACAAGACCGACGCGGCGATGAAGGAGCTGTTTCCCGAGAACGAGCACCTGCACAACTGGCTGGACATGGCGCGCGAGCGGATCGCGTTCCAGGGACTGCCGGCGCGGATCTGCTGGATCGGGCTGGGCGACCGTCACCGGGCGGGGTTGAAGTTCAACGAGATGGTGGCCAGTGGTGAGTTGAAGGCGCCCATCGTCATCGGCCGCGATCATCTGGACAGCGGTTCCGTCGCCAGCCCCAATCGCGAGACCGAAGCGATGAAGGACGGATCGGACGCGGTGAGCGACTGGCCGCTGCTGAATGCCCTGGTCAACACGGCGAGCGGGGCGACCTGGGTCTCGATCCACCACGGCGGCGGCGTCGGGATGGGTTTTTCGCAGCACGCGGGCGTCGTGATCGTTGCGGATGGCACGCCCGAAGCCGCGAAACGCCTGGAGCGTGTGCTGTGGAACGACCCGGCCTCGGGCGTCTGGCGACATGCCGACGCGGGCTACGAGGATGCCATCGCCTGTGCCCGCGAAAACGGCCTGCGGCTTCCCGGAATTCTCGGCAACTGATCGCCTGATACGTGTGATGGCGACCTTCGGGCGGCAGGTTTTCTTGCCGTTCGATGAAAACCGGTTTTTTCAATTGCATTAATAAAATCTTGCAACCCTCTGTTATGGATGGGTGTTTCAGCGATTAACCAAAACTGGCAGGGTAAGAGATTCCTTAATTGACTGAACGGCCCGCTGGCCGCAGGCTCTTCAGCAGTGATTTCAGAAGGGTAGCTATTATGAACCAGCAGACGGAAGAGGTCCCGATGAACGGCGCAGCCGCGGAAAACGCATCGGCGCCGGAGCAGATGGACGCCGAAACAATCGAGAAGCTGAAGGCGTTGCGCGGGCGGCTTCACACGTCCTATGCGCAGGTCGTGATGGCGATGAGCGCCATGCCCCGCTACCGGCATCTCCCGCTGCGCGACCTTCAGTCGGTGGTCATGGAACCGTTGATCCGTGACCGCGTGGCAATCGCGACTCCCAACCCGGAAAAGGCCAAGCCGCTGGCACAGGACACCCTGGCCGGCGTGGCGATCTGGGCCAGCGTCTCCGAGGAGGTCGATGGCCATATCCGTGAACAGATCAAGGCCGGTGTCTTTCCCGTGCGCCTTGGGGCCGGTGACTGGACGAGCGGCGACATCGTCTGGCTGCTGGACGTGATCGCGGCGTCGAAGGAAGCCTCGACCTCGGTGCTGCAGACGTTTGCTCGCTATGTCGACGCGAAGTCGTTGCGCCTGCATCCGCTCGTGGGACGGATGATCGACAAGGAAGAGTTGAAGAAGATGGGGGCGGAAACCCTGAGCGGACAAGAAATGGCGGGAGCCGGGGACGCGCCGCGGCAGTAAAATCTGGCAAAAGGCCGACGATCCTGTAGGCTGATGCCGAAATAGTTAGTTTGTCTGGAGGGGGTCTGGACGTGTTTCGTCTGCCCGGCGCTGGATTTTCAAGCCGCCGGATTCAAAGGTTCAAGTTGGGCGATTTGCCAAATTCATTTTCGAATGGTGCGCGTTTGTTCGCATCCTTCGTCAGCCTACCCCGACAGATCCGAACCGTTTTTGCGCGTCGCGGGCGCGACGCGCGAGTGAATTGTTGATGTCCGGAGGATGCCATGTCTGATCTTGACGGTCTTGGTGTTGTAACCGATGCGCTCTATCAGGCCATCCTGGCCATGGACAGCTACCATCGGGGCTACGCCGAAAAGGTCCTGAACCTTCCCGAGCAGATCGGCAGTTACAGTTTCACCACCGACAGTACCGAAGTCTTCACCGGGTATCGCGCATCCGACGCGCAATGGGCGGGCTTCTATGCCGCGACCTACACGGATGCATCGGGCGAGGAGATCATTTCCTATCGCGGCACCGACGATATCATGGACGTCATTTTCGGCTGGTCCGTGGGGGCCGGCATACCCTCCATCGGGTCCATAGACGTCATCAAGAAGGGTCTGGCCGACATTGTCGACAGCGACAAGTTCCCGTGGAAGGACTTCGTCGAAAACGTGCTCGACAAGTTTGCCGAGCAACTGGGCAAGGTGGATGAGGTCGTAGATTCCATCAACGCGGCCATCACGAATTCCACGACGGCCGAGGATGCCGCGCAGCGTCTCGGTGACGTGGTCAAGGCGCAGTACACGACCGACGCGGTAAAGGAAGCCGCCAAGGAGTGGTTCGGGGAATCCGAGGCCAAGATCATTCTCGAGGGCCTGCTGCTGATCACGCTCGAAGAGATCGTCGCATCGATCGACATCGACGCGTCGACCGACAAGATCGAAGCCGCCGTCGATGCGTTTCTCGAAAGCCAGATCGGCGAGGACATCCTCGCGTTGATCAAGGACGAAGCCGAAATCGTGATCGACAGGTTCATCGACACCGGCCCGGTGAAGACGCTGATCGAGACCCAGGGGGACATCGCGGCGGCCGAAGCGGAAGCCCTCGCGCTTGCCGCTTTCAGCGCGCTGCCGGAGGGGCAATGGCAGGATCAGGCGGTGGTGACGTATACCAATGCCGTTACCGGGTCGACCTTCGGCGAGACGGTTCTGAAGATCGTCGACGACGCCAAGGAGTCCGAGGATCTTGTCGATCTGCTGGTCAACATTCTGAAAAACAACGAGCAGTTCATCGGCTCGTGGTTCGATCGGCAGTTCAGCCACGGCGCGCTCGCGCTGGAATACCACGAGTTGCAGGGCGGCGGGATCGATCCGGATGGCTCCTCCGGCTCCGGCCCGCGCACCACCGGGCATTCGCTGGGCGGCGGGCTGTCGGCTTTCGTGTCCTCTCTGACCTACAACGAGGCCACCGGATTCGATGCCATGCCCGGCGTTCTGGCCGCCGCGCACCATCTCGGGATCTCGACCGACTTCAACCTGTTTCAGGCGCTGGTCTTTCCCTACGACGCGTTCGAGGAGCCGGTCACAGACATCCTGACCAAGCTCGACCTGAGGTCGTACAAGGGCTACCACGTCGACGGCGAAATCCTGGAGCAGCTCCGGAACGGCAACGCGCTCATGGCGATCAACACCGTGCTGGGCCTCGGGACGGCGGTCGCGGCGTGGTACAAGGCCGACAAGACGGTCGAATGGCTGTACTGGCTGTTCGATCTGGGTGTGGAGATCCAGGTCTGGACCGAGGCGATCGAGAACCAGCTCGAATCCAACGAAATCTCGCCGTCCTTCGGGCTGAACCCCGTATCGCTGCATTCCATCGGCTACCTGGCGATCCTGAAATACGCCGCCGACAACAATCATACCGACTGGCAGGTGTTCGGCAACGAACTCTACGACGCGCTCTTTTCCGAAGATATCGCGCTGGAGGCCGGGTTCGGTGCGTCCGAGCATCTCTACGAGGACGCCTATGTCGACCTGATGCTGAAGGCGATCGCCTACTCCGCCATCGACGCGCAGGGCGAGGGCGAGGGCGCCAATGTCTTCGGCTCCACCGCCATCCGGGCGCTGTTCGACGATGCCAACGAACTGGGCGCCGCATCCGATGGGGGCGACCTTCCCAACCAGCTCTTCGGGCTCGAGGAAGAGCTGATCCGGGCGGTGGTGCAGTTCGCCGGGCAGATGGCCCTGCAGGAGGTCGATTACTGGAACTACCAGGGCGACGGGATCATCGGCCCCGAAGAGGGCATCCTCACCTTCCTCGACGATCAGTCCCAACGGGTGCATCCGGGGTCCGCCAAGGTCATGGAGATCGACCTTTCGGAGACGCTCTGGCATCTGCAGGACGGCGACGGCGAGGCGCCTCCGGGCGAGGTCAACGTGCCGGGGCTGGAGGAGGCGATGGCGGAGCTCTTCTCCGAAAGCCTCGCCACGGTGTCGGCGGCGCTCGAATATCTCTACGGCGACAGCGACACGGGCGTGATCGAGAAATGGGGGTTCTCGCTCGAGGAGACCGGGCTCGATTTCGTGATGCCGCTGCGCACGGTGGAGCAAACCGACTGGCGCTCCGATGTGGCGCGCGCCTTTGCCGCGACCGACGAGGACGATCGGTTGGTGGGCCAGTGGGAAAACGATGTCGTTTTTGCCGGTGGCGGCGATGACATCATCTTCTCCGGCCTCGGGCGCGACCTGATCTCCGGCCAGGTTCTCAACGACTGGATCATCGAAAGCCTGACGGACCCGAACGAGACCGGTGCTGGGGCTTTCGCGCGGGAAGATATCTATTTCGGTTCAGGGGGATACGTGCAGGAGCTCGACAACGGGTTCGGCGACATTCTGCCCCCGCTCGAGGATCTGTTGCGCAACCTGCAACAATACCTGCTCGACAAGTTCGAGCGCGACGTCGTCAAGTACACGATCGCCAGCGATCCGGTGGATGCACCGGTGTCCTCGCTTTCCGGAGACGGGCTGATCCTGACCGATCTGAGCGTGACCCAGCTGGGCGATGCGCCGGTGGTGGAGATCGTGATCACGCCGCTGGGCGCGGGCGAGGAATCGACGGACCTGCTCAACGGTATCGAGGAGGTCCACCTGTCGGAAAAGGGGGATATCTTCCACGTTCTGGCGGAACATCGCGAAACGCCGATCTGGATCGACATGGCCGATCCGGGCGGGACGAGCTACTCGAAGGACGACTGGGACGAGCTGAGCTACATGGCCGCCGGCTCGGGCATCATTTCCGTGAACGGCTCAACGCGCGACTCCGCGCCAAACGGCGCCCTGCAGGGCGGGTTGTCCTCGCTGGGGATCCTGATCTCGCTCCTGCTCGATATTCCGCCGTCCACGCAGACGCTGCTCAGCGAGTGGCGCGACAACGATCCGCTGCGGGTGTCCGGCGCCGAAAAGGTGACGATGACGGACAGCGACGACATCGTCTGGAACGCGGATCTCGGGACGATTTCCGGCTGGATCCTGGGCGACGACTACCAGCGGCACGGCGACCTCTTCATGGGCAAGGGCAACGACATCGCCTATGTCTCCGACCCCGAATACATCTTCAGCGGCGACAGCGTCGGCAACGAGGACGGGCTGGAAGCGCCGATGGGCACCTCCGCACCCGCCGCCGAGGACATGCGTCTTACCATCTACGGCCAGGAGGGCCAGGACAGGCTGATCGTGCGTGGCGGGACCGGTGCGATCGTGGTCGGCGGGGATGACCGCGACTTCCTCTTCAATTCCTCCTGGAAGGGACAACTCTACGGCGGCAATGTCGACGGCACCGAAGGCGAATTCGAGGGCACCGGCGACGGGGAGACGGACATCTTCTGGTTCGCGCCCGGCACCTTCATCATGGATGCCGAAAAGGAAGACATCCTGCAGATGTTCGGTTTGCCGCTGACCGGTGGGTCGAACTCCCTCTTCGGGTTCGAAGCGTACTCTGCGGAACTTGCGTGGGACTTCATCATCCCATTCGTCTGGTACGGCTACACCCAGACCAACCAGCTGATCGTCTATTCCGCCGCGCACAGTCTGGTGGCCTACAACCCCGAGAATCCGGGCGAGGATCCCGGGATCCTGGGTTCCGCGATGATCGTGGAGGACTACGATTTCGCCGAGATAGAGAACGAGGATTTCGGTCTCGCCGGCGTGTCCGATCTCAACATGCGCTTCCGCATCATCGGCACCGGGAATGAGATATCGCTGTTCTTCGCGGTCTGGGGGCAGGTGATCTTCTACGCCCAGAAGCTCATGACCTTTGCCAAGGCGCTGCATTGGTCGGTGGAGGACGATCCGCTGGTCCTCGACCTCGACGGCGACGGGTTGGAGACGATATCGGAAAGCCAGTCGGGGACGTATTTCGACCTGGACGGTGACGGCTTCGCACAGAAGACCGGATGGCTGTCGAGCGACGACGGCTTCCTCGTGATCGACATCGACGACGACGGAAAGATCCGCGATATCAACGAGATGTTCGGCCGGCCCGGCGGGTCCGGGTTCGCCGAACTGGCCGCGCTCGACGACAATGCCGACGGGGTGATCGACGCCTCCGACGCCGGCTGGGCCGATCTGCAGGTCTGGCGCGACAGGGACGCGTCGGGCACCTCCGATTACGACGAACTCTACTCGCTGGACGATCTGGGCATCACCTCGATCAACGCGGGCGGCATCGACCTGGGCACCGAAACGCCGCAGGGCCACCTGCTGCGGGAACGCGACAGTTTCACCCGCTCCGACGGCACCACCGGCAACATCTTCGAGATCATCTTCGAGACCAACCTGACCCGGTCCGTCTTCAACGGCGACCGGGGTGTCGCCGATTTCGCGGCGAAGGCGCCCTCGGGCAATCCGGTCAATTCCACCGGCCGCGGCCAGCTCGCCGATCTGGCGGTGAACGCGTCGAACGACCTGGCGGTCAACGAGGCGATTGCCGAGGCCACGGCAGCGATGACGGTTCCCGACCTGCTCACGCTGCGCGAGCAGGCGCGCCCGGTGCTGGGGGCCTGGGGCCGGTCGATCGAGCAGAGCCTGGAGCTGACGCCGATCAAGGTCGGTGAGGTCGATGGCCAGACCGTGGTGCTCGACAGCGCGAAATGGGTCGAGGAAAACGGCGTGGGCCGGTGGGAACTGGCCTCCGGCGAACCGCTGCTCGACAATGGCGGGGCCGAGATCCCCGATCCGGCGCTCGGGGATTTCGCCGGCCTGGATGGCTGGCGGATCGAGCAGATGTTCTCCCCCTCCGACCGGCGCGACCCTATCGAAGACCGGGAGGAACGTCCTTACCTTGTGGAACTGGTCGACGGCAGGGCCGTGGTGCTCGATTGGGGCGAGTTCGTGCCGGACGCGCAGGGAGGCTATTGGCAGCTTGCCTCCGGGTCCCCCGTGCGTGACCCGCAGGGCACCGTCATCGCCCGCCCGACGGTCGATGACATCCGCGCGCAGCCGCGCGGCACCGCACAGGAATGGCGCGTGGAGACCTTCGGCCAAGACCCGTTCCGCGGCCTGCCCTTCGAGCGCATGGCCGTCTACATGGTCGACGGGATCGTCACCGACTATTCGATCTGGGTGGAGGATGACCAGGGCGGCTTCCACATCTGGTCGCGCAACCTCGACCGCGCGCTGGAGCTGCAGTTCAAGGAAGGCCGGCCCGGCGGCTTCGGCCTGCGCGGCTATGAGATCGACTTCGACACGCTGGACGAGGCGAATTCCGCCGATGACAGTTTCTACCGCGCCGAAGTCCTGACCATCGACGAATTCCGCTTCGCGCTGCTCTCCTACGGGGTCGAGTTCCAGCCCGAGGTTCTCTACACCACCGTCGACCCCGATACCGGGCTTCTGATCTACGATTCCGGCGGCTTTGGAGAGCAGGAGGGCGGCGAGGTGCGGCCCGAGGGCGAGTATTTCTCCGTGGTCGAACCCGCGACCGAACTGTTCCAGGTCCTGATCGAGAACTACATCGGTTTCTCGCGCGCGATGGCGGTGCGGCTGGCCTCGCAAGGCGGCCTCTCCGACTACTTCCGCGGCATCGAGTACGATCCCGGCCCCGACCGCTGGGTCCCGACGCAGGATCTGCAGCTTGTCCCGATGTTCGAGGCGATCTTCGAGGATGCGCCCGCCGACGAGGATGGCATCTACGACTGGCTGACCGCCTGGGACGAGATCCTGAACGCGATCTATCCCGATTTCACCAAGGTCAGCGAGGAGGACATCAACGAGAAGTTCCTGCTGCAGATGATCTTTGCGGCCTGGGAAAACGTGCCGATCAATTTCTCTCTCGTGGCGACCGCGGAACGGCTGTCCGTCGACGAGGAAAAGATCATCACCCGCGCGACCGACGACGTGCTGATCGAGGGCACGAGCGGGTCGGACTACTTCGTGATCGAAGCGGGCAGCGAACCGCTACTGATCCAGGGCGGGCTCGGCGGCGACACCTACATTCTCGGGCGGAACTTCGGCGAGGTGATCATCGAGGACGTCGAGGCGCCGCTGGGGCCGCGGAACGCGGACTTCCTGCGCTTCGCCCATTTGCGGGCCGAGGACGTCATCGCGACCAAGGACGGCATCGATCTGGTGATCGAGGATCTGACGACCGGCGACACCGTCACGGTCAAGCGGCAGTTCGACGGCAAGTGGATCGGACCCTTCGGCACCGATTTCACCGACGATACCGAGATGGTGGAGATCATCTGGGCCGACGGCAAGGAATGGAACGTCTACGACATCGCGCTGGCCACCTCGCACCCGAAGGACACCAACGACGTGGTGATCGGCACGCCCGCGCTCGACGTGCTGGAGGGCGGCAAGGGCAACGACATCATGCGGGGCCTGCGCGACAGCGACATCTACATCATCCGCGAGGGCGATGGCGTCGACCGGATCGAAGACAACAACGACCAGATCCTGGTCGACCATCTGGATTACGTGCAGTTCGATGTCGGAATCGAGCAGGACCGGCTGAAGTTCATCCGCAACGGCGACAGCGACGACCTCGAGATCCGGATGCTGGACGAGGAGGGCAACGAGACCGGCCAGCAGCTGACGCTCGAAAACCAGTTCGATTTCATCAACACCTGGGTCTTCGGCGTGCAATGGCTCGACCGGATCGAGCGGCTGGTGTTCCAGGACATGTCCTTCCTCGACGAAGGCCAGATCATGGAACTGGTGGTCGAACAGGCCAAGACCGACGAGGCCGACGTCATCTTCGGCTTCCACTACGAGGATAGGCTCGACGGTGGCGCGGGCAACGATGTTCTGTCGGGCACCGACCGGAACGACACCTACATCTTCGGCCCCGGTTACGACCATGACGTGATCGAGGACAACCTGACCGATTTCCTCACCGCCAGCTACGACACGCTGCATATCGGCGTCTATGGCGTGGACGACATCACCTTCGTGCGCGATGGCGCGAGCCCGACGATCGACCTCTACTTCGACGGCACCGACGACCGGCTGACGCTGACGAACCAGTTCAAGCTGACCTCGACCGTTCTGTTCGGCGACTATTACTACGACAATGTCGATGAAATCACCTTCGGTGACGGTGCTGTCTGGGACATGGCCACCTTCGGCCGCGTGCTGATCGAGCAGGCCTCCACCGATGGCGACGATGTCATCTATGGCTTCGACATGCGCGACACCATCGACCTCGGGCTCGGCAACGACCGGGCGGAGGGCGGCGTCTATTCCGACACCTACATCTATGCCGAAGGCTACGGCACGGACGTCATCTATGATGCGACCAACCATCCGCTGCTGTCGCCGGGCCGCGGCGACGTGCTGGAGATGCGCGGTATCTCCTTTGGCGATATCGAGATCAGCCGTGCGGCCGAAGACCTGACCTTTACTCTGAAATCGACCGGCGAGTCGATCACGCTGGAAAGCCAGTACAACCGCTTCGGCAACCAGACCAACGCCATCGAGAGCTTTGTCTTTGCCGATGTGACCGTGGTTTATACCGACCTCAACCCCGAGGACGTGGACCTGATCGGCACGGACGGGGATGATACCCTGGTCGGCACGCATTTCGCCGAAACCATCGACGGGCGCGGGGGCAACGACCTGCTGATCGGCTCCTCGGATGGTGACACGTATCTGTTTGACGCAGGTTACGGCGAGGACGTGATCCGCGACCGCGTGGAGGCCGGGTGGACCGGCATCGACATCGTGCGGTTCGGCGACGACATCTCGGTTGAAACGGCCGTGTTCTCCAAGGACGGCGACAACCTGCTGATCACGCTGACCGACCGGCCCGACACGCTGCGGATCGAGGGGCAGTTCTCCGACGTGCGCATGGGGGTGGAGCGGTTCGAGTTCGCCGACGGCTCCGTCTTCACCATCCAGGATATCGAGGAGTTGCTGGCCATCGTCGGTGGCAACCGCGGCGACAACACCATCGTCGGCGTGATCGACCAGGAAAACGTGCTCGACGGGCGGCAGGGGGACGACTCACTCTTTGGCGGCCGGTTGGGCGATACCTATGCCTTCGGCGTGGGTTACGGGCTGGACGAGATCACGGAGGTCACGAACCCTGTTGCGGGGGCCGAGGACCGCGTGATCTTCGATGCGCTGATCACGCTGGCCGACGTCACCATCACGCGGGATGGCGACGATCTGCTCTTCACCCTGCCGCTCTCGGGCGACCAGTTGCGGATCATCGACGGGCTGGG
Source organism: uncultured Aliishimia sp. (assembly GCA_965369035.1). Lineage (GTDB taxonomy): Bacteria > Pseudomonadota > Alphaproteobacteria > Rhodobacterales > Rhodobacteraceae > Aliishimia. The sequence continues at coordinate 16,052 of CBDUPF010000055.1, forward strand.
CACGCGGCAGGTGGAGACGTTCCTGTTCGGCGACGGCAC
>CBDUPF010000056.1:0-16064 GCA_965369035.1 uncultured Aliishimia sp.
GGCCCACGACCCGGTGGAACTGTTCGTGGGCGACAAGCTGATCGCGCGCGGCACGCTCGAAGAAGCCGGGGAGGAAGGCAGCGGACAGCTCTGCGTGCGTCTTACCGAGATCGTGGACCTCAAGAGCGGGCTTGCCTGAACATGATGCGCGTCGTCCTGATAGCAGGACTCCTTGTCTGTCTGCCCGGACTGTCCTTTGCCCAGGACATCTCGATATCGCTGGGCGACGGCGAGTCGCTGTCGGCACGGACGATCCAGCTCTTTGCCCTGATCACGGTGCTGAGCCTCGCGCCGGGCATCGCCATCATGGTGACCTGCTTTCCGTTCCTGATCACGGTGCTGTCGATCCTGCGCCAGGCGATCGGGCTTCAGGCGTCGCCGCCCAACATGCTCATCGTGTCGCTGGCGCTGTTTCTGACCTACTTCATCATGGAGCCGGTCTTTACCGCGGCGTGGGAACAGGGCATCGGCCCGCTCACCCGTGAGGAGATCGACATCGAGACCGCCTTTCGCCTCACGATGGAGCCGTTTCGCGGGTTCATGATCAACCGGGTCGATGCCGATACCTTCTACGCGATGGCGGACCTGCGTCCGGAGACGGCAGAGGTCGTGGTGAACGAAGAGGCGCCACTCTCGGTCCTCGTTCCCAGCTTTCTGCTGTCGGAGGTGTCGCGCGCGTTCCAGGTGGGCTTCCTGGTCTTTCTTCCGTTCCTCATCATCGACCTCGTCGTGGCCGCGGTGCTCATGTCCATGGGCATGATGATGGTTCCGCCGGCGATCGTGTCGCTGCCCTTCAAGCTCGCGTTCTTCGTCGTCGCCGACGGCTGGAGCCTGATCGCGGGGAGCCTCGTGCGCAGCTACTTCTGATCCGCCGCGCACAAGGATTCGTGCCGATTTGTCTTAAGCTCTAATCATGGGGGCTGCGTGAATTAATCGCGCGGCAAGCATTTTCCGCGACCGTCCCGCTGTGAGACCAAGTGGGGGTCGGGAAAATGGAAGCGCAGCGCAAGACCGTGGTCGTGCTGCCCACGCTGAACGAGTGCGCCACGATTCTGGACGTGGTGGAAAGCATGCTGGCCGATCCGGCGGCGGATGCCGTTTGGGTGATCGACTGTGGCAGCATCGACGGCACCTTGCAGACCGTTCGCAACTACCTGACGGCCTCGCCGCGGCTCAGGCTGATCGAAAATCCCGGCAAGACCGAGGCGCATTCGATCAACCGCGCGGCGCGCGCGGCCCGGGACCAGGGATTCGACACGCTGGTGCGCGCGAGCGCACAGGCAATCTACCCGCCAGGATTCGTGTCCGGCCTTGTCGCCCATCTCGGCCAGAACCAGGCGGCGAGTATCGTGGTGCCGGCAAGGGTCACGCGGCAGCGCAACGAGAACGCATGGAGCCAGGCAGGCGCGGACCTTCATCGCTCCGGCCTCGCGGGCGCCGATTCGCCCCACCAGTATGGCGCCCGGAACGGCTGGACCGGGCAGGGACAGCACGCGGCCTTCGACCTCGACACGTTTTGCAGGCTGGGTGGCTACGACACGGATTTCAGCGCCTGCGAGGACATCGATCTGGACATGCGGCTGCTGCAGGCCGGCCATCGCATCTGGTTCGCCGCCGGGCTTCCGGTGCAATACCTTCCCCGGGCGACACCGAAGGCATTCCTGCGCCAAATGATCGTGAAGGGACGCGGACGGTCGATCTGCGCACGCAGGTACCGGCACGCCTTGTCGCGCCACCAGCTCGTGCCGTTCCTTGCGGTCATGGCCAGCCTCGCGTCGCTGGTGGCTGCGGTCGCCGTCGATCCGATCTACAGCCTCGTGCCGATCCTGTACCTGACGATCGTGGTCTGCGCCGCGCTGTCGGTGCGGGGACAATCGGGTGTAGTGCACGGTTTGCGGATCGGCTGGCTGGCGCTGGTCGCGCATGCCGGTTTCACCTTGGGGCTGCTGAGCGGCTGCCTCGCGGTGTCGAGCCCGATGCGGGCGGACCCGGCGTGAACCCGTTCGACTCTCATAAACCGGACCCCGCCGCACCGCGTGCCGCGTCATGACCCGCGGCGCGGTCAACTACGCCTTTGCAGCCGCCTCGGAAGTGACGGTCTGGTGCTTTTACCTTTGGGTTCTCACGCAGGTCCTGCCCAGTTCCGACCTCGGGCGCGTGATCTATGTGCTCGTCTTCTCCGCCTGTGTCGGCGGTATCCTGACCGTGGGCTGGAAAAACTGGCTGCAGGAAACAGGCGAGCGCGCCGGAGCAGATGCCGCGACTGCCTGGAGCGCTGCTGTCGCCGGACTGGTTGCGCGCTGCATGATCGTGCTGCCGGTGATGACGATGATTTCCTGGCAGGTGGGTGGCAAGGTGCTGTTTCCCTGGCCCGAAATGCCGGTGATGATCGCGGTCCTTTCGGCGTTTTTCGCCCTGCTGCGGCTCTCGGGTTTCGCCCTTCGACGCGGGGAGGAGCCCGGCAAGATCGCGGTTCTCACGGGACCGCTTCCTGTCCTGCTGTCGATAGCGGGCATCCTCGTGCTCGCGGAGACACGGTCACTGCGCTTCGATGTCGTTCTGGGACTGCATGCGCTTTGCCTGCTCGTGGTGCTGATGCTGGCCGCGCGACGCCTGCCTGCGCTGCGGTGGAGCGGCGAGCTGCCCACCGCGGCCGTCTTTCTGGACAGCATGGCCGAGGCCGGGACAATCCTGTTCCGCAACGTCGACGTGATGGTGATCGGTCTGGTCCTGACGCCGGTCGAATGCGCGATCTACCTCATCGCGCGGAGCGTGGCGATGTCGCTTGACCTGTTGTTCCGCGTGCTCTCGCGTGCGCTTTCGGGACCGATCGGACGGTCCTACCGACACCGGGAACGGTCACGCTTCGTGGCGCAATCCGCGCGTGCCAACCTGGGATTCCTGTTGATCGGCGGTGCCGGTGCGCTTTTGCTGTTTGTCTCCGCGGGGCCTGTGCTGCATCTCTTCGGCATCAACTCGGCCGAGGGGCGGCAGCCGCTGATCTACCTGATCATCGCGCAATCGGCGCCGGCGCTGTTCGGTGCGACCCACATGTTCATGGCGATGACGCGGCTCGAAACCATCCGGGCCTGGATCGTGTGGGCGGCCATGCCGTTCGCCCTGATCCTCGTCTTCTCCGCGGCGCGCGAGGGCCTTGTGTCGCTCGCGGCGACCTATGCCGCCTTGCAGGTCGGCGTCGCGGCGGTCTGCGCCGTGGTGGTCGCGCTGCGTTGCGGGATCTGGCCGGGTCTGACGGCCATGTTTCACAGCCGGATCAGGTTGTGGTAGGGCGAACGGGTCGTCTCGGGACCTCCGCCGGTGCGCAGCGTGTCGCCTGGCGCGCTCGGCGGCGCATCGCGCGCTTGACGCACAAAGACGAACGGCGGCCCGGATCCCCGGACCGCCGCTCTGAAACGTCAAACCTATCCCGGCGACCCGGTTACCGGACGATGAATTCGGCGTGCAGCGCGCCGGCCGCCTTGATGCTTTTCAGGATGTCGATCATGTCGCGCGGGGCCACGCCGAGCGCGTTCATCCCTGCAATCACTTCCGACAGGCTCGCGCCTTCGGGGATCTCGGCGAGGCCGATGCCCGGCTCCTCCTCGATAGCCGCCTCGGTGCGGGGCAGGACCACGGTTTCACCTTCGGCAAAAGGATTGGGCTGCACGGCCACGGGGCGTTCGGCGATCCGGAGCGTCAGGTTGCCCTGGGACACCGCCACGCGCGAGATCCGAACGTCCTCGCCCATCACGATCGTGCCGGAGCGTTGGTCGACGATGACCCGCGCGGGCAACTCGGGCTCGATCTCGATATTCTCGATCCGACCCAAGGCGTGGGCAACGGAACGGGCCCGGGTGGCCGTCACGTCCAGCATGACCGTGCCGCCGTCGAGCATGACCGCCACGTTGCGACCGAATTCGGAGTTGATCGCGCTTTCGATCCGGGCCGCGGTGGTGAAATCCGCCTCGCGCAAGGCAAGACGCATGTCGCCGACCGAGGCGAGTTCGAATTCGACCTCGTGCTCCACCCGTGCGCCCGACGGGATCACGCCCGCCGTTGGTACGCCCTGGATGACCTGTGCGCCGTCGCCTTCGGCGGATGCACCGCCGGCGATGATTGTCCCCTGCGCCACGGCATAGATCTCGCCATCCGCCGCGTTGAGCGGCGTCATGACCAGCGTACCGCCCAGCAGGCTCTTGGCATCGCCGATGGCGGAAACCGTCACGTCGATCTGGCTGCCGGCCCGTGAAAACGGCGGCAGTGTCGCCGTGACGAATACCGCCGCGACGTTCTTTGGCCTGAACTGCTCTCCCGTGACGTTCACGCCCAGCCTCTCGAGGATGTTGGACATGATCTCCTCGGTGAACGGTGCGTTCCGCAACCCGTCGCCGGTGCCGTTGAGCCCGACCACGAGTCCGTAGCCGACGAGATCGTTGCCGCGGACACCGTCGAAGTTCACCAGGTCCTTGATCCGGACCGGACCCGCGGTTGCCTGGGAGACGAAGAGGAGAAAGACGAGAACCAGTCTGAGAAATGCCATCACAGGAAATTCACCAATGAGAGTTGCGAGAGGCGCACGGTCACGGTGTAGAGACCTTCCAACTGGAACTGCGCCGCTTGCAACTCGGTTGCGGTTTCATAGGGATCGACCGAGAGCAGTGCGCCCTTGGCGTATTCCAGCCCGGCCATTTCCGACTGGTTGCGTACCGACCATCGCTCGATCTGTTCCTGTGCGGTGCCAAGCCGCGCCTGAAGGCCGATCAGGCCGTTCTCCGCGGACAGCAGATCCTCGCCGGACTGACGGAAAAGGTCTGCCTTCTCGATCGTCGAAAGGCTTGTTCCGGGCGCATCGACCAGGGCGGCCATGGCCAGCCCCTTGAGCACGTCCTTGAGCGCCGCGTTGTCGGCGCGGATGTCGACCGCGACGCTGGCGGTCGCCGACATCTTCAGCGGGGCCATCGCGGTCGTGCTGCCGGCATAGGCGAAGGTGTCGTACCCGGTGGGCGAGGAGAACCAGGCGTCCAGCGCGGACTGGATATCCGCGGCGGTGGTTGCCCCGGCGACGACCGTTTCCAGTTCCGCCAGGATGGCGTCACCATCGATGAGCGGGCTGACATCCGTCGTGTCGCCGGCGAAAAGGTTCCGCCCCGCGGCTTCGCTGTTCAGCATCGAGACGACCGAGGAGAAATGCATCCGGCTTGCATCGGCCAGCGTGTCGGAGGTTGCCGCACTGCTGCTGGCATCGCCGGAGACGAGCCCGCGCGCGAATTCGGAGGCGACCTCGCCGATCTGGCCCAGCCGGGCCTGCATCAGCTCCGTGAACTGTTCCGCTTCGGCGATAGAGACCTGGAAGCCGTCGAGCAGGCGCATGTCCCGCTCGATCCCGGTGAGGCGGGCGTAGCTGCCGCCCAGGTGGGACGCGAGATCCGCGGCCTTGCCCGTTGCGAGTTCGGTGTTCAGGCGCTGAATGTCGGTCTTCAGCAGGGTGCTCTGATTTCGCAGCCCGAAGGCGCGGGCCATATCGCCGTATGTGTTCATGGTCACTTTCAGATCCTCATGAGGGAATCGAGCATGTCCTCGATGGTCTGGATCATGCGGGCGTTGGCCGCATAGGTCTGCTCCAGAAGGATCATGCGTTGCAGTTCGGCATCCGTGTCCACGCCGCCGGCGCGTTCGACCTGTGCCATCTCCTGAAAGGAGGCATTGGCGTAGCTGAGCGAGTTTTCGGCAGTCAGACGTTGCACGCCGACACGGCTCAGCAACCCGTTGGCGAGATCGGACAGTGCCATCGATCCGGTTCCGAAGTTGCCCGATGCCGGAACGCGCTCGGCCGCGAGGGCGCCGCGCAGGCTGTCGATGATCGCCGATTGGCCGACCGCCCCCGATGTCGCTGCCCCCAGGCCGTCGCGCAGGCGCCATGCTTCGCCTCCCTGGCTCGGGTCGGCCAGCGGGTTCAGCGTCAGGCGTTCGGCCAGTCCCACCTCGTCGGCCGGATCGAAAGCCAGACCGCCATCGGTGAAGAGCCCGGCATCGCCGACACCCAGCGTCGGGTCGACGGAGGGGTCCTGGAACCGTTCCACCAGGTCGCGTGCGGCGGCGTCGATCTGGCGCATCGCATCGGGGCCCAACTCGTCGCGGACCTCGAACTGCGCGGCGAGCGTGCCGCCGGGCAGATCCGCGTTGCTGGAACCCATCCGCAGCGAAATGCCGTCGACGCTGAGACCGGACAGGTGCCCGGCTTCGATGGACATGTAGGGCGTCACAAGGTTGACAGGCGAGAACTCGATTTCGCGCGCGCTCCCGTCGAGCAGGATGATACCGCCGGTGGAATAAAGCGCCACCTGACCGTTGTCGCGCGGCGCGGTCCGCACCGGCGCGATGTCGTTGATTTCGTCGATCAGTTTCTGCCGGAGATCCTGCAGGGAGCTGTCGTCCTTGCCGCGGATGACCATCTTGGAGATCCGCTGGTTCAGCTCCTCCACTTCCTTCAGTGCGGAGTTCAGCCGGGTCACCTGCGCGTCGATCGCAGTATCGGCCTCGCTGCGCATCTGCGTGATCTCATCGCTGGTCGAGTTGATCACGTCGACAACGTCCTGCGCGGCCAGAAGCGCCGCTTCCAGCCGTTCGTTGGCGTCCGGGCGGCTCGACGCCGACAGGAGGCTCGCATCGAAGTCCGCGATCCGGTTGGTCAGTGCCTGCGGATCGTCGGGCGTGCCCATCGTGGTTTCCAGACGGGTCAGGAAGTCGTTCACCACCTTGGCGTGGCCCATGTCCGCCTGGGCCTCGCGGCGGGCTCCCAACACGACGGGGTCGACATGACGGGTCACCCCGGTCACCGAAACGCCGCCCGAGGTTGCCCCTGTGTTCGAGGACACCTCCAGCGTACGGCGCGCGTAGCCCGCCGTGCCTGCGTTCGCGATGTTCGAGGCCACCACTTCGGAGCCTCTTGCCGTGGCCGAGAGGCCCGACAGTGCATTGGACAATGCAGATGAAATCGTCATGTCACGTTACCCTGTGTTGGGAAGAACCGCGCGATTAACGCTTGATGTTGGTCGTTTCCTGCAACATCTCGTCGACGGTCTGGATGACCTTCGCATTCGTGGAGTAGGCCCGCTGTGTCTGGATCATGGCGGTCAGTTCGCCCGCAACGTCCGTGGCCGATTCCTCGCGTGCATAGGACACGATGTCACCGGTCGGACCGTCGCTCGCATCCCACAGGAAGAAGGGGCCGCTTTCGTTGTTGGGCACGTAGGTCTGGTAGTCGACCGCGGTCATGCCGTTCGGGTTCGGCAGGTCGACCAGCGGGATCTGGTAGATCGTGCGCGAGACGCCGGTATCGAACATCGCGCGGACAAAGCCGTTTGCGTCCACTTCGACGCTGATCATGTTGCCGATCTGGCTGCCGTCCTTGGAAATCACGACGGGCGCAAAGGCATCGCCCAGCTGCGACATGCCCTCGGGGTCGTTGATCGCCCCGATCGTCAGTTCGAGAGGGCCGCCGGCAACGCTCAGGATGACCGATCCGGTCGTCGGATCATAGGCGCCGCCCGAAACGGTCGCGACCGAGGCCAGCGTCCCGCCGTCGGCCCGGCTGTCGTCGAAGGTCAGTGTATACTCGCCCACCACGGCCCCGCCGGACGCCGAATCCGTCACGATCATGGTCCATTCGTTCGATGCGCCGGAACCGGGAACGGTCGGGATGTATTCGAAGTCGAGGCTTTCGGACTGGCCGAGATTGCCGAAGTATTCGACCGACAGGTTGCGCGGATCACCTGTCCCGGTGGATTCCGTTTCCGTTGCCGGCAGGTTCACCGAAACACTGACTGCCGTCGTGGGATCGGCAGAGAATTGCGACAGGTTGATCCTCACCGGCTCCAGACCGCCGGACGTGTCGCGGGGAAAGGTTCCGATCGAACCGTCCGAATCGGCCGGCCAACCCATCAGGACAAGGTCCGACGAGGTCACGAGGTAGCCGTCCTCGTTGGTCCGGAAGGATCCGGTGGTCGTCAGCAACATCTGGGTATCGCCGTTGGCGACCATCGTATCGGGAAGCTGTGTCACCGGCAGGAAACCGCGCCCGCGCACGGCGAGGTCGGTCGGATTGTCGGTCGTCACGAAAGAGGCCTGTTGGTCGATCAACCGGGTCGTCGTCGCGCTCACGCCGCCTGCGGAATACTTGCCGCCAGTGGACGGGCTGGCCATGGCCGCGAAATCGGTCTCGACCCGCTTGTAGCCATAGGTTGACGCGTTCGCGATATTGTCCGAAATCGAAGAAAGCCGCTGAGCGTTGGCATTTAGGCCCGAAACACCGGCATTCAACGAGGAGGAAATGGTCATGGGATACGCCTTTCTGCTGCATCGCTCGAACTCTCGACGCACTGATAGGCGCATCCGACTTAACACCGGGCTAACAAGTAAAATTGGTTCTACTTGTCGTCCCGCAAAAGGATGATCTCCAGCCGGTTGTTGCGGACGGACATCGGATCCTGGACCACCGGTTCGCGGTCCGCGTGACCGGTGACGCGGCGCAGCCGTTCGGAGGGCAGACCAACTTCGCCGAGCAACTCGCGCATCGCGCCGGCACGTGCTGCAGACAGCTCCCAGATCGTGCTGTGGGCGGTGACGACGGGCTCCGCGGAAACATGACCTTCCACCGCGACCCCGTTGGTCACCGATTTCGACACGTTGCTGATCAGCCGCGCCAGGTCCATGAGTATCGGGCTCGGCGTCGCGCTGGCCGTCTCGAACAGCGGGATGCCGTCGAGGTCGAAGAGCTCGATCACCAGTCCCTCGTCGGTCACCCGCGTGATGATGTGCTTCATCAGGTTCTCTTCGACGACGGATTCACCGCCGCGTCCTTGCAGAGCCTCTTCGATTGCGCGGAACTGTTCATCGAAACCGGTTCCGGATTCACCGAGTGTCCCGCGGGACTTGTTCTGCTCGCTGTGGGTCTTCAGGGTCGCCCCCTGACCGTTGCGCGCCAGAACTTCTTCGGAAAAGATGCTCTCGCCGCCGAACACGCCATCGCCGCCGCCGGAGACCCGTGAGACAGAGATCGTCGGAGCGAAGTAGTCCGCGATTCCCTTGCGTTGTTTTTCAGTCGTTGCGTTCAAGAGCCACATCAACATGAAGAAAGCCATCATCGCAGTGACGAAGTCGGCATAAGCCACTTTCCAGGCACCACCATGGTGCCCGTCTCCGCCGGATTTCTTGACTCTCTTTATGATAATGGGCGCGACATTGCTTTGCGCGCTCATATCCACCACCAATTTTTCACCCGGGGTCAGTCATACCCGGCAGGTGTTACTTGTGACTTAACAATTAGGAATGTCGCTATTCTGCTTGCGGTGGGCGAGGCTTTCGCGACAACTGCCAGCCGTGTCCCGACCCGAAGATATCCTCGACAGCCGCTATTCCTGGCTTCGCCTCGTCCTGACCCTCGTGGTCGCCGTCGTGGCCAATTCCGGCATGTGGATGGTGATCGCCGTGCTGCCGAACATCGAAAGCGATTTCGGAGCTTCCCGAGCGTCGGCCACCATGCCCTATACGCTCACCATGCTGGGCTTCGCGCTGGGCAACCTGCTGGCGGGGCGCATGATCGACAGGTTGGGTGTTACGATCACGCTGCAGGTCGCGGGGGTGGTTCTTGGTGCGTCCTATGCGCTGGCGGCGCTGGCGCCCGATATCGCGGTCCTGTCGGGTCTGCACCTTGTCCTTGGACTTGGTGCGGCGGTGGGGTTCGGTCCCCTGATTGCCGATATCTCGCACTGGTTCCACCGGCAGCGCGGCCTGGCCGTGGCGCTTGTGGCTTCGGGAAACTACCTCTCCGGCGCGATCTGGCCCAACGTTCTCTCGGGCGTGCTGGAAGCTGATGGCTGGCGCGGCGTCTATTTCGCGATGGCGGCGATCGTGCTGGTCGTGGTGCCCCTGTCGTTCACCCTGCGGCGGCGGGTGCCGGTCGGTGCCCATGAAGCGGTGGAGGCGGAATCGCTCGCCCGGGCTGCGACCACCGGGCTTTCGTCGCGCACGCTGGCCCTTCTGCTCGGGCTGGCCGGGATCGGCTGCTGCGTGGCGATGTCCATGCCACAGGTCCACATCGTGGCCTATTGCGTGGGGCTGGGCTACGGTCCCGCGGTCGGCCACCAGATGCTGTCGCTGATGTTGTTGGGCGGGGTCGTCTCCCGCATCATCTCCGGGCTCATCGCCGATCGGTTGGGTGGCGTGCGCACGCTGCTGCTGGGGTCGGTCCTGCAATGTGTGGCGCTGGTGCTCTATCTGCCATCGGACGCGCTGGTGCCGCTCTATGTCGTGTCGCTGGTCTTCGGACTCAGCCAGGGCGGAATCGTGCCCTCCTACGCGCTCGTGGTGCGTGAATACATGCCCGCCAGGGAAGCCGGGGCGCGCGTGGGCTTCGTGCTGATGATGACCATTCTCGGCATGGCGCTGGGCGGCTGGGCCTCTGGCTGGATCTACGACCTGACCGGATCCTACCGGGCGGCCTTTCTCAACGGGATCGCGTGGAACGGGCTCAACATCGCGATCATGCTCTGGCTCCTGTCGCGGACCCGGCCGCGCGTTCCCCGAACCCAGGCGGCCTGAGCGGGCCGGATCACTCGGCGTCGGCGTCGGCGTCGGTGTCGGAGGCGGCCGGCCGCGCCGGATCGCCCCGGACATGTTCGATCGGGTAGACATGAAGCAGGTAGAGATAGAAGAAGCCCAGCGAGATCGTCAGGATGATCACCCCCAGCACCGGGGAAGAGACCTTCAGCCCCTTGCCCGACAACTCCAGATCCGTGTTCAGTCCGGGATCACCGGCTGTTGCCCGCATCGCCCGCCAGAACTGGATCGCGGCAAAGGCCAACCCTGCCAGCACCAATGCGATCACCATCCAGAAGCTGACCATGGTGGACGTCATCTGCCATTCGAACACACGCCGGTTGTAGTCGAGCAGCGCGATGTGATCGTCATAGATCGCCTGACCCAGCGCCGTGCGCATCTCGTCCGTGGCGGCATAACCCAGCCGCGTTCCCGCCGCGCCGGAACCCGCAGCGGGCGGGACGGGAACGCCGCCTTGCGCACCTTCGGTCACGCGCCGTTCGTATTCCTCGTAGGTGATGCCGCCGGCATTCGACAGCGACGGCACGTTCTGCTGCGCGGCAAGCGGCAGAGCCAGCCAGACAAGCGCGATGACCAGAATCGCGCGCATCACAGGCCGTCCAGCAGGTTGCCGATGGTCTTGCGGCGCCGGTCCAGCACCTCGTAGACGGTCGGATTGTCGGCCTGCTCCTGCTGCATGTACTGGTCGAACTCGTCACCGTCGCCCATCAGCCGCATGATGTCGAAACCCATCATCAACGTCATATGGCCGAGCCAACGTTCGAGCTGGCCAACCCATTCCGCATCGACCCCGCCCACATCGACCGGCGGCGGGACGTTGGCGAGGTTCTGCATGGGCTGCATGTTGTCGCCGGGCAGATCGAAATTGTCCGGCAGGGCAGGGGTTACACGCGTAAAGAGGTCACGATTCAGCATCGGTCGCAACCGGTCAGCCGGGAGCAGCGGACGCATGGTCCGGATGTCGGCGGGCGCATTGCCACCGGTGGAGGGGCGCGGAAGGATCGCCCCGGGGATCACCTGCAGCATCGCCGTCCCCATCGGGTTCTCGGCAAAGCGCAACTGCGCCGGCTGAACCGTCTGGTGCCGCACGTTACGGCTCTGGTCGACGATCTGGATACGGATGGCGTCGATGTCGCCAGGCGTCCGCAGCGTGAACTCCGCCGTCGCCTGCCCCTCGCCACGATAGAGGATGGAGCCGCTGGCAGCATATCCCGGTGCAGGCGATCCGTCCTTCATCGGGCGCGCGAACATGTACGCGCCGGCCGGGTCTTCGATCAGGTAGTACCACTGTACCCGTATCTGGTTGCCCGTCTTGATGACCGCGGGTCCGGCCGGCCAGGTGACGACATCGCCAAGCCGATCCGCCTGTGCGGGCAGAGTGCCCAGGATCAGAATCGCGGCCGAAAGAATGCGTTGCAACACGTCTGCACCCCTCATTGTTTCCGGTCCAGACTTGCATGAAACGCTGAACTGCCGAAGAAAAACTGCAATCTGCGCGTGCGGCTTTTTGCCCGACCGACCTGTCAGAGGTGGCTTTCGCCCCGCGCTTTCGCCAGCTCGATCTGGCGCTGGCGTTCGCGGAACCGGGCCTTGTCGCTGTCGCTCGTCTCGTTCACGCAGTGATGGCAGCTCACCCCCTGCTCGTATTCGGGGCGCGCGCGGTCCTCGGGCAGAATCGGGCGGCGACAGGCATGGCACAGCTCGTGCGGCCCCTCCACCAACCCGTGCCCGACGCTGACCCTGCCGTCAAAGACGAAGCATTCGCCCTGCCACGTGCTTCCGTCCGCCGGCACCTCCTCCAGGTATTTCAGGATCCCGCCCTTGAGGTGGTAGACCTCCTCGACCCCCTGAGCCAGCAGCCAGTTCGTGGATTTCTCGCAGCGGATCCCGCCGGTGCAGAACATTGCGATCTTCTTGTTGTGAAACCGCGCCTTGTTCGCCTCCCACCAGGCCGGAAACTGGCCGAAGCTTTGCGTGTTCGGGTCGACCGCGCCCTCGAAACTGCCAATCGCCACCTCGTAATCGTTGCGCGTGTCGATCACCGCCACCTCCGGGTCCCGGATCAGGTCGTTCCAGTCGGCGGGTTCCACGTAGTGCCCGACCCGTGCGCGCGGATCGACATCCGGCTGACCCATGGTGACGATCTCGCGCTTGAGCCGCACCTTCAACTTGCGGAAGGGCATTTCGCGCGCCGCGCTCTGCTTCCATTCCATGTCCGCGCAGCCGGGCAGGGCGCGGATATGGGCAAGAACCGCGTCGACCCCGGCCCGCGACCCCGCGATGGTCCCATTGATCCCCTCTCGCGCCAGAAGCAGCGTGCCGCGCACGCCGGACGCCTCGCACAGCTCCGCCAGCGGCGGCTTCAGCGCCGCCGGATCCTCGAACCGGGTGAAGTGATAAAGTGCGGCCACGGTGAACATGCGCGCTCATCTACGCCTGCCCCGGCATCGCTTCAAGCCCGGCATGGCGGCTTTCCAAGCCGTGCCCGGCTGCCTACAGTGCCTGCGACAAGCAACCGGAGTTCGCCCATGAGCCGCGCCCTGATCGTGATCGACGTGCAAAACGACTTCTGCCCCGGCGGTGCGCTTGCCGTTCCGGAGGGCGACGAAATCGTGCCCGGCATCAACGCGCTGATGGACGATTTTCCGGTCGTGATCCTGACCCAGGACTGGCACCCGGCGGGCCATTCGTCCTTTGCATCCTCGCATTCCGGCACATCGCCCTACGAGACGACGCAGATGGCGTATGGCACGCAGGTGCTCTGGCCCGACCATTGCATCCAAGGGGCGCTCGGTGCTGCATTCCACGCCGAATTGCGTACCGTCCCCGCGAACATGATCGTCCGCAAGGGCATGAACCCCGCCATCGACAGCTACTCCGCCTTCTTCGAGAACGACCGCGAAACCCCGACGGGCCTCGAAGGCTACCTCCGCACCCGCGGCATCACGGATCTCACCATGGTGGGCCTCGCCACCGACTTCTGCGTCAACTTCTCCGCCGTTGATGCGGCGAAGCTCGGGTTCACCGTGACCGTCCGCGAAGATCTCTGCCGCGCCATCGACCTCGACGGCTCGCTGGCCGCGGCGCGTGAGGGGATGCGCGAGGCGGGCGTATTGTTGAAGTAGCTCGAGGCCGGTTCCCGTGCGCCTGACGGACCGCAGTGTCCGATCCTTTGACGAGGAATTCGCCGGCGTCCCCTGAATGTCTTGCCCCTGCTCGACATGGGTGTCACAAGGCCACGAACAGGAGAACCAGCAATGGTCGGCATCGCCACCCGCGTCAGGAACCACCATTGGACGGCCGACGCGGGGCTCCAACCGAACAATGACACCGACATCTTCAGGCAGATCGCGCGCCGGTCGACCGGGCCGCGGGCGGCGTCGCGGAATGGTGTGAAAAACATGAGGGGTTTGCGGACATGAAGAGGCTCGAGGCGACCGTTGGCCGGTACAAGTTGATTGCGGGGCTCCTGCACGACGAGGGGGTGGCACACGCCTACCCGTCCCGCGACGGAAAGCAGCAAGCGCACCCGCGCAAGCAGTTCGGTCCCATCGCGAGTGCCGAAGGCCCGACGGCCGAGGCGGCAATGGCAAATCTCAAGGCGCTTCTGGACACGCGGGAGGCGGACGCGAAATCCGCGCGGCGTTACGACGAATACCTCAAGTTCCACGTCCCGACCGAAGCGGAATACTTCGAGGCCTACGACGTGCTGGTGCTGACTGACGCGGAGTTGAAAATGCTCCGCGCCCATGCCCAGGCGGGTGAGCAGGGTCTGACCGCAGTCCAGATCGCGCGGGCCGGAGGCTACAGGAACCGCGCCTCGGCGGGTGCGCTCTACGGTGCGGTCGGCCGCAAGTTCCAGACCTTCCTGGGGCTGGAGACGCCACGGCCGGAGTTGCGCGAGGAAGACGTCGCGACCGGGGTTCTGGCCACTGCCGGCGCAGCCCGTGAAGACGGCGAGAAATTCGTCTGGATCATGCACCCCGAGCTGCGCGCCGCCCTGGAGGGGCAGAGCCGGCACTGAACCGGCGCGACCCAGACAGGCGCGGCTCCTCTTTCAACGGCAGGCCCCGCGTCGTGAAACCGCCCGGATCCGCCCTCGCAGATACGTCAGACCGCCCGGCTCGCCCCGACGACCGTTCGCGCGCGGCCGCTCATGCCCTTGCCTCGCCCCCGTGCCTTGCGGCACAACCATAGGGCAGCAGGAGAACCCGCCATGGTCGATATCGCCGCCCGCGTCTGGAACCACAAATGGAAGATCGACCCCGTCGTCCGGTCGCTCATCGATACCGACTTCTACAAGTTGCTGATGTGCCAGTCGATCTTCCGAAACCATCCCGACACCACCGTAACCTTCAGCCTCATCAACCGCTCCACCCACGTCCCCCTGGCCGACCTCATCGACGAGGGGGAGCTGCGCGAGCAACTCGACCACATCCGCTCCCTCTCGCTCTCCCGCGGCGAAAGCACCTGGATGCGTGGCAACACCTTCTACGGCAAGCGCAGCATGTTCACCCCCGCCTTCATGGACTGGTTCGAGGCGCTGCGCCTGCCGCCCTACCACCTCGAACGCGTGGGCGACCAGTACGAGCTGACCTTCGAAGGCCCCTGGCCCGAGGTCATGCTGTGGGAGATCCCCGCACTCGCCGTGCTCATGGAACTCCGTGGCCGCGCCGTGCTCAACACCATGGGCCGGTTCGAACTTCAGGTCCTCTACGCCCGCGCCATGACCAAGCTCTGGGAGAAGATCGAGGTGTTGCGCGACCTCCCCGGCCTGCGCGTGGCCGATTTCGGTACCCGCCGCCGCCACGGCTTTCTCTGGCAGGACTGGTGCGTTCGCGCGATGACCGAAGGGCTGGGCCCCGCCTTCATCGGCACCTCCAACTGCCTCATCGCCAAGAACCGCGACCTGGAGGCGATCGGCACCAACGCCCACGAACTCCCCATGGTCTACGCGGCACTGGCGGAAACGGACGCCGAACTGGCCCGCGCGCCCTACGAGGTGCTCTCCGACTGGCACGAGGAGCATTCCGGCAACCTGCGCATCATCCTGCCCGACACCTACGGGACCGAGGGGTTCCTGAAGAACGCGCCCGACTGGCTGGCCGGCTGGACCGGCATCCGCATCGATTCAGGCGATCCCGCGACCGGGGCGGAGACCGCCATCCGCTGGTGGAAGGAGCGGGGCGAGGACCCGCGCGAGAAACTGGTGATCTTCTCCGACGGGCTCGACGTGGACGCGATCCGCGACCTGCATGCCCGTTTCATGGGGCGGGTGAAGGTCTCCTTCGGCTGGGGCACGATGCTGACCAACGACTTCCGCGGGTTGGCGAAGGACGACGCGCTGGCCCCGTTCTCGCTGGTGTGCAAGGCCGTCGCAGCGAACGGCCGTCCTACGGTGAAGCTGAGCGACAACCCCCGCAAGGCCATGGGCCCCGCAGACGAGG
>CBDUPF010000057.1:0-15961 GCA_965369035.1 uncultured Aliishimia sp.
GCCGTTTTCCGGTGACTGCAGGCTCCCGATGACCACGGTGGCGGCTTGCGGGTCCGCGCCGCCGGGCCTAGGGTCACGGCCATGATGCAGGGCAAGCGGATACTGCTGATCCTCGGCGGCGGAATCGCGGCCTACAAGTCGCTGGACCTGATCCGGCGGCTGCGCGAGCGCGGTGTTTCCGTGACCCCGGTGCTGACCCGCGCGGCGGAGGAATTCGTGACCCCCCTGTCGGTGGGCGCTCTGGCCGGCGACAAGGTCTACCGCGATCTCTTCGATCTCACCGACGAGGCGGAGATGGGACACATCCAGCTCTCCCGCGTGGCCGATCTGGTGGTTGTCGCCCCGGCCACGGCGGATCTGCTGGCGAAAATGGCGAACGGGCTGGCGGGCGATCTGGCCTCCACGGTGCTGCTGGCCACCGACACGCCCGTGCTGGCCGCGCCCGCGATGAACGTCCGGATGTGGCTCAACCCGGCGACGCAGCGGAACGTCGAACGGCTCCGCGCCGATGGCGTGGCCTTTGTCGGGCCCAATGACGGCGACATGGCCTGCGGCGAGTTCGGACCCGGCCGGATGGCCGAACCGATGGAAATCGTGGCCGCGATCGAGGCATGCCTCGGTGACGGGCCGCTGAAGGGGCGCCGGGTGCTCGTTACCTCCGGACCCACGCACGAACCGATCGACCCCGTCCGCTACATCGCCAACCGGTCGTCGGGGGCACAGGGCACCGCCATCGCGACGGCGCTTGCGGCACTGGGCGCCGAAGTCGTCTTTGTCACCGGTCCGGCCACCGTGCCGCGGCCCGAAGGCGTGCAGGTCATCGAGGTCGAGACCGCGCGCGAGATGCTCGCGGCCGCCGAATCCGCGCTGCCCGCCGACGTGGCGGTCTGTGCGGCCGCCGTGGCGGACTGGTACGTGGTCGGTGCCGGGGATCGAAAGCTGAAGAAATCGAAGGACGGCACGCCCGCGCTGGAATTCGGAGAGAACCCGGACATCCTCAAGACGCTGTCGCACCACGCGCGGCGCCCGGCCCTGATGGTGGGCTTCGCTGCCGAAACCCACGACGTGGTCGACCACGCCACCGCAAAGCGGGCGCGCAAGGGCTGCGACTGGATCGTGGCGAACGACGTACGGCCCGAAACCGGAATCATGGGCGGCACGGACAACGCGGTGACGCTGATCACGGCCGAGTGCGCCGAGGACTGGCCGCGCATGACGAAAACGGAGGTCGCGCAGCGGCTCGCGCAGCGTATCGCCGAGGCTTTGGCCGAATGATCCCGCGCATCGCAATGGCCTGGGAGCCGGAGGCGGACCGGGCTCTGGGATTGCCCGCCTATGCGACCCGAGGCGCGGCGGGTGCGGACCTGCGCGCCAACCTGCCGGACCGGGGGCATGTGGTCCTGGTCCCGGGCATGCGCGCGCTGATCCCCACCGGCCTTCGCCTCGCCATCCCGCCCGGGTTCGAGGTTCAGGTCCGGCCTCGCTCGGGCCTCGCGCTGAAACACGGCATCACCCTGCCCAACAGCCCGGGCACCATCGACAGCGACTATCGCGGGCCGCTGGGGGTGATCCTTCAGAATGGCGGGCCTGAGGAGGTGCTGATCCTCCACGGCATGCGGATCGCGCAGATGGTGGTGGCCCCGGTCGTCATGGCGCACTTTGCGGTTGCCGACCAGCTGGACGAGACCGAGCGCGGCGCGGGCGGCTTCGGCTCCACCGGGACAGGCTGATGCTGCTGGTTCTGGGGCTGGCCGCGCTGCTCTGGGGGCTGGGCGCGCTTCTCAAGGTGCCGAAGCAGGCGCGCGTGACCATGCTCGGCCTGCTCTATGTGGCGGTGCTGATGGTGCATGTCGCGCTGCCTGCAGGCCATCCGCTACGCGAAGCGACAGGCGGGTCGGCGGCTCTCTGGCTCCTGATCGGCGGGGCCGCGGTGCTGGTCATGATCTATCGCGCGGGGCTTGCACGTCTGCGCGACAAGGCGCGCGCGCGTGAGGCCGCGACTGCGGCGCCGGCCAGCGCGGGCACCTTCACCGAAACGGAACTCAACCGTTACGCCCGGCACATCGTGCTGCGCGAGGTGGGCGGCGCCGGTCAGAAGGCGCTGAAGCAATCCTCGGTCCTGGTGGTGGGCGCGGGCGGGCTTGGCAGCCCCGCGCTGCAGTACCTCGCCGCGGCGGGCGTTGGCACGATCGGCGTGGTTGACGACGACAAGGTGGAGAGCGCGAACCTCCACCGCCAGGTGATCCATACCGACGAGCGGATCGGGATTCCGAAGGTCTTCTCCGCGCATATGGCGATGGAGGCGCAGAATCCCTTCGTCACCGTCCGGCCCTACAACCGGAGGCTCGATGCGGAGACGGCACGGCAACTCTTTGCGGAGTACGACCTGGTTCTGGACGGGACCGACAATTTCGATACCCGGTACCTCGTGAACGATGCCGCCGTGGCGACGGGAACGCCGCTCATTTCCGGCGCGCTGACCCAATGGGAGGGGCAACTCGCGCTGTTCGATCCGGTGCGCGGCGGCCCGTGCTATCGCTGCGTTTTCCCCGAAGCGCCCAATCCGTCGCTCGCCCCGCCCTGTGCCGAGGCCGGCGTGATCGGCCCGCTGCCCGGGGTGGTGGGCACGATGATGGCGCTGGAAGCGGTGAAGCTGCTGACGGGCGCGGGCCACGTCCTGCGGGGCGAAATGCTGATCTACGACGGGCTCTATGGTGAGACCCGCCGAATAACACTGAAACGCCGGGACGATTGCCCGGTTTGCGGCGGCGTTGTGCCCGCCACTTCGAGTTGACCAAAGGAGAGCCGAACGATGACCAATATCCTGCTCCGCGATTGGGACACCGACTTCGGATTGCCCCCCTTCGACGAAATTCGTGACGAGGATTTCGCACCGGCACTGGAGGTCGCGCTGCAAACCCATGACGCCGAGATCGACCGCATCGCCAGTGACACGCGCACGCCCGATTTCGACAACGTGATCGGCGCGCTGGAGGCCACCGGGCGGGACCTCGACCAGGTGCTGGGCGTGTTCTTCAACGTGGCCGGCGCCGACAGCAATCCCGCGCGCGAGGCGTTGCAGCGCGAGTTCTCGCCCAAGCTCGCCGCGCATTTCGCCGAGATCGCTTCGAACAAGGCGCTTTTCGCCCGCGTGGACGCGGTGTGGGACCGACGCGAGGAGCTTGATCTGACCGAGGAGCAGGCCCGGGTGCTGATGCTGACCCGACGCAATTTCGTCCGCTCAGGTGCTGCGCTGGAGGGCGAGGCGGAGGCGCGGATGAAGGAGATCAAGGGGCGTCTCGCGGAGCTGGGCACGGCCTTTACCCAGAACCTGCTTGCCGATGAACGCGACTGGTTCATGGAGCTCTCCGAAGACGATCTGGAGGGGCTGCCGGACTTCGTCGTGCAGGCCGCGCGAGCCGCGGGGGAGGAAAAGGGCGTGGCCACACCGGTGGTCACCCTCAGTCGGTCGTTGATCGTGCCCTTCCTGCAATTCTCGCCCCGCCGCGACCTCCGCGCGCGGGCGTTCAAGGCCTGGACGGCGCGCGGCGCCAATGGCGGCAAGACCGACAATCGCAAGATCGCGGCGGAAATCCTGGCCCTGCGGGAAGAGCGGGCGAAGCTGCTGGGTTACCCCGATTTCGCGCATTACAAGCTGGAGACCGAGATGGCGGAGACGCCCGACAAGGTGCGCGGCCTGCTGGACGCGGTCTGGAAACCGGCCAAGGCGCGCGCGCTCAAGGACGAGGCGGAACTGGCCGAAATGATGCAGGCGGACGGCGTCAACGGCCCGATCGAGCCCTGGGACTGGCGCTACTACTCGGAGAAGCGCCGCGCGGCGGAGCACGACCTCGACGAGGCGGAGGTGAAGCCGTACTTCCAGCTCGACAGGATGATCGAGGCGTGTTTCTCTTGTGCCAACCGGCTCTTCGGGCTGGAGTTCCGCGAGATCGCCGCCCCGCTCTACCATCCCGATTGTCGCGCGTGGGAGGTGACCCGGAACGGGGCGCATGTGGCCGTGTTCATCGGCGACTATTTCGCGCGGGCGTCGAAACGGTCGGGCGCGTGGTGCTCGGCGATCCGCAGCCAGGCGAAATGGCCGGAGGAGCAGCGCCCCGTGGTGGTCAACGTCTGCAATTTCGCCAAGGGCGACCCGGCGCTGCTGAGCTATGACGATGCGCGGACGCTGTTCCACGAATTCGGCCACGCGCTGCACCAGATGCTGTCCGACGTGACCTACGAGAGCATCAGCGGAACCTCAGTCGCGCGCGACTTCGTGGAACTGCCGAGCCAGCTTTACGAACACTGGCTGGAGGTGCCCGAAGTGCTGCGCGAATTCGCCACCCATGCGGAAACCGGCGCGCCGATGCCCGAGGATCTGCTGGATCGCGTGCTGGCGGCCGCGACCTATGACATGGGGTTCCAGACGGTCGAATACGTGGCCTCCGCGATGGTCGATCTGGCCTTCCACGAGGGTCCCGCGCCCGCCGACCCGATGGCGTGCCAGGCCGAGGTGCTGGCCGAACTGGGCATGCCGCACAGCATCGTCATGCGCCACGCCACCCCGCATTTCGCCCACGTCTTCTCGGGCGACGGCTATTCCAGCGGGTATTACTCCTACATGTGGTCGGAGGTGATGGACGCCGACGCCTTCGAGTCGTTCAAGGAAGCCGGCGGTGCCTTTGATCCGGACCGCGCGAAGTCGCTGGAGGAGCACATCCTGTCCGCCGGCGGATCTGCCGAGGCCGCCGACCTCTACGTCGCCTTCCGGGGCCGGATGCCAGGGGTCGAGGCGCTGCTGAAGGGGCGGGGGCTCGCGGCGTAGGCCGGCGCGCCCGCGCTATCCGTCCCGTCCGGGTTCGCTCGGATCGTCGGAGAACAGCGCGATCTTGTTGCCCTGCGGGTCGCGAAGGTAGCCGACGAAGAAATGAGGCCCATACGCCTCGCGGAAGCCGGGCTGGCCCTCGTCGGATCCGCCTGCGGCAAGGGCGGCGGCGTGAAGGTCGCGAACCAGTTTCTGGCTGCGCGCGTCGAATGCGACCATGGTGCCGTTCCCGGCCGAGGCCGGACGGCCGTCGAAGGTCGGCTTGACGTAGAAATCGGGCGGAGCGGTCTCGCCCGGCCCCAGGGGCAGCACGTAGCTCAGGCCCTCGGGCCCCTCCGTCAGGTCGTAGCCAAGGGCTGGCAGAAACGCGGAGTAGAACCGCTTCGCGCGCGCGATGTCATCGGCACCGACGGTGACATAGGCGATCATGCGATGCGTTCCCCGTCCTGACGATCAGGCGCGCGGGTGGTCCGCTCGCCCATCTCAGTAGCCGCTGTCGCGGTCGACGATGTGGAGGAACGGCTCGCCCGCCTCGCCGCGGCGGATGTTCTCCGCGATGGTTCTGGAGGCGTATTTCGGGCGGGTTTCGGAGGCGACGTGGGGCGTGATGGTCACGCGCGGATGGTGCCAGAACGGGTGCGCTTCTGGCAGGGGTTCGATCCGGAAGACGTCGAGCGTCGCATGGCCGATCTGGCCCGCGTCCAGCGCCGCCAGCAGCGCGTCGTCATCAATCAGCGGTCCGCGCCCGGGGTTGAGCACGAAGGCGTCGCGCGCCGGCAGGGCCAGCGTCTGTGCATTCAGCGTGTTTTCCGTGGCCGGCGTGTCGGGCAGCAGCAGGACCACGCCATCGGCACCGCGCAGCGCGTCGGCCAACCCGTCTGGCCCGTGATGGCATGTCACGTCCGGCACGTCCTTGGCCGTGCGGGCCCAACCGTGCACGTCGAAGCCCAGCGAGGCGAGCGTCCGGGCACAGGCGCTGCCCAGCACGCCCAGACCCAGTACGGCGATCTTGCGGTCCCAGGCGACGGGCGGGGCCTGCGGCTCCCACTGACCGGGGCGGGCGGTGATATGCGCGTCCATGCCGAGGTGGTGGCGCATGGTGTGGCCGGTGACCCATTCCACCATGCCTTGCGTCATCGCGGGATCGACCATGCGGGCCAGCGGCAGGTGCAGCGTCGGGTTGCCCACGATCCTCTCGACCCCCGCCCAGAGGTTCAGCACTGCCCTGGCCCGGGTGTAGGGCGTGAAATCCTGCAGGTCGGAGTTCGGCGCGTAGACGATGTAGTCCACCGTCTCGGGCGGGAGGTCCTGTGCCAGCCGGATGTCGGTCAGGCCCGCCTCGGCGAACGCATCGCGCAAGGCGTGTTCATAGTCGGGCCAGCGGTCGGGCTGCGCGGCGAAGAGCACGTTGACGGTCATCAGCGCGGCCTGTGGACGTGGGCGGATTGCACCATCCCGAAGCCCAGCATCAGCACCAGCATGGCCGATCCGCCGTAGCTGACCAGCGGCAGCGGCACGCCGACCACCGGGGCCATGCCCATCACCATCGACATGTTGATCGCGAAGAACAGGAAGAAGTTGAACGCGATGCCGAGGATAAGCAGGTTCGAGAACCGGTCGCGGTTGACCAGTGCCGAGGTCACGCAGAACAGGATGATGAGCGAATAGAGCACGAGCAGCGTGAAGCCGCCGACAAAGCCGAATTCCTCCGCCAGGGTGGTGAAGATGAAATCGGTGTGTTTCTCCGGCAGGAAGTTCAACCGCGACTGGGTGCCCTGCATGAAACCGCGCCCGGTCCATCCGCCGGACCCCAGCGCGATCTTGGACTGGGTGATGTGATAGCCCGCGCCCAGGGGGTCCTGGCTGGGGTCGAGGAAGGTGTCGATGCGGCGATACTGGTAGTCCTTGAGAAGCTGCCACGTGGTGCCGCGGGACTGGAACACGGTCGTGACGACCCCTATCGCCGCCGTGACGACCACGGCGAAATAGGCCCAGTGGACGCCCGCGACGAACATGAGGCCGCCGCCCGCCGTCACGAGCAGGATCGCGGTGCCGAGGTCGGGCTGGCGCAGCACGAGCATCGCGGGCAGCATGATCAGCAGGACCGGCAGCAGCACCCAGAGCGGGCGCGAAGTGCGCGCCTTGGGCAGCCAGTCGTAGTAGGCCGCCAGGGCCATCACCATGGTGATCTTCATCAGTTCCGACGGCTGCAACCGCATGAAGCCGAGGTCCAGCCAGCGTTGCGCGCCCATGCCGACCGCGCCGAAAAGCTCCACCGCGACCAGCAGGAGGACGGACACGAGATAGGCAAAGCCGGACATCGATCGCCAGAACCAGATCGGCGTCATGGCGACGGCGATCATCAGCACAAAGCCCAGTGCGAAGCGCTTTGCCTGCGGTTCGGCCCAGGTGGAGAACGATCCGCCGGCCACGGAATAGAGCATGAGGAACCCGATGCCGGCCACCGTCGCCAGCAGGATCGCCAGTGGCCAGTTCAGGTAGAACGCCTTGCGCAGACCCGACGGGGCCGTCTTGACGGTATATTCAAGATAGCTCATGCCTGCTCCTCCTGGGAGCCGACGCCGCGGGCTATGGGCCGGACCTCGCGCAGCCGCTCTTGCTGGGAGCTGATGCGGCCCCGGTCCTTCTGCGGGTAGGCGTCGAGCGGGGGTTCACCGTCATAGAGCGCCTGGAGCGTGATGTCGCGCGCAATCGGTGCCGCTGTAGAAGAGCCGCCGCCGCCGTGTTCGACCACCACGGAGACTGCGAAACGGGGCGACTCGAATGGCGCGAAATTCACGAACAGCGCATGGTCGCGCCGTTCCCAGGGCAGGTCCTCGTTGCGGGTCACGCCGCGCGCGCGTTCCTCGGCGGTGATGTTGCGGACCTGGCTGGTGCCGGTCTTGCCGGCCATTCGCATTCCGTCGGCGATGATGCGGGAATTGTAGGCCGTCCCGCGGCGGTCGTTGACCACGGCGTACATCGCGCGGCGCATCATGGCGAGGTTGTGGTCGTTCATCCCCATGTCCTCGCCTGCGCCGGACGCCGTCTCTACTCCGTCGCGCGTCTTGATCAGCCTGGGCGACACGCTGCGCCCGGTGGCGACGCGGGCTGCCATCACCGCAAGTTGCAGGGGCGAGGCCAGCATGTAACCCTGACCGATGGAGGCGTTCACCGTATCCCCGACCCGCCATTCGGAGCCGTAGTTGCGCAGCTTCCACGCCTTGTTGGGGGTCAGACCCTCGGCAATGGCGGACATGGGAAGGTCGTGACGCGTGCCGAGACCGAAGCGCTGCGCCATGGCGGAGATCTTCTCGATCCCCACCTTTACCGCGAGGTCGTAGTAGTACACGTCGCAGCTCTGCTTCAGCGAGTCGTTCAGATCCATCCAGCCGTGACCGCCCCGTTTCCAGCAGTGGAAGCGGCGCCCCGACACCGTCAGGTGCCCCGGACACCAGACGGTTTCGCCGGGCCCGATGATCCCGGCCTCGAGCGCGGCCATCGCCGTGATGATCTTGAAGGTGGACCCGGGCGGATAGGTGCCCTGCACCGTTTTCGAGGCAAGCGGGCGGAACTTGTCTTCCGTCAGGGCGCGGTAGTTCGCGACGGAGATGCCTTGAACAAAGAGGTTCGGGTCGAATGTCGGCGAGGACGCGACGGAAACCAGATCGCCGGTTTCGGTGTCGATCACCACGGCGGCCGCGCTTTCCTCGCCAAGCCGGGCCTGCACGTAGCTTTGCAGCTTGGCGTCGATGGTCAGCTGGATGTCGGTGCCCGGCGTGCCCTGTTGGCGGGAAAGCTCGCGCATGACCCGGCCCGTTGCGTTGACTTCGACCCGCTTCGCACCGGCCTTGCCGCGCAGGACATCCTCTTCCTTTGCCTCCACGCCGACCTTGCCGATCTGGAAGCGGGGAATGCGCAGAAGCTGGTCGGGGTTCTCGATCTTTTCGAGGTCGTAGTCCGAAACCGGCCCGACATAGCCGATGACATGCGCGTAGTCGGAGCCCAGCGGGTAGAAGCGCGTCAGACCCACTTCGGGGGTGATGCCGGGAAGCGCGGGCGCGTTGACGGAGACGCGCGAGACGGTCTCCCAGCTCACGTTCTCGGCGATGGTGACGGGCAGGAAGGGGGCGGAGCGGCGCATCTCCTCCATCGCGGTCTCGACCTCCTTGGGGTTGAGGTCCACGAGTTCCCGCAGGCGTGCGAGGACCTTGTCCACGTCGCCCGCATTCTCGCGCACGATCACGATGCGGTAGGAGGGTACGTTCCGCGCCAGGTGCACGCCGTTGCGGTCGAAGATCTCTCCCCGTTCCGGCGCGATCAGGCGGATGTTGATGCGGTTTTCCTCCGCCAGCAGGCGGTATTCGTCTGCCTGGTCGAGTTGCAGGAACTGCATCCGGGCGGCAAGGGCGCCGACGAAGCCCAGCTGCAACCCGCCCATGATCGCGGTGCGCCGGGTCAGCAGGCGCTGGGTCGCCTCGGTATCCGCGCGGGGCCGCCTCATGTCCGTTGCCCCATGCCATCGAGATCGCCGGGCGCCGATATGCGCACGCCGAAGATCAGCGCCGACAACGCGACGACCAGAGGATAGCAGAGCGCCGTGGCCAGGGTCTGGAAGGCCGAGAGGCCCACGGGGGGCACCGGCACCAGCACGATGGCGAGCACGATGCGGTAGGCGACGAACACCGCCGCGATCAGGATCGTGGCCCGCACCCATTCCGCGGCACACCCGGAGTCGCGCAGCCGGCGCATCCGCGTCCGAAGGTCGAAGCAGGCCAGCAGCATCAGCGCGGCAGCCAGGCCCGGTGGCCGCGACAGCAGCAGGTCGGAGAGCAGGAAGACCGCGGCCAGCAACGGGATCGGCACGTACTCCGGGCGCCGGACCGACCAGGCCATCGCGAAACAGAAGAGCAGGTCCGGACCCGCCCAGCCGCGCGGCAGGGTTTGCAGCGGCAAGAGATCGACCAGCAGGATCAGCAGCGCCAGCGCCACGAAGGTCGCGCGCATGGACCAAAGACGCAGGAGCGGCGTGTTACTCATCGCTCACCTCCAACTCGGGGTCGGACAACGGCTGGCCGGCCCGGATCACGGCGCCCGTATCCGAAACGCTGGGTGTGCCGTTGTGGCGGAGCACGCGCAGGAACTCCAGCCGCTCGTAATCCGCCGCCAGCCGCACCCGCAGCCGCCCGCCCGGGTCGATCTCGAGCGAGCCGATCAGCAGGCCGGCCGGAAAAACCCCGCCATCTCCGGAGGAGACCACGCGGTCGCCGGGCCTTACCTGGTCACGGTTCTCGATGAAATCGACAAGCGGACGTGCGCTGTTGTCGCCGGCGACGATTGAGCGCTGGCCGGAGGGCTGGATCACGGCCGGCACGCGGCTGTTGGCGTCGGTCAGAAGCAGCACGCGGGCGGTGTTCCTCGCCACGCCCGAGATGCGACCCACAAGGCCGATCCCGTCCATCGCCGCCCAGCCGTCGACGATCCCGTCACGCGCGCCGATATTGAGCAGCACCGACTGCCGGTAGGGAGAGCCGCTGTCTGCCAGCACCACGCCGGTGATGTAGGTCAGCCGGGGATCGAGCTGCACGTTGTTGAGATCGAGGAGACGGGCGTTCTCCTGCTCCAACTGAAGGGCGGCTTCCTTCCAGGCCCGCATCTGGCGCAGTTCGCGCCGCAATTCGGCGTTCTGTTCGGCCAGTTGGCGGTAGCTCTGGAAGTCGCGGAACAGGTTCACCGTGCCCGTGACCGGCGCCATCGCCCAGTTCAGGTTGGGCACGAGGCTGTCGGTGATCTGGGCGCGCAGCCGTTCGACGCGGGGACTGTCGATGCGCCAGACCAGAAACACCGCGATCAGGCAGAGCGTCATCACGATCAGCAAAAGCCTGCGCAGGGGCGCGGTGAAGTCTGCGCTGTTTGTGCGGTCCTTGGCCACGTTTCCGTTTCCTCTTCCCCGGAGAAAAAGCCCGGGGTCCTGTCACATCCACTATAGCCCGGTACGAGCGGGGCCGTCAGCTATCGTAGTCGATGGCGTGGCGAAGCTGTTTTTCGTATTCCAGCGCCTTTCCGGTGCCGAGAGCCACGCAGTTGAGGCTCTCGTCCGCGATCGACACGGCAAGTCCGGTCTGCTCGCGCAGCGCCAGGTCCAGGTCGCCCAGCAACGCGCCGCCTCCGGTCAGCATCACGCCGCGGTCGACGATGTCGGCGGCAAGATCCGGCGGCGTGGTTTCCAGCGCGGTCATCACAGCCTCGCAGATCTGCTGTACCGGTTCGGCCAGTGCCTCCGCGATCTGGGCCTGGGTTACCTCGATCTCCTTCGGCACGCCGTTCAGCAGGTCGCGGCCGCGGATCTGCATCGACGTGCCGCGCCCGTCGTCCGGCATCCGCGCGGTGCCGATGGAGGTCTTGATCCGCTCCGCCGTGGTCTCGCCCACCAGGAGGTTCTGCTGGCGGCGCAGGTAGGAGATGATCGCCTCGTCCATGCGGTCGCCGCCCACGCGGACCGACCGGGCATAGACGATGTCGCCAAGGCTCAGCACCGCGACCTCGGTCGTTCCGCCGCCGATATCGACCACCATGTTGCCGGTGGGATCGGTGATCGGCATGCCTGCGCCGATGGCGGCCGCGATGGGCTCCGCGATCAGCCCGGCGCGCCGGGCGCCGGCGCTCAGGACAGACTGGCGAATCGCGCGCTTTTCCACCGGCGTGGCCCCGTGGGGCACACAGACGATGATCTTGGGTTTGGAGAAGGTGGAGCGCTTGTGGACCTTGCGGATGAAGTGCTTGATCATCTCCTCGGCCACGTCGAAATCGGCGATCACGCCTTCGCGCATGGGCCGGATGGCCTCGATCGAGCCGGGCGTGCGGCCCAGCATCAGCTTGGCGTCCTCGCCCACGGCCAGCACCTTCTTGACGCCATCCTTGACGTGATAGGCCACGACCGACGGTTCAGACAGGATTATTCCCCGGCCCTTCACGTAGACCAGAGTGTTCGCCGTCCCGAGGTCAATCGCCATATCGGACGAAAAAAGCCCGCCCAGACCGTCAAACATTCCCATCTACTTCGCGAACCTCCGCCGCACCGATTCGTAATTGGCCCGCCACTCGAAAGATCGAGTGCGGGCCGCTCGCCTTATAGGCGTGTGCACTGACCGGCGAAAGAGCCCATCGTGGACAAATCAGCGCGATCTTGCCAAAGGTCGGGCGGTCGCGCCGGTTTGCCCTGCCTTTCCATCAGGCCGGGCATG
This sequence comes from uncultured Aliishimia sp., assembly GCA_965369035.1. Lineage (GTDB taxonomy): Bacteria > Pseudomonadota > Alphaproteobacteria > Rhodobacterales > Rhodobacteraceae > Aliishimia. Next base: position 12,070 of record CBDUPF010000057.1, read on the forward strand.
CCCGGGTCGTCGCCGGCATCCCCACGCCCGGCCCGGCAAGTGCGGTCTGGGCGCAGGTTTCCGCTATCGGGACGCGGCTTTTCTGCATCAGCGCCTGCTCCGCCACCCATGGCGCGCGCGCTTCAGCCCGCGTCCTTGTAGCTGACCGTTTTCGTGTCGTACCCGACCTTCGACGTCTCGCGCCGGACGAGCAGGCGATTGAGGGCATTCACATAGGCCTTGGCGGAGGCGACGACGGTATCGGTATCCGCCGACTGGCCGGTCGCGATCTTGCCGTCCTCTTCCATCCGGACACTGACCGTTGCCTGCGCATCCGTGCCCTCGGTCACCGCGTGCACCTGGTAGAGCTGCAGCCGCGCGGAATGGTCGAACAGCGCCTTGACCGCGTTGAACGTGGCATCCACCGGGCCATCTCCAGTGGCCGTGGTCGAGGCTTCCTTGCCGTCGATTTCCATCACGAGGTCGGCAGTTTGCGGGCCTTCGGTGCCGCAGACGACCTTCAGATGCTTGATCTTCAGCCGGTCGGACTGCTCTCCCGAGGCATGGTCGCGCACCAGGGCGATGAGGTCATCGTCGTAGACCTCCTTCTTGCGGTCGGCGAGCTCCTTGAACCGCACGAAGACGTCCTTGAGCTGGTTGTCGCCCATTTCGAACCCCAGGTCCTTGAGCTTCGCGCGCAGTGCCGCGCGCCCCGAGTGCTTGCCCATCACCAGGTTGGTGGCGGTGAGGCCCACGTCCTCGGGCCGCATGATCTCGAACGTCTCGGCGTTCTTCAGCATTCCGTCCTGGTGAATGCCCGACTCATGGGCGAAGGCGTTCTTGCCCACGATTGCCTTGTTGAACTGGACCGGGAAGCCCGACACGGTCGAGACGCGGCGCGAGATGTGCATGATCTTGCGGCTGTCGACCCCGGTGCGGAACGGCATGATGTCGTTGCGCACCTTGAGCGCCATCACGACTTCTTCCAACGCGGTGTTGCCCGCGCGTTCGCCCAGCCCGTTGATGGTGCATTCGATCTGGCGCGCGCCTGCCTCAACGGCGGCGAGGCTGTTGGCCGTCGCCATGCCCAGATCGTTGTGACAATGCGTGGCCCAGACCACTCCCTCCGCACCGGGCACCTCGGCGATCAGCCGCCGGATCAGGTCCGCGCTTTCCCGTGGCGCGGTGTAGCCCACGGTATCGGGTATGTTGATCGTGGTGGCGCCCGCCCCGATCGCGATCTCGCAGACCCGCTTGAGATAGTCCCATTCGGTGCGCGTTGCGTCCATCGGCGACCATTGCACGTTGTCGCAGAGGTTGCGGGCATGGCTCACGGTCTGCTCGATCCGCTCGGCCATCTCGTCCATCGTCAGGTTCGGGATCGCGCGGTGCAGCGGCGAGGTGCCGATGAAGGTGTGGATGCGCGGGGATTTCGCGTGCCTCACCGCGTCCCAGCAGCGGTCGATGTCGGGGAGTTGCGCGCGCGCCAGCCCGCAGATGGTCGCGTTCTGCGTCTGCTTGGCGATCTCGGACACGGCGGCAAAATCGCCCTCCGAGGCGATGGGAAACCCTGCCTCGATGATGTCGACGCCCATGTCGTCGAGCAGGCCCGCGATTTCCAGCTTTTCGGCGTGGGTCATGGTGGCGCCCGGGCTCTGTTCGCCGTCGCGCAGGGTGGTGTCGAAGATCAGCACGCGATCTTTCGCGGTTGTATCGGTCATTTTGGTGTCTCTTTCATCCTGAAGCCATTCTTCCCGGCGAGGGTTTGCCGGGACCGGGGCGCGCTAGGCATATCCTCTGAGCGGACGCGCCGGCTGGCACGCTCAGAGGCGGATTAGGAGCAGCAGACCAGCCGGGATCCCGCGCGGTGCGCAGGCAGCAGCGATATTGGCGGTCCGTGTCATGCGGCGAGGTTATAACTGCCGGACCGCAAATGGGAAGGGGGTTTCTTTCCGGCCGGGCGATTTGCGGCTGGACCGGACCGCTGCGGCCGCTAGCTCTGTCATCATGGAACGGGTACTGGTCATTGGCGCGTCGGGCGGAATCGGCTCGGCGCTGAGTGCAGCGCTGGAGTCGAAAGGCTTCGAGGTCATCCGCCGGTCGCGGTCGGGCGATGGGTTCGACGTGACGGACGAGGCATCGGTGGAAGAGGGGCTCGACGGGCTCGAGGATCTGGCCGGGGTCATCGTCGCATCGGGCGCATTGGAAATCGACGGTGCGGAGCCTGAGAAGACGGTGAAGGCGATCTCTGCAAAGGCGATGGCGGACCAATTCGCGTTGAACACGATCGGTCCCGCGCTGATCCTGAAGCATGCGCCCGCGCTCCTGCGCCGCGACGGGCGGGCGATCCTTGCCGTTCTGTCGGCGCGCGTGGGGTCGATCGGCGACAACCGGATCGGCGGCTGGATCAGTTACCGCGCGGCCAAGGCGGCGGTGAATCAGGTGGTCCGCACCGCGGCCATCGAGCTCTCCCGCACGCATCCGGAGGCGATCTGCGTGGCGCTGCACCCCGGCACGGTGAAGACCGCGTTCACCGAGAAGTACCTTGGCCGACACCCGGCGGTCGAGCCGGCGGAGGCGGCGGAGAACCTGCTCCGCGTGATCGCGGGGCTGACGCCGGAGCAATCGGGGATGTTATTTGACTGGGCGGGCAAGGAGATCCCCTGGTGAGCCGTCTCGTCCTCGTGCTGGGCGATCAGTTGTCACCGGACCTGTCGGCGCTTCGAAACGCGGACAAGGCCGGCGACATCGTCGTGATGGCGGAGGTGAGCGACGAGGCGGGCTACGTTCCACACCACCCGAAGAAGATCGCGTTCCTCCTTGCCGCGATGCGCAAGTTCGTAGCCGCGCTGCGGGACGACGGCTGGCAGGTGGACTACACCACGCTGGATGACCCGGAGAATGCGGGCTCCATCGTGGGCGAGCTTCTGCGCCGGGCCGAAAAGCATGGGGTTTCCGAGGTGCTGGCGACAGAGCCCGGCGAGTGGCGGTTGATCGGCAAGCTGCGTCATGCACCGCTGAAGGTGGAGATTCTGGAGGACGACCGACTCCTCGCCTCCCACAGGGAGTTCGAGGATTGGGCCGACGGGCGCAAGGCGCTGCGGATGGAGTATTTCTACCGCGACATGCGCCGCAAGACCGGCCTGCTGATGGATGGTGACGACCCCGCAGGCGGCAAGTGGAACTTCGACCACGACAACCGCAAGCCTGCCCCGGACGAGGTCGATTTCGGCGGGCCGATGCAGTTCGAACCCGACGAGACGGTGGCGGAGGTCCTGGACCTCGTCGAGGAACGCTTCGGGGACAATTTCGGCGAGCTCCGCCCGTTCTGGTTCGCCACCGACCGCGGGCAGGCCCGGCGCGCGCTCAGCCATTTCATCAAACGCGCCCTGCCGAAGTTCGGCGACTACCAGGACGCAATGCTGAACGACAACCGGTTTCTCTACCACTCGGTGATCTCGGTCTATCTGAACGCGGGGCTTCTGTCGGTGATGGAGGTCTGCAAGGCCGCCGAAGACGCGTGGAAGGCGGGCGACGCCCCGCTCAACGCGGTCGAAGGCTTCATTCGGCAGATCATAGGGTGGCGCGAATACGTGCGCGGGATCTACTTCCTCGAAGGCGAGGACTATACCGAACGCAACGCGCTGGGCCACGACCGGGACCTGCCGTGGTTCTATTGGGGCGGGGAGACGCGGATGAACTGCGTGTCCCGCGCGGTGGAGCAGACGCGCGAGGAAGCCTATGCCCACCACATCCAGCGGTTGATGGTGACGGGCAATTTCGCGCTGCTGGCGGGCATCGACCCCGGTCAGGTGCACGAATGGTACCTGAGCGTCTATGCCGACGCCTATGAATGGGTGGAGGCGCCCAACACCATCGGCATGAGCCAATTCGCCGATGGCGGCATCATCGC
>CBDUPF010000058.1:0-15923 GCA_965369035.1 uncultured Aliishimia sp.
CCTGCATCAAGATACACATGGACCGCGCGACATGGATCCGGTTTTGGGCGTGGTCTTTTCGGCCAGGGTGGTTCGTGCCGCGTTTCGGTGTCCGAACCTCAATTCGGGCACATAAGCGCGGGCTTATTCGCGCTCAAACAAGCCTGCGGGCAATTCAGATTCGACGGATCGCACCTCAACTGGAGCGTGTGTTTCGACGCTGGGTCGAGCGCAAGATCTGATATCCAAACCGGAGTTACAAACATGCTTAAGTTCGCCTTCGCCGCAGTTGCAGCAGTCACACTCGCCACGACCGCATTCGCCGAATCGCAAGGCGATGCGGCTGTGATCGACATGAACACGCAACTCGGCACCACGAAGGAAGAAGTCACCGCCACCTTGACCGAGATGGGATACGAAGTTCGCAAGTTCGAGATGGAGGACGACAAGATGGAGGTGTACTTCGTCGGCAATGGCAAGATGGGCGAGGTCTATGTGAGCCAGGAAACCGGGAAGCCCACCAAGATCGAGATGGAGTGACACTTCATGGCGAACGTAGAGGCAACGGCAAGCGGGCGCTCAGGCGCCCGCGAGGTTCGGGTCTGGGATCCCTTGGTCCGGGTGATCCACTGGTCAGTGGCGCTCGCGGTATTGATCAACTCCTTCTCGGACGGCGAAGAATCGCTTCACGAGTGGATCGGCTACATCGCCCTGAGTCTCGTCGGCATTCGGATGATCTGGGGCGTGGTAGGTCCTCGGATGGCCCGCTTCTCGGCCTTTCCACCGTCCCTGTCCGGCGCGGCGCGTCACGCAACAGCGATCCGACACGGTGACCGGAGCGTTCATCTGTCCCACAACCCCCTGGGAGCGCTGATGGCCTACAATCTTTGGTTAACCATCCTGGTTCTCGGCGTGACGGGATACATGATGGGGACAATGCGGTTTTTCGGAGTCGAATGGGTCGAGGAGACGCATGAGATCGCCTTCAACTGGCTCCTGTTCTCGGTAGCGCTTCACGTCTTCGGCGTCGTCGTCGATACTTGGCGCACGCGCGTGCCACTGGTGCAGGCCATGATCACCGGGCGAAAGCGCATTCCGAAAGGAACCAAGGTGGAATGACCGCGAGGCGTAACAAGGTGACACGGATGGAACGGCGGGCGACGGTGCTCGCCGTCATCATCGTTGTACAATCCCTGTGTGCGTTGTTCTTTCTCGGCGATGTGGTTGCCGACTTGTTCGAAGATGGAAGGTCCGAAGGTTTTCATTTGATCGTCGAAAGCACGGCCGCTCTCGCTCTGGTCGGAGGCGTCGCCTTCCTGATGATGGAACTTCGGCAACTTCTGACGCGCATGGACCAGATGGAGACGGGTCTCCGCGTGGCGCGTGGCGAGGTCGTCGGGATCATTGACACCCATTTCGACAAATGGGCATTGAGTGCCGCAGAACGCGATGTCGCCTTGCTGCTTCTCAAAGGCTTGGACAACGAAAGCATCGCCGCGATCAGAGGTACGGCGAAAGGAACGGTACGGGCGCAATCCGCATCGATTTATGCGAAGGCAGGCGTGGACGGGCGGGCGCAGTTGATCAGTTTGTTTCTCGAGGAACTTTTTGCGGGTGAGGCGGCGTCGCCCGACCAACACCGGATCACTGCCTGAGCGGTGGCGCGATCAACGCGAGTTCCCCATGTCGCGCCCGGTCGTGGCCAGGCATCACCAACCGATCCATGACCGGTCACACGCTTCAGCGCGGGGCTTTCCAGAGATGCAGGAGAATAGCCATGTCGTCGGCGTGATCGCCGGTCGCCGTCTGGGTGTAGATGCGCGCCAAAGGGCGGGTGACGCGGGCCAGAAGCGGTTCTAGGGCCTGTATCTTGGCGTCGAAGCCCTCGGCCTCGTAGTGAGCATCCCGCACCGCAATCACCGCGAGACCGTCCGGGGCAAGCAGGCGCACGACCTCGTCCAGGCCTTCCGGGCCGACATGGCCCAGCGTGAAGGTGCCGGAACTGACGACCCCCGCATAGCTTTCGTCCGGGACATCGAGTCCGGCCAGGATGTCGCCCGGGAAAAGCTTGCGGTAGACGCCCTTGCCCGCGGCCTGGTCCAGCATTTCGGGTGAGATGTCCGTGCCGTCGATGTCCCGCACCCCGTGTTCCGCCAGCGCCTCGCCGCAGATGCCCGTACCCGCGCCCATGTCGAGCACGGGGCCGCGACCGCCCGCACCGGCGAAGGCGCCCGCCACGTTGAGATGCAGGACATAGCCGTTGGCAGCCACGAAGTCGCTCTCGTAGCTCTCCGCCCAGTCGGCGTAGAGCTTGCGCGAGTCGTCGGGGGTTTTCAGCCCGTAGGCCTTTTCAAGTCGCGGATCGTCGCTCATGCCTGCATCAAACGCGCTTGCGCGGCGTCGTGCAAGGCTCCAGATTGGGCCCATGCCAACACTGCTTTCCTTCGGCCACGGGTACTCCGCCCGCGCGTTGACCCGGCGCCTGCTGCCGCGAGGCTGGCATGTGATCGGCACCACGCGGTCGCGGCAGAAGTTCGGCGAACTCCGCGCGGAAGGTGTGGAGCCCGCCTGCTTCCCCGGAGACGACATGGCCGCGGCCCTGCGGGACGCGACGCACCTGCTGATCTCTGCCGGGCCCACGGACAAGGGCGATCCGGTTCTGAACGAACTGCGCGAGGAGATCGCCGCCCGCGCGTCGCATTTCGCCTGGGTCGGGTATCTTTCGACCACCGGCGTCTATGGCGATCATCAGGGCGGCTGGGTGGACGAGGACACGCCGCTGGCGCCGTCAACCCGGCGCGGCCAGTGGCGCAAGGACGCGGAGGCGGCGTGGCAGGCGATCCCCGGTCTGCCGCTGCACATCTTCCGGCTGGCCGGCATCTACGGCCCCGGCCGCGGTCCCTTCGCCAAGGTGCGCGCCGGCACCGCGCGGCGGATCATCAAGGACGGTCAGGTCTTCAGCCGGATCCACGTGGACGACATCGCGCAGGTGCTGGAGGCGTCCATCGACCGGCCCCGACCAGGCCGCGTCTACAACCTCTGCGACGACGATCCTGCCCCGCCGCAGGACGTGATCGCCCATGCGGCCGAACTGCTGGGGATGGCGCCACCGCCCGCGATCCCCTTCGAAGAGGCGCAAATGACCCCCATGGCGCGCAGCTTCTACGCCGAAAGCAAGCGCGTGCGGAACCGGCGCATCAAAGAGGAGTTGGGGGTGGAACTTCTCTATCCCGACTACCGCGCCGGATTGCGGGCGCTCTTGGATCAGGAAGACAATGGGTAGAACCCTGAGCGACCTGCTGGATCAGGTCCAGTCCGCCACGGAGGATCCGCCCGTGTCGGTGGAAACGGTGCTGGACAATCTCGGGGAGCGGTCCTTTGCACCGGTGATCCTTGTGGTGGCGCTGCTGATGGTCTCGCCCCTGTCGGGCATTCCGGGTGCGCCGACGATGTCGGCGCTTGTCATCGTGCTGATTGGTTGCCAGGCCCTGCTCGGCCGCCATCACCTTTGGCTGCCCGGCGCGGTCCTGCGCCGGTCCGTACCCGAAGCACGGCTGCGCACGGCGGTCGACTGGCTGCGCAAGCCGGCAGCCTGGCTGGACCGGCATTCCCAGAAACGCTGGCCGATCCTGACCGCGCCGCCTGCGCGCCTGTTCACGATGGCGACATGCGTCGCGGTGCCACTGGTCTGGCCGCTTCTGGAGCTTTTGCCATTCGTCACCAGCTTCGGCGCCGGCGCGGTCTCGCTCCTGTCCTTCGGCTTGCTGACGCGGGACGGTCTTTACGTGCTGCTGGGCTACGCGGTCATTGCGGGGCTGGGCGCGACGGCACTGCTTCTCGTTGGCGGCGGGTAAGGCGGCTGACCACGGCAAAGCCCGCCAACACGAGGAGAGCCATCAGCATGTTGCTGCCGTAGAAGGCCATCCGGTCGGCCCATTCCATGGAATTGAGAAACGGGTACGGCAAGCCCGAGGTCACGCTGCCCGTGGGCGACGTGTTGAACCGCTGCACCACCGTTTCCGCCCAGAGCAGGTAAACGCCGATGAAGGCCAGCAAGGGCGGGGCGGCGCGCCACGGCCGTTTGAAAACGCGCGCAATGAACAATGCATCGAAGATCTGAAGCCCAGGCCCCAGCACGTGCAGGTAATACTGCTGATGCCACGGGATCGGGCCGCGCGTATTGACCAGAGTGGGATCGGTGAAAAACAGCTTCCAGTAAAGGAAGACGACCATCACGTTCACCACCGCCGCCACGGCCGCAGTCCGGTGGTGACGGCGCATGATGCGCCGTTCGGACAGCGCCAGCATGCGCGAGGCGGAGTAGAAGCTGAGAAACAGCGCCCAGATCGTCAGGAACCGGAACGGTCCGCCGGGACTCGAATAATCCTGGCTCAGAAGCTGATAGAGGCAATAGCCACCCGCCAGCAGGAAGGTGGTCCAGCGATAGGCCATGACAGGCGCACTGTGGATATTCATCGCCGTGCGTTCCCCTTTGAAGGGAATCTGGCAGAAAAACAGGCCCCGCGTAAAGCGAAACCTGGACTCAGGCCCGCGCCTTGCCGATTGCCGCCACTCCGAGCGTCTCCAGAACCTTGGCTTCGATGTGCTCGGCATCGAGCTTTGCCACGGCATACATGTCCGCGGGCGAGGCCTGGTCGATGAAGGTGTCGGGCAGCACCATGGAGCGGAATTTCAGCCCGGTGTCGAAGACGCCCTCCTCCGCCAGAAGTTGCGCGACGTGGCTGCCGAAGCCGCCGATGGCGCCTTCCTCGATGGAGATCAGGGCCTCGTGATTATGGGCCAGATCGAGGATCAGGTCGCGGTCCAGCGGCTTGGCAAAGCGGGCGTCGGCAATCGTCGCGCTGATGCCCCTGGCATCCAGCGATTCAGCCGCCTTCTGGACTTCGCCCAGCCGCGTGCCGAAGGACAGGATCGCCACCCGGCCACCGTCCCGGATGATCCGGCCCTTGCCGATCTCCAGCACCTCGCCATGTTCGGGCAGGTCCACCCCGACGCCTTCGCCCCGCGGATAACGGAAGGCGATGGGCCCCTCGTCATGCGCCGCCGCTGTCGCAACCATGTGCATGAGCTCCGCTTCGTCCGCCGCCGCCATGACCGTGAAACCGGGCAGGTTGGCGAGAAAGGCGATGTCGAAGGCCCCGGCATGGGTCGCCCCGTCCGCACCAACCAGCCCGGCCCGATCAATGGCGAACCGCACGGGCAGACGCTGGATCGCAACGTCGTGCACGACCTGGTCGAACCCGCGTTGCAGAAATGTGGAGTAGATCGCGCAAAAGGGTTTCATCCCGCCCGCGGCGAGCCCGGCGCAGAAGGTCACGCCGTGCTGTTCGGCGATCCCCACGTCAAAGCAGTGCGACGGATAGCGCTCGGCGAAGAGGTTGAGCCCGGTGCCATCGGGCATGGCCGCCGTGACCGCGACGATCTTGTCGTCCCGCGCGGCCTCGGACAGCAATGCCTTGGCGAAAACCGAGGTGTAGGAAGGCGCGTTCGGCGCGGATTTCGTCTGCTTGCCGGTCATCACGTCGAATTTCGATACACCGTGGCCCTTGTCCCTGGCCTCCTCGGCGGGGGCATAGCCCTTGCCCTTCCTGGTGATCGCGTGGATCAGGACCGGCCCGGTGGCCCGGGCGCGCACGGTGCGCAGGATGGGGAGCAACTGGTCGAGGTCGTGGCCGTCGATGGGTCCGAGGTAGGAAAAGCCCAGCTCCTCGAACAGCGTGCCGCCCATGGCCATGCCCTTCAGCAGGTCCTTGGCCCGCTTCGCGCCTTCGCGGAACGGCTCCGGCAGCAGGCTCACCGCACCCTTGGCGGCGGCCTTGAAATCCTGGAACGGGTCCTCGGTATAGAGCCGCGAGAGGTAGGAGGACATCGCGCCAACCGGCGGGGCGATCGACATTTCGTTGTCGTTCAGGATCACGACCATCCGCTTGCGCAGGTGGCCGGCATTGTTCATCGCCTCGTAGGCCATGCCTGCGCTCATCGCGCCGTCCCCGATCACCGCCACCACGTCACCCAGCCCCTCCGGCACGACACCGCCGAGGTCACGGGCCACCGCGAACCCCAGCCCGGCCGAGATCGAGGTGGAACTGTGCGCGGCACCGAACGGGTCATAGGGAGATTCCGACCGCTTGGTGAAGCCCGACAGCCCGTCCTTCTGGCGTAGCGTGCGGATGCGGTCGCGGCGTTCGGTCAGGATCTTGTGCGGGTAGCACTGGTGGGACACGTCCCAGATCAGCTTGTCGCGCGGCGTGTCGAACACCGCGTGGATCGCGACGGTCAGTTCGACCACGCCCAGACCTGCACCCAGATGGCCACCGGTCTCGGACACGGCCGAAATCGTCTCGTCCCGAAGTTCACGCGCAAGCTGCTTCAACTGACCGTCGCTCAGGCGTTTGAGGTCCGCGGGGCGGGTCACCTGATCCAGCAGGGGCGTGTGGGGACGATCGGTCATCGGCGGACTCCGTTCGGGCTAGCTGTCGCGCGAGATAACGAACCGGGCGGCCTCGCGCAACGTTTCGGCGTCATCTTCGTAGGAATCCAGGCGTGCGATCGCGGATTCCACCAGGTGTTCGGCACGGCGTTTGGCTTCATCCAGTCCCAAGAGGGAGACGAAGGTTGCCTTGCCTGCCGTGCTGTCCTTGCGCGTCGCCTTGCCAAGCGTGGCGGCATCACCCTCGACATCGAGCACGTCATCGGCGATCTGGAACGCGAGGCCGAGGTCCCGGGCATAGCCCGCCATCGGTGCTGTGTCGACCTGCGCCATGCGCGGGCCGGCACAGGCCGACCATTCGATCAGCGCGCCGGTCTTGCCCCGTTGCAAAGCCTCGATGTCGTCCAGCGTCAGCGGCCCGGGGGCGGATTCCGCGGCGATGTCGAGCGCCTGACCCAGAACCATGCCCGCGGCGCCCGACGCCCGCGCGAGGCTCAGCGCCAGCTCCGCCCGCACTTCCGCAGGGCCGGTTTCCGGTCGCGCGACCAGTTCGAAGGCCAGCGTGTGCAGCGCGTCGCCCGCCAGCACAGCGGTCGCCTCGTCCCACTTGCGGTGCACCGTGGGCTGTCCCCGCCGCATGTCGTCGTTGTCCATGCAGGGCAGGTCGTCGTGCACCAGGCTGTAGGCGTGCAGCGCCTCGATCCCCGTGGCCGGCCAGATCGCGCGGTCCGGTCCGATCCCGTGCAGCCGTGCGCTTTCCAGCACGAGGAACCCGCGCAGGCGCTTTCCGCCGCGCGTCGCATGGGCCATCGCCTGCACCACGGGCTCCGGTCTCAGCGCGCCGAGAACCTGGTCGAACTGCGCCTGAATCCGGTCCGCACAGCCGGTCAGCCGGTCGTGGAACAAGGGGTTACTGGCCTTCCATGGGCTTGAGACCGGTCGGGTTGCCTTCGGCATCGGCCGTGATCACCGCGACCTTTTCCTCGGCCTCCTTCAGCTTCGCATCGCAGCGCGCCTTCAGCGCGGCACCGCGTTCATAAAGCCGGATCGATTCCTCCAGCGCCACGTCCCCGCGTTCAAGCTGGTTCAGAACCTGCTCGAGTTCGGCCATGGCCTGTTCGAAGCTCATTTCTCCCACCGGGGTGTCGGTCATGTCGCGGCCTTCATCAATTCGTCCACATGCACGCGCGCCGAAGCGGCCAGCGCCGCGAGATCATAGCCACCTTCCAGAACGGAGACCACCCGGCCCGCGCAGACCTCCGCAGCCAGCGCGCAGATCTCCGCGGTGATCCAGGCGAAATCGGCTTCCGTCCAGCGCAGGTTGGCGAGCGGATCGGCCATATGGGCGTCGAACCCGGCGGAGACGAGGATCAGTTCCGGCGCATGGTCGCGCACCCGCTCCAGCGCGTCCGACCAGACCTCCCGCATCTCGCGCCCGCCGCTGCCGGGGTCGAGCGGCAGGTTGATCACCGTGTCGTGGGGCCCGGTCTCCGAGGCGTACCCGCTGCCGGGCCAGAGCGGCATCTGGTGCGAGGAGACGAAGAGCGCGCGCGCATCGTCCTGCAGCAGCGCCTGCGTGCCGTTGCCGTGGTGGACGTCGAAATCCAGAACCGCAACCCGCGACAGCCCGCGGTTTTCCAGCGCATGTCTGGCGGCAATCGCCACGTTGCCGAAGATGCAGAACCCCATCGGCGTTGCGGGTTCGGCGTGATGTCCCGGCGGGCGCGTCGCGACAAAGGCATTGTGCGCCGTACCGTCAAGCACCATGTCGACCGCCGCCACCGCGCCCCCGACGGCCCGGTAGATCGCGTCGAGCGAGGTGGGCGACAGATAGGTGTCTCCATCCAGCCAGGCCACGCCGCTGCTCGGGATGCGCCCGGGGATCGCGGCGATGTAGTCCCTGTCGTGGCACAGGGCGGCCTGGTCCGACGTGCCCAGCGGCGCCTCGATCCTGAGCAGCTCCAGCCCCTCCAGCGCGCGCAGCACGTGATGCAGCCGCGCGACCTGTTCCGGCGCACCGGCAGGGTTCACGTGACCGTGGCAATCCTCGTGTGTGATCAGGGCGGTTGTCATCTGTCTTTCTCCACTGCCCGGACTCCGGCGCCCGACGTCCCGCCTGCGGCGGTCCGGGCCGGGAATCGCGGCGGTCAGTCCGTTGTCAGCATGTAGCCTTCGCCGCGCACCGTCTGCAAATAGCGCGGCTGTTTCGGGTCGGCCTCGATCTTGCGGCGGAGCCGTGTGATCTGCACGTCGACGGCGCGTTCCTGCGCCTGCCCGCGATCGCGTCCCAGTTCTTCGACCAGTCGCGAACGGGTCATCGCCTCGCCGAGTTGCGCCGCGAAGATCCGCATGAGCTGGCTTTCGGTCGCGGTCAGCCTCACGGGTTCTTCACCCTGCCACATCTCGCCCCGCTCCGCATCGTAGCGGATCGGACCCAGCGACAGCACCTTGGGCGTCGACACGGCGGCGGGCATCTCGGGCACGCGGCGCAGGATGGCGTTCATCCGCAACAGAAGCTCCTTCGGCTCGAACGGCTTGGCGAGGTAGTCGTCGGCCCCCGCCTCCAGCCCCTTGATCCGGTCCGCGGTCTCGCCCTTGGCGGTCAGCAGCAGGATCGGGGTGTCCTTGGTCTCGCGCAGACTCCGGGTCAGGCTCACGCCGTCCTCGCCCGGCATCATCACGTCGCAGATGACCATGTCGAAATCGAGCCCGTTCAGAATACGGCGCGCATGGCCGGCATCGCGGGCGGTCGTCACCAGAAAGCCGTTGCGCATCAGGAACTTCTGCAGAAGCACCCGAATGCGTTCGTCGTCGTCGACGATCAGGACATGGGGGTCGAGTTCCATCACGCACCGCTTTCCTTGAGGCGAGCATAGGCACGGCGCAGTTCCGGGTCCATCATCGCTTCCAGCACCTTGCGGAAGCCGATCACCGCCTCCGGCCCGGCATCGCGGTAGGCCGCCCGCATCCGCGCGCGCTGCGCATCGGACAGAAGACCCTCCAGCGCGCGGCCCTTGTCGGTAAGATGGAGGTGGCGTTCGCGCTTGTCCGCCTGCCCCACCCGGCTTTCCACCAGCCCGTCCGCGATCAACGTGCGCAACACCCGGTTCAGCGATTGTTTCGTCACGCCCAAGATGTTCAGCAGGTTGTTCACGGTAGTTCCGGGTGCGCGATTGATGAAATGGATCGCCCGATGATGGGCACGACCGTAGTCCATGTCGCTCAGGATCCGGTCGGGATCGGCGGTGAACCCACGATAGGCAAAGAACATCGCCTCGATTCCCTGCCGCAACTGTTCGTCCGTCAGAAACAGCAGGTTCTCACCCGTATAGGTTCCTCCGCGCGGTCCTTCTGACATCTGACTCATCGCCTCACTACTCTTTTTTCGCAAGTATATGTCAGCCTTGTTGACATTCCAAGAGAGAACCCGTATCGAATCGCAGGTTTTGCGCAAGAAAATGTCCGCACCGGACCTATCAGCGCAATATTTGCAAAGCTCTGCGGAACGGGGAGATGACCATGGCAGGTGCATACGACGATCGTGACGGAAAGATCTGGATGGATGGTCAATTGGTGGACTGGCGTGCCGCGAATGTACACATCCTGACCCATGCGATGCATTACGCCTCTTCGGTCTTCGAGGGCGAACGCGCCTATGGCGGCAAGATCTTCCTGAGCCGCGCACATTCCGAACGGCTGCATTTTTCGGCCGGACAACTGGATTTCGAGATCCCGTTCACGGTCGACGAGATCGAAGCGGCGAAACAGGACGTGCTGAAGGCCAACGGGCTGTCCGACGCCTATGTGCGGGCCGTGGCATGGCGCGGCGCGGGCCAGGACATGGGCGTCGCGTCGGCGCGCAACCCGGTCCACCTCGCCATCGCGTCCTGGGAATGGGGCGCCTATTACGGCGAGTCGAAATTCAAGGGCGCCAAGCTCGACATCTCGAAGTGGAAGCGGCCGAGTCCGGAGACGATCCCGGTTCATGCCAAGGCCGCCGGGCTCTACATGATCTGCACCATTTCCAAGCACGCGGCGGAGGCCAAGGGCTGCGCCGACGCGCTGTTCATGGACTACCGCGGTTACGTGGCCGAGGCGACGGGCGCCAACATCTTCTTCGTGAAGGACGGTGAGGTGCATACTCCGCTGCCGGACTGCTTCCTGAACGGGCTCACGCGGCAAACGGTCATCGGGATGCTGAAGGATCGGCAGATCAAGGTGCATGAACGCCACATCGAGCCCGGCGAGATGGAAGGCTTCGAGCAGTGCTGGCTGACCGGCACGGCGGCGGAGGTGACCCCGGTCGGCCAGATCGGCGACTACACCTTCGAGGTCGGCGCCCTGACCCGCAAGATCGCCGAGGATTACGAGGCTCTGGTGCGCAACTGACATCAGGCGGCACCCAATCGCATTGACGTGGGTCAATGCTGCAGCGGCCTCCCGATCCACGAGGGATGCGGTCCGTCAAGGCCCCGACGAGGGAGCAAAGGAGCCAACCTGCAGCTGTTGAAAGGCTTGCAATCTTTCGAGCTGCCGGATATCGATGCTGCAACGCAGCAAATGACTGCGCGCCTGATAACTCTGGCGGACAACGAAGTTTGCTCGGTCACGCCGGACCCCGAAGGCGCGACCATCCATGTTGCGGTAATCGGTGGGAGTGGAGCCTCGGATACTCGGGGCTCCTTTTTCTTTTCTGGCCGGCGCCCAACCGGCAACGCGCCCTCTACGCCTTGGGATCCGTCACGGAGCGGGCCCGGGCACGGCCACCCTTGAGACCCAGTTGCCGTTCACGCCAGATGATCAGCGCGCCGCCCGCTATGACCAGGGCCGAGCCCACCAGCATCACCGTCGTGGGCAGTTCGGCAAAGACGACCCATCCGATCGCCACCGCAAAGATCATCGACATGTAATCGAACGGCGCCAGCACGGACGCGGCGGCGAACCGGTAGGACGAAGTCACGAGAATCTGTGCCGCGCCCCCGATCAGCCCTGCACCGATCAGCAGGGCGAGAGCCTGTGCATCCGGCCGGACCCAGCCCAGCGGAATGGTGAAAAGCGACAGCGTCGTGGCTGTCACCGAGAACCAGAAGACGATGGCCGCGGTATGCTCGGTCTGGACCAGTTGACGGATGTGGATCTGCACCACCGCCCGCAGGATGGAGGCGCCCAGCACGAGGCAGGCGCCAAGCGTCGCCGTGTTGGTGAGGTCCGACACCGACAGGCGCGGCCACATGACGATCATTACGCCGGCAAGCCCCATGATCACCGCGGAAAGCCGGATCAGGCGGACACGTTCGCCCAACAGCATGGCGGCCAGCATCACCGTGAAGATCGGCGTGGCATAGCCGATGGCAGTCACCTCCGGCAACGGC
This sequence comes from uncultured Aliishimia sp., assembly GCA_965369035.1. Lineage (GTDB taxonomy): Bacteria > Pseudomonadota > Alphaproteobacteria > Rhodobacterales > Rhodobacteraceae > Aliishimia. Next base: position 11,803 of record CBDUPF010000058.1, read on the forward strand.
AGCATTCCGAGCCCCGCGAAGGTCAGCGCCATGGCCGAGGTGCCGAAGAGGCCGCGCCAGACATGACCCATGAGGTTGCGCGGAATCAGCCCCTCGCGCAGTTCCCCCCGCTGCCAGATCCACAGCGTGATGACCGGAATCGCGAAGAGCGAGCGGAAGAACACGGCCTGCCCCGGCGGGACTTCCTGCGTTGCCGCCTTGATCATCGCGGCCATCACGGTAAAGAAAAAGATCGCCGTCACCTTCAGCGCAACGGCCAGGGTCATGTTGTTGGATGTTGCAGGCGGCGCCATGTCGCAGGCCTTGCTCCAAAACGCGCCGGTCTGCAAGGGCCCGGTCAGGTGAGGACCACTGTCAGATCAAACAGGAGTGTTCCGGTTCAGTCACATGGAACTCTGCGATGACGGCACGGTCGGTCATGGGCCGGGCGGCCAGCCCCATGAGAATGGCGAGGGTCAACATGCCGATCCGGCAGAGGTATCTGGAACGGTGAAGGCGGTTGGACATGAGGCCCTCCGAAAATCCCTTGTTCAGGTCCATTTGAGCCCGAGTCACCTGCTCCGCGCAAGCCGGTCTTGTGCACAAGTGAGTGAGCAAATCTGCCGAACTGTTTCAGTTTTCCGACCCGAAGAGCGGCACAAGGTCTGTCCGATATCCAGAGCGATTATCCGACGGCGCGACCGTCCGCAGGCAGCGGCCAATTCGTCGGCCCTGGTCGCACGATGCTCAGGCGGAGTGCCTACCCGATATGGCCGCGGTTTTCTCCCACCTGCCCCCGGTGCAACAGCATGTGGTCGAGGATGACGCAGGCCATCATCGCCTCGCCTACCGGGACGGCGCGGATGCCGACGCACGGGTCGTGACGCCCCTTGGTGACGATTTCCGCGGGTTCGCCGGACTTGGTGATCGTGCGCCGGGTTTTCAGAATGGAGGAGGTCGGCTTGACCGCGAACCGCACGACGATGTCCTGCCCGGTGGAGATGCCGCCCAGGATGCCACCCGCGTGGTTGGAACTGAAGACGGGCTTGCCGTCATTGCCCATGAAGATCTCGTCGGCGTTGGCCTCGCCGGTAAGCATGGCCGCCGACATGCCTTCGCCGATCTCCACGCCCTTGACCGCGTTGATCGACATCATCGCGGCGGCGAGGTCCGTGTCGAGCTTGCCGTAGACCGGCGCGCCCAAGCCCGGCGGCACGCCCTGCGCCACGACCTCGATGATCGCGCCGACGGAAGAGCCCGACTTGCGCAGGCCATCGAGATACTCTGCCCAGGTTTCCGCCGCCTGCGCGTCCGGGGTCCAGAACGGGTTGCGCTCGATCTCTTCGGGGTCGAAGCGGTCGCGGTCGATGGCATGTTCGCCCATCTGCACCATGTACCCGGTGATCCGCACCTCCGGCGCCAGCGCCCGGATCGCTTCGCGCGCCAGCCCGCCCGCCGCCACCCGCGCCGCCGTTTCCCGCGCCGAAGAGCGCCCGCCGCCGCGATAATCCCGGATTCCGTATTTCTGCCAGTAGGTGATATCGGCGTGTCCGGGCCGGAATTTCTCCATGATGTCGGAGTAGTCCTTGGACCGCTGGTCGGTGTTCTCGATCATCAGCTGTACGGGCGTGCCGGTGGTCTGACCTTCGAACACGCCCGACAGGATGCGCACCTCGTCCGCCTCGCGCCGCTGGGTGGTGTACTTGTTCTGCCCCGGCTTGCGGCGGTCCAGCCAGTGCTGGATCATCGCCTCCTCAATCGGCACGCCGGGCGGGCAGCCGTCCACGGTCGCACCAAGTGCGGGGCCATGGCTTTCGCCCCAGGTGGTGACGCGGAAAAGATGTCCGAACGTGTTGAGGCTCATGGACCACAGCTCCTTGAAGTCGCGCGTCTTGCTAGGGCAGCGGGGGCCCGGCCTCAAGTGATTTCGGCTTGAAGCCCGCGCGGACGGGGCGTACGTACGGACGTACCTCGGGGTGCCGATCATGGCTGAGATGCGCGCTTGCGAACCCGTAGAACCTGACCCGGTTAACACCGGCGGAGGGAAGGTTTGGATCCCGTTCCATATCTGACCTCTCGCCATGCATGGAGAGAGATATGAAATACGCAACACTCGCGGCAAGCCTGCTGGCGACCTCGGCACTGGCCGATGCGCCTGTCCTGACCATCTACACCTATGACAGTTTCGTCAGCGAATGGGGCCCCGGCCCGCAGGTCGAAGCCGCGTTCGAGGCGACCTGCGGCTGCGACGTCCGGTTCGTGGCCGCCGGCGACGGTGCAGCCCTTCTGGCCCGTCTGCGGCTCGAAGGGGCGCGGTCGGATGCCGATATCGTGCTGGGGCTGGACACCAACCTGATGGCTGCGGCGCTGGAAACGGGTCTGTTTGCCGAACATGACGTGACGGCTGAGTACGACCTGCCCATCGCGTGGGAGGATCCGGTGTTCGTGCCTTACGACTGGGGATATTTCGCCTTTGTCCACAATGCCGATGCCGCGGCGCCGACCGATTTCCGCGCGCTGGGGGCCAGCGACCTGAAGATCGTGATCCAGGACCCGCGCTCCTCCACGCCCGGTCTGGGCCTGCTGATGTGGGTCAAGGCCGCTTATGGCGACGAGGCTCCGGCGATCTGGGAGGGGCTGGCCGACAACGTGCTGACCGTGACCAAGGGCTGGTCGGAGGCCTACGGGCTGTTCCTCGACGGGGAAGCCGACATGGTGCTGAGCTACACCACGTCGCCGGCCTATCACCTGATCGCCGAGGAGGACGCCGGCAAGTCCGCGGCGCTTTTCGACGAGGGCCACTACCTGCAGGTCGAAGTCGCGGCGAAACTGGCCGCCACGGACCAGCCCGAGCTTGCCGACGCCTTCCTGCAGTTCATGGTCACGGACGACTTCCAGTCGGTGATTCCCACGACCAACTGGATGTATCCCGCCGTGACGCCCAAGGGCGGACTGCCGGAGGGGTTCGAGACCCTGATCGCGCCCGGGAAATCCCTGCTCCTGCCGGCCGCCGAGGCTGCCGACATCCGTGACGTGGCGCTGAGCGAGTGGCTGGGCGCGCTCTCGAACTGAACCGGGCGCCGGGGATTCTGGCGGCGGCACTGGTCGCCGGCCTGATCCTGACGGCGCTCGGCGCGGTTCTGTGGCGGGCGGAGGCCGGGCGTGGGCTCGGCCCCGCGGACTGGGCGGCCATCCGCTTCACCCTGAGCCAGGCGGCGGTGTCGGCGCTGATCTCGGTCACGCTCGCCGTTCCATTGGCCCGGGCGCTGGCGCGGCGCGTCTTTCCGGGCCGCGCGCTGCTGATCACCCTGCTGGGCGCGCCGTTCCTGCTGCCGGTCGTCGTCGCGGTCATGGGGCTGCTGGCGATCTTCGGGCGGCAGGGATGGCTGAACCTCGCGCTTGCCGGTCTGGGGCTGGAGACGGTGTCGATCTACGGCTTTCACGGCGTGGTGCTGGCGCATGTCTTTCTCAACCTGCCACTGGCGACGCGCCTGATCCTGCAGGGGTGGCAGGATCTGCCGGCGGAGCATTTCCGGCTGGCGGCGCAACTGCGATTCGGACGCGGCGACCTGTTTCGGCATCTCGAATGGCCCATGCTGCTGCGGGTGCTGCCCGGTGCGGCGGGGCTGGTCTTCGTGATCTGCTTGACCTCCTTCGCGGTGGCGCTGATCCTTGGCGGCGGGCCCCGCGCCACGACGATCGAGCTCGCGATCTACCAGGCGTTCCGGTTCGAGTTCGATCTGGCCCGCGCCGCGCTGCTGTCCCTGATCCAGGTCGGCGTGGCGCTCGGCTCCTGTCTGGTGCTCTTCCGGATGCTGCCGCGGCACGACCCCGCGCAAGGGCTGGACCGCGTGCACCAGCGCTGGGACCAGGCGCGCTGGGACCTGCCGGTGATCGCGCTCGGCGCGCTGTTCCTGCTGGCGCCCATGCTGAGCATCCTGGGGCAAGGCGCGCCGGGGCTGATCAGCCTGCCTGGCTCGGTCTGGGCCGCCACCGGGCGCTCGGTCCTCGTGGCGCTGGCCAGCGCGGCCCTGCTGCTGGCGCTCTCGCTGCCGCTGGCGGCACTGGTGGCACGGCATGGCGGGGCGGAGGCGGTGGGCCTGTTGGGCCTGGCGACCTCCCCGCTGATGATCGGGACGGGG
>CBDUPF010000059.1:0-15907 GCA_965369035.1 uncultured Aliishimia sp.
CGGGAGGCAGTTGCACTGGGACGGGAACAACACGCGGGTCGAGGAGCGCAACCGTTCGGCCGCCTTCGGCACCGGTGCGACGCCGCCGATCCTGGACCGCGCGTCGCTGGCGCGGGTGGAGGAGTGGATCGAGACGGCCGAGCCGCCGAGTTTCGTGGACATGTTCCCCGACCATTTCGACCCCGACCTGGCCGAAGCGGGCAAAGCCATCTACGCCAATGCCTGCGCGCGTTGCCACGGCGCCAGCGGCCGCGATTTCACCGGGACCATGGTCGGCAAGGTCACGGAGATCGGCCGCATCCGCACCGATCGCGCGCGGTTGGACAATTACACCCACGATCTGGCGGTGAACCAGAACGTGCTCTACGCCGAGTTCGGCGGCGAGCGGTTCCAGGCCTTCCGCAAGACCGACGGCTACGCCAATGCGCCGCTGGACGGGCTGTGGCTGCGCGCGCCCTATCTGCACAATGGCGCGGTACCGACGCTCTGGGACCTGCTGGCGCAGCCTGCGCGGCGTCCGCAAGCCTTCCTGCGCGGCCATGACGTCTACGATCCGGTCAACCTCGGCTTTGTCTCGCGGCCCGACGAGATCGACCCAGGCCTGCACGGCCGCCTGTTTTGCTTTGTCGCCCATGCGGACGGCGCGGCGGAGTGCCCGTCAGGCGTGCCGGAGATGAACGGAACCTGCACGTCCGGCCTTTGCCCCGGCAACGGCAACCAGGGCCATCTTTATGGCACGGGGCTGTCGCCGGACGAAAAGTGGGCACTGATCGAATACTTGAAGACATTCTAGGAGAGGTCCGATGACCGAGAAGACGGAGTTCCAGCGGCGCAAGGCGAGGTTGGCGACGAAAATCATGCGCTGGGTCGCCGCGCTCTCGGTCGTTGTCCTCGTTGGCGGGTTCTATGCCTATTGGAAGTTCTTCTACGAGGTCGACCAGGTCGTCTGCGGCGATGTCGAGCCGGACCGCCGGGCCGAGCTTTGTGCCGACGACGCCGAAGAGCGGTTCAAGTACGGCTCGCTGGGTGCCGAGTGGGAGCTGGGCGTTCCCTATCCGATGTTCCACGTTCTGCCGCGGGTCTTCGCCGATCTGATGCCGGGTCCGGGCGGCTACCGCGCCTTCGGCCTGCCGTGGGAAGAGGGGCGCGAGCTGCCGGTCGGCTTCTCGAAGAAGACCGTGGGGTTCCCGCGGATCACCCAGACCTGCGCGGTCTGTCATGCGGCAAGCTATCGCGTCTCGCCCGATGCGAAACCGGTGATCGTTCCGACCGGCCCGTCGCACACGACCAACGTGATGGCGTTCCTCGACTTCCTGGAGGCCGCCGCCAACGACCCGCGCTGGTCGGGCGATGGAATGCTGGCCGAGATGTCGCGTAATTTCGACCTCGGCTGGGACGACAAGCTGATCTACCGGTTTGCGATCATTCCGATTGCCAAGAAACGGGTGCTGGAGCAGGCGGCCGATTTCGCCTGGATGCATGCCGAGGGCCGTCCGCCCTGGGGTCCGGGCCGTGACGGGCCGTTCAACCTGACCAAGTTCAACCTGATCGGGCTGGACGACGACGGCACCGTCGACAACGCGGACTTTCCGGCGATCTGGAACGCGACCCTGCGCGAAAACACCTCGATGAACTGGGCCGGGGAGACGCAGGACCCGCTGGCGGTCTATATCGACTCCGCGCTCGGCCTGGGGTCGCCGCCGGAAGACGTGACGGGGTACATGGAGCAGACGCGGGAGTACCTCCGCGCCAAGCAACCACCCGCTTATCCATTCCCGGTCGATGCCGCGTTGGCGGCCGAGGGCCAGGTGATCTGGGCCGCCGGGTGCGCCGACTGTCACGAGCCCGGCGGCGCGCGCTTCGGCAAGACCGTGCCCATCGACGAGATCGGCACCGACCGCGAACGCTTCGACACCTGGCAGCAGGATCACGCCGACGCGACCAATGCCCGGGCCGAGGAAATCGGTGTTGTGCGCAAGAACATGGTCAAGGATATCGGCTATGCCAGCCAGCCGCTGGACGGTATCTGGCTGCGCGCGCCCTACCTGCACAACGGGTCCGTCCCCACGCTGACCGATCTCCTGAAGCCACCGGCCGACCGGCCTGCGGCCTTCTGGCGGGGCTGCGACATCTACGACCCGGCAGGCGTGGGATTCCGCGCGACCCCGCCCGATGACGACTGCCCCGAACAACGGCTGTTTCTGATGGACACATCGCTGCGGGGCGAAGGAAACGGCGGGCACACCTACGGCACCGACTTGCCCGAAGCGGAGAAACGCGCGCTCGTCGAATATCTGAAGACGCTTTGAGGGGGGCCGATGCCTACGCCGTCGGTTCCATGAACCAGGAATACATCCTTCGCCAGATCGAGCCCGATCGTGGTAATTTTCGACATGATCGCCCTCCTTTGCGGTCCGTTGATGACCGACCTTGGCACGGTAATGCCATCGGCGGGCGGTCACATCATCAAAGCCCATGGCGTATCTCGGCGCCGGCAACTTCAAACAGCCGCCTGATCACGCGTCACCAACTTCTGCGCATGTCTCTCGTACACGCCCGGGCCGGTCTCCGACATTTTGCTCTTGCTATTCAGGCGGCACTGCGGATCGCTGGTACGCAGGAGAACAAGGAGTTCGGATGTCGACAGTTTCCAGCCGCCCTCGGTATGCCGCCCGGCTCAACGCCTTCAAACGCGCCATTCCGGCCAATGAAAAGGGGTCCATTCGCGGAATGATCGCCGCAGCGGGCCGCTCAGGTGTCCTGGATGCGGCCGACCTGAACTACCCCGACCATTTCGAAGGCCAGACGACTGGCGACCTCTCCGCCATGCTGGAGGATGCCGGGCTGCGCCTCAACGGTCTCGCAATGCGGTACTATACCAACCCCGGGTACGCGATCGGCGCCTTCACCAATCCGGACCCCGACGTGCGCCGCGCCGCCATCGACGAAACCAAACGCGGGATAGACGCGGGTCGCGAAATGGGCGGCCGCTTGATGACGCTCTGGATGGGGCAGGACGGTTTCGATTACGCGTTCCAGGGCGACTACCGGCGGATGTGGGACGACACCGTTGCGGCCATCGCCGAGGTGGCCGACCACGACCCTGAAGTCGATATCGCCATCGAGTACAAACCCAACGAACCGCGTGCTTATGCGCTCATGCCCGATGTCGGGACGACGCTGCTTGCGGTCCGCGAAGTCGATCGGCCGAACCTTGGCGTGACGCTGGATTTCGCGCATGTGCTTTATGCGGACGAGATGCCAGCGCATACGGCGCATTTGATCGGGCGGCACTCCAGATTGCTGGGCGTCCACCTCAATGACGGATACGGCAAGCGCGACGACGGTCTTATGGCAGGCACTGTCCACGCCGCGGCCACTGTGGAGCTTTTCGTCGAACTCGACCGTCTCGGCTACGATGGCGTGATCTATTTCGACACCTTCCCTGACCACTCCGGACTCGACCCGATGAAAGAGGCGCAGACGAATGTGGCGTTGGTCGATCATCTTCGCGAGGTTGCCGCGCGGCTCAAGGACAACACGGCGCTCGCGGATGCCATCGCGCGGCAGGATGCAACGGATAGCCAACGCATTCTCGCAGCAGAGCTCTACGGGATCGAAAAGTGATCGACGTTTTCGTCGCAGGATCGCTCCATTGGGACATCGTGGTCGACGCGCCCAGACTGCCTCGGCTCGACGAGACGCTCATGGGCCGATCGGTGAATTATCGCTTCGGCGGAAAGGGCGGAAACCAGGCGGTGGCCGCAGCCCGGATGGGTGCGTCGGTTGCGATGGCAGGGCGCATCGGTCGTGATGCCTTTGGCGCACAGCTTCGTCAGGCGCTCGCCGCTGCAGGCGTGGATCACGCCCAGGTGCTGGACTGCGAAAACGCCTCGGGAATGAGCGTCGCGATCGTTGATGCGGCCGGGGACTACGGTGCCGTGGTCGTCTCGGCGGCGAACACGACACTGGAGGCGGGCGACATTCGGCTGCCCAACGGCCTGAAGGTCATACTTTTGCAAAACGAGGTTCCGGCGGCTGTGAACGTGGCGCTCGCTAAACGCGCAGAGGACGACACGCGGATCCTCCTGAACGCCGCCCCGGTCCGCGAGGTACCACAGGAGTTGCTCGCACGGGTTGATGTCCTGATCGCCAACCGTGTCGAGGCCGCAGCGATGACGGGCGCCAACAGCGAGACGCTCGAGCCGGAGACGGCAGTGCGACAGCTTTGCGCCATGGGGCCGAGAGCGGCGGTGGTCACAGTAGGTGCCGCGGGTCTGGCCTGTGCCGATGCCCAAGGTGTGACACGGCTGCCTGCCCATCGGGTCGACGCGGTGTCTTCCCACGGCGCTGGCGACATGTTCTGCGGAGCGCTCGCGGCGGAGTTGGCACGCGGGACTCCGCTCGTGGGCGCAGCACGGTTCGGAAACGCGGCGGCGGCCCTGGCCGTGTCCAAGGAAGTCGGCGCGCGCGCGACGATAACCGCAGAAGACGTGCGGCGGTTCATGTCAAACGCAGACAAGGCACAGTGATCGGTCGCTTCACCTAACTGAAATACGGTAAAATTCTGCCGCGGATCCTCCGAAAACACGCGTTTTCGCGGCTGCATCCAGATGATCCGTCAGAGCGTGTGCTGCGGCGAGCCAGCGTTCATATTCCCCGCGAAGACGGCACACCGGCCAATCCGATCCCCACATCACCCGTTCCGGCCCGAAAACATCGAGCACGTGGTGGGCGTAGGGTCTGAGGTCCTCCACGGTCCAGTTCGCTGCAGCTTCCGTTATCAAACCTGACAGCTTGCAATACGCGCCGGTCTGCCGAGCGATCGCGGCCATGCCATCCGACCAGTGCTTGAAGCTATCGCGAGTATGATTGGCGATGTCGGGCTTCATGCAATGATCGATCACGACACGCATGTCCGGATATCGGGTGAGGATCGTCAAGAAATTCTCGAGATGGCGCGGGAAGCCAAGCGCGTCGAAGGTCACGTCCAGCTCGTTCACCGCGCGAAAGCCGGACTGCACATCATCGCGAAGCATCCAATCGTCGTCCGGAATATCCTGAATCATGGGACGGACGCCGGAAAAGGTCGGGTGTTTTGCCAGCCGCGCGAGTGTCCTGGCCACGTCCGCCGCCTCGAAATCGACCCAGCCAACGACCGCGCCGATGGACTCTGTCGCATCGGCCAAGCCAAGCATGTATTCGGTTTCCTCCACCGTCGCCGCGGCCTGCACAAGGACGGTGCGCTCGATGCCCGCGCTGCTCAGCGTCGCGGAAAGGTCAGCGGGAAAATAGGGCCGCGACAGCGTCGGGTCATCCTTGGGCATCCAACCGTAGTCGCCCCGGGCTGGCTGCCAATAGTGCTGATGTGCGTCGATCTTCACGGTGCATCCTCGCGCAGCAGGCCCTCGGCCTTCAGGTCAGACCATAAGGCATCCGGGATTTTCGCTTCCGACGCCGACACATTCGATCGCATTTCGCTCAAGCCCTGTCCGCCCGGAATGACCGAGAGCACAGCGGGGTGGCGCAGCGGAAACTGAAACGCCGCGTCGACCAGCCGAACGCCATGACGCTCGCAAACGGTTTCGATCCTCTTGACCCGGTCCATCACCGGTTGCGGTGCGGGGTCGTAGTTGTAGAACGCACCCGCGCGCGCGCCGGTGGCCAGAATTCCGGAGTTGTAAGGCCCGCCTATGACCAGGCCGATGCCCCGCTCCATGCAAAGCGGCAGAAAGCTCTCCAGCGGTTCCTGCTCCAGGAGGGTGTAGCGCCCGGCCAGAAGGAAGATATCGAAATCGCCACGCTCGGCCAACCACTGGCAAGGCTGCCATTCGTTGACGCCCGCGCCGAAGGCGGCAATCGCCCCCTCCTCGCGCAGCCGCAGCAGGGCCTTGTAGCCTCCCTCCATGAACTCGGCGAGTTTCGTATCCAGTACGGCCTGGTTTGCGTGGTTGAAGACATCGAGATCATGCGCGTAGAGAATATCAATCCGATCGGTCCCGAGCCGTTCCAGCGAGAATTCAACCGAACGCAGCGTCGCGTCGTATCCGTAGTCGTAGACCTCGTTTCTCGCCGGAACGTCGAACCATTTCCCGTGCCCGTCGCGCGTGTCCTCTGTCGCGGCCTTGAGCAAACGGCCAATCTTGGTCGACAGGACGTATTCGTCCCGTGGCTTGCCTCTCAGAAACCGGTTCAACCTGGTTTCCGCGAGGCCCAGCCCGTAAAGCGGCGCGGTGTCGAAATAGCGAACACCTGCCTCCCAAGCCGCATCGAACACCGCATCGGCCTCGTCCTCGCTGATCGCGCGATAGAGATTGCCAAGTGGCGCCGTGCCGAGCCCAAGCTCCGTGAAGGTCAGACCGCCCGTTGCGTGCCGGTCCCATACGCGTGTTCTTGGTGTCATCGCTGCCTCCCATTCGCATCGAGCCTAGGGTAATTTCGTCTTGGGAGACAAGAATTTCCCCTCTACGATCCCTGCGACACAGGCGGTGGGGAGGCCGGGTGATGGCAACGTTTGAAAACGTGTTCGGGACGAAGAAGCCGGTTATTGCAATGGTCCATCTTGGCGCGTTGCCGGGCACACCGCTCTACGATGCCGACGCTGGGGTCGACGGGATTCTCGACGGTGCCCGCGCCGATCTTGAAGCGCTTCAGGCGGCCGGCGTCGACGCGATCATGTTCGGCAACGAGAACGACAGACCCTACGAATTCGATGTCGACAAGGCATCGCTGGCCACGATGGCCTTCGTGATCGGACGGCTGCGCGACGACATCACGGTCCCGTTCGGTGTCAACGTGCTTTGGGACCCCATGTCGACAATCGCGCTGGCTGCCGCGACCGGCGCCGCGTTCTGTCGCGAGATTTTCACGGGCACCTATGCGTCGGATATGGGGCCGTGGACACCGGATGCGGGTGCTGCAATGCGTTACCGCGACCGGTTGCGCCGGAGCGATTGCCTGATGCTCTACAACGTCTGTGCTGAATTCGCTGACAGCCTCGACCGTCGCTCGCTGGCTGATCGCGCGCGCAGCGCCGTCTTTTCGTCGATCCCCGATGCCGTGCTTGTGTCCGGTGCCATCACCGGAGAAGCGGCCCGGATGGAGGACCTGGAGGAGGTCAAGGCCGCGCTGCCCGACACCCCGGTTCTTGCCAACACGGGCGTGAAGCACGACACGGTCGCAGAGGTGCTGGCACTTGCCGATGGCTGTGTTGTCGGGTCTTCGCTGAAGGTCGACGGCAACACGTGGAACGCGGTGGACCCAGAACGCGCAAAGGACTTCATGGATCGCGCAAGGGCCGCGCGATGAGGGCGCTTCTGGAAAGACTGCTCGCCGTCCCCGGTCTCTCCGGCCACGAGGACAGAGTCCGCGGTGTGATTGCAGACGAACTCCAAACACTGGGTTGCGTCCATGACACGGATCGCCTTGGAAATCTCTGGACGACCTTCCACGGCACAGGCCCGTCGGTCATGTTGTTCACCCACATGGACCAGCTTGGCTTCGTCGTACGCAAGATCGAAGCCGACGGTTATCTTCGCCTGACGCGGCTCGGCGGTGTGCCGGAACGCGCGCTTGCCAGCCAGGAGGTCGTGATCTGCGCCTCTGGCGGCGACATACCCGGCATCATCGCGAACAAGAGCCATCACGCCACGACGCCCGAGGAAAAATACACCGTCGTCCGCGTTGGCGATCTCTATGTCGATTGCGGCTTCGAGAGCGCAGCCGAGGCAGAGCGTGCAGGCGTTCGGATCGGATCGCCCGTGGTCTATGCCCCCGGCAGCTTCGCGATGGGGGCCAACCGGATCGCGGCGCCGGCACTCGATGACCGGGCCGGATGTGCGGTTCTTCTGGACGTGGCCCGCGCATTGGCCGCGCGCGAGGAGGGGCCGACGGTACACCTCGCCTTCACCACTCAAGAGGAATTCAACTTGCGCGGCGCCCTGCCGCTTGCCGAGAGGCTGAAGCCCGACATGGCGATCCAGATCGACCTGATGCTCGCCACGGACACCCCGGATATGGGCGCCCTGGGCGAGATGGTCCTCGGCGGCGGTCCTGGCATGTCACTTTATTCTTTCCATGGCCGCGGCACCCTGAACGGCGTCATACCGCACCCCGCCATGGTCAGGCTTTTCGAAGAAACGGCCGAGGCTGAAAACATCCCGCTGCAGCGCAGCGCACAGACCGGCGTTCTGACCGACCTGTCCTACGTGCAGTTGGTTGGCGGCGGCATAGCCTCGATCGACATCGGCTTCCCGCTGCGGTATTCGCACGCCTCTCGCGAGGTGGTGGATGTTCGGGACCTCGATGCGCTCAGCGCCCTTTTGCACGCCGCGCTCGCGCGTATCGGACCGGATTTCGACCTCAGCCGCGATGGATCCGGGCGGTGAATTACACGCTCGGCGTCGACATAGGGACGTATTCGTCGAAAGGCGTCATCGTTGACCGGACGGGCCGGATCGTTGCCGAGGCGCAGCGTGCGCACGAGATGATCGTGCCGCAGCCCGGTTGGGCAGAGCATCGCCCCGAGGACGACTGGTGGGGCGGTTTCGTTCACATCACCCGCAGACTTCTGGACGCTTCGGACATCGCCCCCACGGAGATAGCCGGCGTTGCGGTCAGCGCGATCGGTCCCTGCATGTTGCCGGTCGACGCGAGCGGCGCGCCCCTGATGAATGGTGTGCTTTATGGTGTCGACACGCGGGCAAGCGCAGAGATCGCAGAGCTCGATACACGGATCGGGGCGGACAAGATACTCGACCGCTGCGGCAACGCACTCACATCCCAGTCGGTTGGTCCGAAGATCCTCTGGCTCAAGCGCAACCGCCCGGACATTTTCGAGAAGACGGCCAAAATCCTGACGTCGACCTCATTTCTTGTCCACAGGCTGACGGCCCGATACGTGATCGACCATTATACCGCGGCCAATTTCTCGCCGCTTTATGACGTCAATCGCTGCGACTGGACCGACGAACTGATCGACGATGTCATCCCGCTCTCGTTCCTGCCCCGACTGCACTGGTCGACGGAGATCGCGGGCCATGTCACCGCGGCGGCAGCGGCCGCGACGGGTCTGGCCGAGGGAACACCTGTCACCACCGGCACAATCGACGCGGCCGCCGAAGCGGTCAGTGTCGGCACGCAGGATGCCGGGGACATGATGCTGATGTTGGGGTCGACGATCTTCATCATCCAGATCACTGCCGAGCGGGTCCGCGACCCAAGGCTCTGGTACGCCCCCTGGCTGACGCCGGGCAGTCATGCGTCGATGGCCGGGGCTGCCACCTCGGGCACCCTGACCCACTGGTTCCGCGATCGCTTCGCGCGAGAGTTGCCGAAGGACGAAGCTTTCGCGACGCTCGCCGCCGAGGCAGAAGCGACGCCGCCGGGTGCCAACGGTCTGCTGTTTCTGCCTTACTTCTCCGGCGAACGCACACCGATCCACGACCCGCTTGCCAAGGGCGCGCTCTTCGGGTTGAACCTCACCCACGGCCGAGGAGACATTTACCGCGCCGTGCTGGAAGGTGTCGCCATGGGCACCGCCCACGTTGTCGACACGTTCCGGGACGTGGGAGCCGCCCCGAAGCGGGTGCTTGCGGTCGGTGGCGGGACGCAGAACGCGGTCTGGTTGAAGGCGACCTCCGACATCTGCCGTGTGCCGCAGATCGTTTGCGAAAAGACCATCGGTGCGTCCTATGGTGATGCGGTCATCGCCGCTCGGGCCGTCGGTCTTGCGGAGGCGGATGACATCGCAAAATGGAATCCCCCGATCCGTGAAGTCATGCCGGAGGAGGTCGAGGCTTACGCGCGGCAATATCCGCTCTTTCTGAAACTCTACGAGCAGACGAGGGACATTGCCCATGCGCTCGGCTGAGATTCGCGTGTCCATTCTCCCAATGGGCTCGGCCTGCGAGCGCGCGACGTTTCTGCTCTTCGAGGCGATGGTCGCAGACTTGTCGGCACGGCTGGGCATGGATGCCATGACAATGCGGGCCCATCACACGAACCTGGAATAGGTTACTTCACCGCACCTGCCGCCATGCCCTTGATGATGAACCGTTCAAGGAACACGCCGATCACGATCAGCGGCAGGATCGCCATGAAGGACAACGCCGCCATTGACCACCACGAGATCCCCTGCGATCCGGTCTGACTGGCCACCATCACCGGTAGTGTGTTCGCATGGGTCGACGTCAGCAGGGCGGCAAAGAAATATTCGTTCCATGTCAGGACGAGGCTCAGGATGAAGGCTGCAACCATCCCAGGCAGCGCGATGGGCACGACGATCGTCAGGAATGCACCCCACACCGACAGCCCGTCAACAAGGGCTGCTTCCTCCAGCTCTGCGGGGATCGAGCCGAACTGGTCACGCATGATCCAGATGACGATGGGCAGCACCGTCAGCGTATACAAAAGGATCAGCCCGATCCGCGTGTCGAGAAGCGCGAGCTCCTTGTAGAGTACGAGAAATGGCAGGGCGAGGACCACGGGCGGCAGGATCAGCTGGCTCAGGAAGAAGAACAGGATATCGCCGTTCCTCATGAAGCCGAACCGATAGCTGAACCGGCTGAGGCCGTAGGCGGCCATGCTGCCCAGGATCAGCGCGAGGAGTGACGAACAGACCGCGACAATCGTGGAATTCCAGAACCGTTTGAGGAATTCCTCGCGAACGGTCGACTCGCTGCCGATGGTTTCCGGCGACAGGCCCAGCGAGCGAAACCCCAGCCATTTCGGGGTGTAGTCGACCCATGGCACCATGTGCCCCCGCATGACGTCGGGTGCCGCCTTGAAGCTGGTTGTGATGGTCCAGTAGATCGGGAACAGGCAGATGAATGCCCACAGGATCAGGATGCCGTAGATCAGCACGCGGCTGGTCCACCAGCCTGCACGAAAGCCCGTGTCCGACTCGCTGTCGCGGAAGATCTGCGTCTTGGGATCGGTCGCTTGCGTCAATATCTCGGCCTCATCCAGCGGTCAGCGAGCTTCATGACGATGGTCATCGCGATCACGATAATGACAAGATAGACGATGGCCAGAAGCGTGCCGTAGCCCACGTTGGAGCGATCGCGGTATTCGCGGAAGATGAAAGACGTGACACTGTCGGTAGCGCCGCCCGGACCGCCCGACGTGACATTGATGATGATGTCGGCGAGTTTGAGCTTGAAGATGATGCGGATCAGGATTGCCGTGATCGAGACCGGCAGCATCAGCGGGAACGTGATCTCCCAGAACCGTCGCCAGGGCGAGGCCCCATCGACTTCGGCCGCCTCGCTCAGTTCTCGCGGAATGGCCTGAAGCCCGGCCAGGATCATGATCATCATGAACGGGATGAACGTCCAGGCATCCATCGCCATGATCCAGAAGCGCGCCATCTCGGGCGAGCCGAAAAAGCTCGGGCTCTCCCAGCCGAGATCGCGAAAAAGGCGGGAAACCGGACCGAAGCGGATCTCCAGCATCGACTTGCCGATCATCCAGCTCACCGCGACGGGGCTGAGCATCAGCGGCAGCAGGAACGCGACGCGGAAGAACTTGCGTCCCCTGATCTGTGCGTTGAGCATGAGCGCGAGGCCAAAGGCGATCGCGTATTCCACGATGATGGCGAGGCAATACCACACCATGTTCGTCAGCGCGTTCCAATAGAACGGATCGCCCCACATCTGGCGCACATTGTCCAGACCGTTGAACTGACGCCCGTTCGGGCTGGACAGGTTCCAGTCGGAAAACGCGATGCCGAGCGCGAAGATCAGCGGGAAAACCACCATGGAGACGACGAAGATCGCCGCCGGTACGACAAAGAGCCGCCGCTTGCCCTGTTCTCCATGCACCAGCACCTGCGCCCAGCAGAACGCGACGATCCAGGTGCAATACGCGTATAGCGTCGGACGCCAATTCTCGAGCCCGAGGTCGATGGTCCCGCTCTGATCCAGGGTTTGCAGCACGGCGACGAGGATCGTCAGACCCGCAGTTGCCCATACGATCAGCCGCCCGAACCGCCGGCGTCCGTCCGAGATGTCGTCACGCGTGACAACATGGAGATACTCGCCCTCACTCATGCGTGGAGTGTGTCCCGTCACCCATTGCGGCTCAAGAAAAAAGCGCGGTCGCCGATGCGGCGCCGGCTCAATCGCGCCTTGCGGTTGGATTGGCCGCGCGCGAGCTTGCACGCGCGGCCATCCGCTTCACAGACCCAGCGACGCCTTGTAAAGCGCGATCTGGCTCTCGCGACCGATCTGGTCGGTGATCTCTTCCCAAGCCGCCGCAATTGCGTCCGCGGTTTCCTGAGCCGAGCCGTATTGACCGGCAAAGCCCTTGGCCAGTTCATCTTCGGCAACCGAGTAGTACTGGAAGATGCCCGGGATGCGCGGCTCGATGGCTGCGTTCGGGTGGTTGTAGCTGTCCGCGTTCGAACCGAGATAGTCCTCGACATACGCGCGGTCATACCCGGCGGCCTCCCACTCTTCGAACTGGAAGTGCGAGTTGCGATAGGGCTGGAAACCCGACGGATAGGCCGATGTCCACAGCGACAGGTCCTTGCCACCCAGATGCGCTGCCGCGGACCACGCCGCCTTGCGCTTTTTCTCGTCGCCCGAGACGCGGTTGGTGACGTAGATGCCCCAGCCGATATAGGCCATCTGCGGAGCTTCGTTCATCTCCTCTTCCCAGGCGCCGGCTGCCGCGTTGTAGCGCCGCTCCGAGGCCGGGTTGATGTCGAAGCCGACCACATCGCCGACGACCGAGGTGTCGGATGTCCGCGCGGACGATCCCACGTCGCCCCACCACATCAGCATCGAGCCGGTTCCCGCCAGGAACTGCTGGAACGCCGTCGTGCCCGGGTCGGCGTTGATCTGGTCGGTGGGATAGGCGTCGGCCTCGATCAGGTCGAGCACATCCTGAATTGCCTGTACGAAGCCCGGGTTGTTGACGCGTGGTTTCATGGTGTCCGGATCGAACAGCCAGGCGGGGTCGTCCGGGTGCTTGGCGTAGGCCGCGGCGCGGTTGAGAATGAAGTACATTCCGAAACCGCCCCATCCCTTGAGCGGGTCGAGATAGCCGTGCGCAGGCAGGCCGGTCAGCGGGTCTTCCTTGCCGACCAGGTCCTTCGTCACCTGATTGATCTGCTGCCAGGTGCGGGGCACCTCCGTGCCACCGATGCCGCCCTCGCCGAAGTAGTCGGTCCGGTAGGCGAAGGTGTGGCAGTCGCCGTCAATCGTGATCCGGTATGTCTTGCCGTCCCACGTGCCAACCGGCTCTTTCAAGTATTCCACGAGATCGTCGGCTTCGATCTGCTCCTTGACCCAATCGGGCATCTCGTCGAGCAAGCCCTTGCCAGCGGTGTCCCCCTCGAACGGCGCGCCCATCTCGATGATGTCGAAATCGACGGTACCCGTGGCAATAGCCTGCTGCAGACGCGGGTTGTAGTCGGCCTGCGCGAGGTCGATCCAGTTGATTTTCGCGCCCGTGTAAGCCTCCCACGGCTTGAGAAATCCGCGGAACAGGAAGTTGTGAAGGTTCTGGTTGTTGAGCCCCATGAAGGTCAGCTCCACCCCCTCGAACTCCCCTTCCTGCACACGTTCTTTCGTCGGCCCGAGGGTCAGCTCGCCGACCTTCTGCCAATCGGCGTCCGTGGGCGAGCCCTGGCCGACACCCGGAATGGAAAGAAGCTCGGCGCGCAGGTTGGAGTGGCTTGCAGCCATTGCCGCCACCGGGATCGTACCGCTGGCGGCCGCCATGGCACCGACGCTTGCGGCACCCTTCAACAACTTGCGACGGCTCATCTTGTGGCGTGCCATCAACGCATTGTAGTGTTCAACTTTCACTTAAATTTCTCCTCCCTAGAAGACGACGCAATGTCGTCTCGAACCATCGGCGGAACGCAGCAAAAGCGGGATTGGGCTTTGCCTCTGTGCCCCCACGCAGCGCTCCCCGGCTCAATCAGTGTTTCAGTCGAAACCTCATTCTGTCAACGATCTTGGGCTGGTAGCCTTCCCGGCGTGGACAGGACCGCGTCGCTCCGCTAGCGTCGCGACGGTACGGGGAGGGTAAGATGGCGAACGTGGCGATCAGATCGCTGAGGAAGTCCTACGGGAATGTCGAAGTGATCCACGGGCTGGATATCGACATTGCGGACGGCGAATTCGTTATTCTGGTTGGTCCCTCGGGCTGCGGAAAGTCGACGCTTCTGCGAATGATTGCGGGGCTCGAGAGCATCACCTCGGGCGAGATACGAATCGGCGAGCGCCTGGTCAACAACCTGCCGCCCGCCGAACGTGACATCGCGATGGTGTTCCAGAACTACGCCCTCTATCCACACAAGACCGTGGCTGCCAACATGGCCTTCGCGCTCCGGATGCGTCGGATGCCCAAGGCCGAAGTGCAGGAGCGTGTGAAGCGTGCCGCGGATGTCCTTGGCCTGACGCCCTATCTCGGTCGATACCCCCGTGCGCTCTCCGGTGGCCAGCGGCAGCGCGTGGCCATGGGGCGTGCGATTGTGCGCGATCCACAGGTGTTCCTGTTCGATGAACCCCTGTCCAACCTCGATGCGAAACTGCGGGTTCAGATGCGCGCCGAAATCCGGGAACTGCATCAAAGGTTGTCGACGACGACGGTGTACGTCACCCACGATCAGATCGAGGCGATGACGATGGCAGACAAGATCGTCGTCCTGCGCGATGGACACGTGGCGCAGATCGGGTCTCCGTTGGAGATCTACGACAAGCCCGCCAACGCATTCGTCGCCGAGTTCATCGGTTCTCCGTCGATGAACCTGATCAACGCGACGCTGTCTCATGGGGACGGCGGCGTGTGGGCCAGCGTCGGGTCTGCGCGCTTTCCTGTCGTGGGCAATAGCGGAACAGAGGACGGGCGCGCCGTCTGGCTTGGCGTCCGGCCCGAATACCTCATGCTGGCCGATGATGGACTTCCCGCGGAAGTCGCCGTCGTAGAACAGACCGGATCGGAAACGCATGTCATTCTGCGCGCAGATGCATCGGAGCTGACGGCCGTGGTTCGCGACCGTCGCCAGCTGAAGCCCGGCCAGAAGATTCACCTGAAACCGCAAAGCGATGCCGTACATTTCTTCGACCCAGAAAGCGGAGCTCGGATCGGCTGAAGGGAGGGACCAAGGATGCTCAAGGGAATCGATAGCAGGTTGAACGCCGAGGTGCTTTTCGCACTCCGGGCCATGGGGCACGGCGACGCGCTGGTGATCGCGGACATGAATTTCCCGTCCGATCAGGTCGCGCGGTCGACCGTTCTGGGGGAGCTTCTTCGTATGGACAATCTGACGGCGGCCGAGGCTGCGGAGGCAGTGTTGAGCGTGATGCCACTCGATACCTTCGTCGACGATTTCGCCGGTCGAATGGAAATGGTCGATGCCAAGGACGAGGTGCCACCGGTTCAAGCCGAAGTCCAGGACGTGATCGACACCGCAGAGGGACGTCCGCGCCCGATGATCGGGATCGAACGGTTTGAGTTCTACGACCGCGCGCGCGAGGCCTATGCAGTGATCCAGACCGGCGAGCGTCGATTCTACGGCTGCTTCATCTTCCGCAAAGGCGTGATCCCGCCGGAGGAGTAAGTCGTGTGTCCGGCAGGATTTTTTCCCAAGGTGTTCCGCCCCGGCATCTGGTGGACCGGATCGACGATGGATCTGTCTGGATCTGAAGTCCAGATCCAGCAGATGTAGTGGATCCTGACCTTCCGTGGTGCGCCGACTTCCTTAAGCTGAGCGACCGCAGGCTTCATCCAGGCGCCACGACGGCGCTGTTCGGGATTTCTCGTCCGCGCTGCCGATTCCTACACGTTTTTGGTGACGCACAGGTTCAGTGTTGCGTGGTCAACATGCACCCCGCGCTCCGCCGGTATCTCTTCCAGATCGCGGTAGGAAACACCGCACCTGATGTAGAGGAAG
>CBDUPF010000060.1:0-15750 GCA_965369035.1 uncultured Aliishimia sp.
AGTCGTCGAGCAGGAAGAAATCGTCGAGCGGCGCGGACTGGATCCGTTGCGCCCAGGCCGGAAAGAAGGACTGGTCATAGACCTTGGCGGCGTGGATCAGGCTGCCGCGCCGAAGGTCCAGGTGATCCTCGCGCGCCATGAAGGTCTTCAGCTCGGCCACGCAATAGGGCGAGTTGAAATAGGCCGGCGAGAGGAACGCGATCAGCAGCGGTGCGCGGTCCAATCCGTCGCGCAGTTCGATCTTCCAGTCCGTGCCCGGCTGGATGCTGTGCCGGTCGAAGAAGATCCGGCGGTTCTTGGCGCCGAGGAAATTCTGGAAATACTGTTCAATCCTCTGTTTCGAGTTGGAATACCACTGGTCCGCACCGGCCCCATGCGTGTAGCTGAAGAACCCCAGGTTGCTGTAATTCTGCGGCATTTCAAAATTCCTTGCTGGCCGCACGTGCCGGGAGATGACGCGCGCGCGTCAGTCGCCGATGTCGCCAAGCCAGATCTTGCGTGTCTCCGGGTCTGTCTGGAAGTTGTGGTTCAATTCGATCAACCGGGGATCGGGACGCTGGATCACCTCCACCCCAGCGGCCACGAGATCATCGGCGCCCGACACGAAATCCGCCACGTTTTCGCTGTCGAGCACCACGACCCGCGGGATCCGGTAGAGCAGGATGGCGCCGCTGCACATCCGGCAGGGGCTGAGCGTGGTGAAGAGCGTGGATTTCGACAGGTCGAACGAATGCCCCGCCCGCTCGATGCAGTCGGTCTCTCCATGCAGGATGTTGCTGCGGTTCTGGACCCGGCGGTTGTGTCCGACGGAGATCACCGAATTCCCGATCATCAGCGCGGCGCCGATGGGAATGCCGCCCTCCGACAGGCTCTTTCTGGCCTGTTGGTAGGCTGCCTCGGTACCGATCTCCAGTACGTCGACCATGGCGCCCCCACGCGTTCAACTTGAACGACAGGCTACAACCAGCAGACGACTCTGACAACGCTGGCGTCAGGACGGGCGGACTTGCTGGCCCGTCACCTGCCCCGGATGCTGCGCCCGAACCTGCCCCCGAACCTGCCCAATGGACCGGTACCGCTGCGGCCGCATACCGCAGGGCGTGGCGAAGCCCGGAGCACAACCACAGTGCGAATCGAGCGTTTCTCATGTATGGTTAACAAGGGGACGAATTTCCGAATCCCCGCTTTGTTGGAAGGAATTTTCATGGCTCAGAACTTTTTGGATGACTTGATTGATGACGTCGTAACGACCGCGCAGGCTCTTGGCCCTCTCGCCAAGGACGAAACGCTGGTCAACCTGCTTGTCCAGTCCTACCGGGCGCAGGACCACGCAACCTTCAATTCGATCCTCGAGCGGTTCGATCTGACCGACCGATGTGCGCTGATCTGCCGTTGGCTGGCATCCAAGCACTGCACGCTGGTGTGCATGGAGCTTTGCGGCCCGCCGCCTCAGGAGCAAAGGCCGCTCGACCTGCGCCGTTTCGGCGAGGTATTGCAGAAGATCGCCGCCAACCAGGGCCTTCTGGACCGGCTCGCCGGCGCGGTGATAGAGCGGGACGAGGCGGCCTTCCGCGCAATCCTCGAAAAGCTCGAACTGACGCCCTACTGCCATTACATCTGCGCCTGGATCTGCCGGATCCGCGCCGACCTCGTCTGTGAACTGCTGTGTCGCCCGGACAGGCCGCTCTACCTCATCGGCTGCGTCCACCTGGTTCCGGTCCTGCAGGAGGCGGCCGCGGCCGTCGGCCGCTTGCTGAATTCGCCGCGTGCCCTGGCCGAGGTCGAGAAAGCCGTGCTGGCGCGCGACTGCGACGCTGTCCGCGTCGCGATCGAGCGGGCCGGGCTGCAGGGCGCCTGCAGATGGATCTGTCTCTGGATCTGCGTCTGGCGCTGTGTCCGCGTCTGCATCACCGTTTGCCGGGTTTTCCCGCCGGAGCCGATCGAGGAGGAGATCCCCGAGATCATCGACTTCGCGCGCGCGGTGGCCAAGCTGTCCGAGCAGCCGGAGGCGGTTCGACAACTGCTCACCCAACTGGGCGAAGAAGACATGGAGGGCTTTGCCTCCACGGTCAAGGAACTCGGGCTGGCACGGTTCTGCCATCAGCTCTGCTTCTGGCTCTGCCGGCTCTGGTGTTATCGCTTCTGCATCTGTGTCTGCCCGCCGGCGCGTCCGCGTCCATGGTTCACGCATGTGGGCCATTTCCACATCTACGGCGACATCGACAATTCGAGCGGGCTGACCAACAAGTCGGTTCTTGGCCACGGAGGGCCGGATTACGGCTTCTTCTCCTGCCTCGAAATGCGCGGGTTCTGCCCGGCCTTCTCGCCGGATGCCTCCGCGGTGCCGATGCAGTACCGGTTCCTCTACGATCAGGGGGGCTCGCCGACGCCGATGGTGGGGTCGCTGCTTTGCCCGGTGATCGTCGGCAGCCGCACGATCTACTGGGATGTCAACGGAACGGGACTGGAAGAGACGTTCCAGACCGTGATGGTTGCGGGCTCGGGTGCCACGATCGATCCGACCCCGCCCCCCTCGGTTCCGCCGGGAACGCCCTGGGGTCCGCCGCCGACGCATGTCGTGGTGCCGGATTCGAATGGCTGGATCCGGGTCGACCCCGACGCGCTTGGCGCCGGCTTCAACGGGGCCCTGATCGGGTTCAATACGACCGTGCCATTCCCGGGCGGCGATGCGCTGCCGGGTGTCGCGGCAGGCGCGCAGATCCCGAATGCCAATCTGAAGAAGGGCGTGGACCTGGGGATCATCTTCGAGGCGACGCGCGTCGGTGGCCCGCTATCGCCGCCGGACTACACGAACGCGCTGTCCAAGATCCACGTCAACAACTGGGACGAGGCGGCGCTGCTCGATCTCCTGCAGTTCCACACGTCGGGCGGGACGCCGTGTTCGCCGCTGTCGACGGATCTCGATATCGAGTACACCGTGGACCACGAGTTGATGGCGGTTTGGGACATCGACATCATCACCGCCGCGCCCGGGCTGCCGATCACCAACCCGCTGGAGAACGGGACAGCCACACGCGACGCCAGCGGCAGCAATATCGCCTTCGGGACACATCACGAGGACATCTCGTCCTGGCCGACCTGTTCCTACACCGTCCGGCTGCGTACCCGCAGAGCGCTGACAACCGGCATTGTCGACGCCAGCCACCGGGATGTGTCCAAGACCTTCTGCATCGGTCGCAACAGGGAGCGCCCGGTGGTCACGCCGACAGGGTGAAGCAAGCATCGGCCCCCGTCTGCATCGACTGAGACCGGGGCCGACCTGCAGTTCAGGGCAAGGGTCTGCATGCATCATGCAGACCCTTTTTCTGATCTTTGCTCCCGGCTTCCATACCCGCCATCAAGGCTGCCGTCGTCCTCCGCCGGTGTCCCGAACCGGCGCTCCTGCGCGCAAAGCGGCAAATTCGGATTGCGGATCGGCACGGATTGGCCAAAGCTCTCCGGATGACCGACCACCCGATGCCGATACGTCCCGCCCGGCAGGGCGATCTGCCCGCGCTGATCGCGCTTTACGCCGATGACGATCTTGGCAAAACGCGCGAAGCGGCCGCGCCGGATGCTGCCTACGAAGATGCGTTCGACGCGATATCTGCGGATCCGAACCACCTGCTGATCGTGGGCGAGGTCGATGGCGAGATCGTCGCGACGCTGCTCTTGTCCTTCCTGCCCGGCCTGTCTCGACATGGTGCCTGGCGTGCGCAGATCGAATCCATGCGCGTGTCCGCGAAACTGCGCGGGCGCGGGCTGGGCAGACATCTGCTGGACTGGGCGGTTGCCGAGGCGCGCCGGCGTAACTGCACACTCGTTCAACTGACGTCGGACCGTCGCCGCTCGGCGGCCCACCGGTTCTACGAACGTGCCGGCTTCGAGGCGTCGCATCTCGGCTTCAAACTGACATTGGGGACCCCATGAGCACAATCCCGGTTTTCGACGGTCACAATGACCTGGTTCTCCGGCTGCTGCGCGGCGCCGTGACCGCGGAGGGCGTGGCCTCGGGCCTGCCGGACGGTCACATCGACAAACCGCGGGCGCAACGGGGTGGCTTCGGCGGTGGCATGTTCGCGATCTTCGTGCCCGGTCCCGGCGACGCGGCGGTGCGCCACGATGCGATGGAAAACCCGCCCTATGACGTTCCGCTTCCGGACCCGATCTCCGAAGACGTCGCCGCGGATTGGACAGAGCGCGGATTCGCGGCGCTGGACAGCCTTGAACGCGCCGGGGCGATAAGGCTCTGCACGAGCGCGGCCGATGTCGAGGCTGCCCTGACCGCCCCGGAAATGGCCGCCGTGGCCCATATCGAAGGCGCCGAGGCCATCGACCGCGATTTCGAACGACTGCACGCCTGGCACGCGCGCGGGCTCCGCTCGCTCGGGCCGGTCTGGAGCCGCGACACCGTCTGGGGCCACGGGGTGCCGTTCCGCTACCCGTCCGATCCCGACACCGGTCCCGGTCTGACCGAGGCCGGCAAGGCGCTGATCCGGGAATGCAACCGTCTGAAGATCCTGGTCGATCTTTCGCACCTGAACGCCAGGGGAGTGGAGGACGTCGCCGGGATTTCGGACGCGCCGCTTGTCGCCACGCATTCGAATGCCTGGGCTGTCTGTCCGCACGCGCGCAACCTGACGGACCGGCAGCTCGACATGATCCGCGACAGCGACGGAATCGTGGGCATCAATTTCGCCAGCGCCTTCCTGCGGCCGGATGGGCGCATGGACGCGGAGTTTGCGCTTGACATCATGCTCCGACATTTTGACCATCTGGTCGAAAGATTGGGTGAGGATCGTGTCGGCTTCGGGTCGGATTTCGACGGGGCGCTGGTTCCCGTTCCGATAACGGACTGCGCCGGCCTGCCCAATCTGATCGAAGCGCTGCGATTGCACGGGGTCGACGATGGCCTGATGGCCAAGATCACGCATGGCAACTGGTTGCGGGTCCTGCGTCTGACGTGGGGCGAATGAAAACGGAACAGCAGGGAGAACGACAATGAAACACACCTTCGTCGCGGCCACGGTCGCAGCCATTCTGGCCATGGGCGCCGCCGCCCCGAGCTTTGCCGAAACGCCGCCGAACATGCTGGTGATCGCCAACCGGATCGACGACATCAAGACATTCGACCCGGCCGAAAGCTTCGAGTTTGCCGGGGCCGATGTCAGCCGCAACGTCTACGAGAAACTGGTCAATTTCGACCCGCTGGATCTGGAGGCAGGGTACCAGCCGCAGCTGGCCGAAAGCTGGGATATTTCCGAGGATGGAAAGACCATCACCTTCACCATGGCCGACGGGCATGTCTTTGCCTCCGGCAACCCGGTGACGGCAAAGGACGCGGAGTTCTCGCTGCGCCGCGCGGTGCAATTGAACAAGACACCGTCCTTCATCCTGACGCAGTTCGGCTTTACCCCCGAAAACGTCGAGGAAACCATCGTCGCACCGGATGACAAGACGCTGGTGCTGACGCTGGACAAACCCTACGCGCTGTCCTTCGTGCTGAACTGCCTGACGGCCACCATCGGCGGGATCGTCGACATGGAAACCGCCATGGCCAACGAGGTCGACGGCGACATGGGCAACGAATGGCTGCGTACCAACACGGCCGGTTCGGGCCCCTACAAGGTCGTCGACTGGAAGCCGAACGAAAGCGTGCTGATGGACCTGAACCCGAACTATCACGGCGACAAGCCGGCGATGGAGCGGGTCATCGTCCAGCACATCCAGGAAAGCGCGACCCAACGGCTCCAGCTGGAGCGCGGGGACATCGACGTGGCGCGCAACCTCTCGCCCGAGGATGTCGCCGGGCTGGACGGTGTCGAGGGCGTCAAGATCGTGGACGAGCTGCGCGGCCGGCTGATGTACTTCTCCGCCAACCAGAAGAAGGAAATGCTGGCCGATCCCAAGGTGATCGAGGCGCTCAAGCTGGCGACCGACTACGAGGGCATGTCCGGCTCGTTCCTCAAGGGGCAGTACACGGTGCACCAGGCGTTCCTGCCTCGCACCTTCCTTGGTGCGCTGGACGAAACGCCGTTCACCTTTGACATGGAGGCCGCAAAGGCCGCGCTGGCCGAATCCGGGTATCCCGAATGTGGTCCGATCAAGATCTCCGTCCGGGACGCGCAGGAGCGGATGGATATCGGCCAGTCGCTCCAGAACACCTGGGGTCAGCTCGGCTGCGATGTCGAACTGATCGTCGGCACCGGCGCGCAGACGCTGGACCGCTACCGGGCACGGGAACACGATATCTACCTCGGAGCCTGGGGGCCGGATTACCCGGACCCGAACACCAATGCGGGCACCTTCGCCTACAACCCCGACAATTCGGACGAAGCGGGCGCCACCGGACTGCTGGCCTGGCGCAACGCCTGGAGCATCCCGGAGATGAGTGAAAAGACCCTTGCGGCGGTGGTCGAGAACGACACCGATGCCCGGCGAGAGATGTATCTCGACCTGCAGCGGGAACATCAGCAGGTCAGCCCCTTCGGCATCATGTTCCAGCAGATCGAGCAGAACGGCATGGGCGCGAGCGTCGAGAACTTCGTCGCGGGCGGTGCCACGACCGCGGTGTCCTACTGGGTCATCACCAAGTAGATGGCCGGTGCCCAAGCACGTGGAGAAGGGCGGCAGCTGCCGTCCTTCCCGCCCTGGCTGAAAAAGACGCTGGCCACGGTTGCGACCGTGGCCGCTACGATCCTCGGTCTTCTCTTCGTGACCTTCATGATCGGCCGGGTGATGCCGATCGACCCGGTGCTGGCCGTGATCGGCGAACGGGCGACACAGGAACAATACGATCAGACCTTTCGCGAGCTCGGGCTGGATCAGCCGCTGCTGGTGCAGTTCGGGATATATGTCGGCGATGTGCTGCAAGGGGATCTGGGCCGGTCGATCCGGACAGGACAGGAGGTCACGACCGATATCGCCCGTGTCTTTCCCGCGACGCTGGAACTGGCCACGCTGGGCACGCTGATCGGCGTGTTCATCGGCGTGCCGCTCGGTGTCATGGCCGCGGTGCGCCGGGGGAGCTGGATCGACCAGCTGGCGCGGTTCGTCGGGCTGATCGGCTATTCGATGCCGATCTTCTGGCTGGGCCTCGTGGGGCTGCTGATCTTCTACGGCATTCTCGGCTGGGTTGCCGGTCCCGGACGGCTCGGCATCTTCTACCAGGGCATCGTGGAGCCGATCACCGGAATGCTGCTGATCGACAGCGCGCTGCGCGGCGAATGGGCGGTCTTCCGAGACGCGTTTTCCCACATCATCCTGCCCGCCTCCCTGCTGGGCTATTACAGCCTTGCCTACATCAGCCGCATGACCCGCTCCTTCATGCTGGAACAACTGGGCTCGGAATATGTCACCACCGCGCGGGTAAAGGGCCTGGGCGAATGGCAGGTGGTCTGGGGCCACGCGTTCCGCAACATCCGGATCCAGCTCGTGACAGTGATCGCGCTGGCCTATGCCAACCTGCTGGAAGGCTCGGTCCTGACCGAGATCATCTTTGCCTGGCCCGGGCTGGGCAGCTACATCACCACGTCGCTTCTGGCCAATGACATGAATTCCGTTCTTGGCGGCACCATCGTGATCGGGACCATCTTCGTGGCGATCAACATCTTTTCCGACCTGCTCTATCGCTTCTTCGATCCGAGGGCCAAATGAGCACTTCGCAGGGTTTGCGCGCATGGCTCCTTACCGACGAGCCCACCTCCCGCCGGCAGGCGCGGTTCGCCGCGTGGTACAAGGGCTGGCTGACCTTCCGGTCGAATACCTTGGCGATGCTGGGCCTGATGGTGCTGGCCTTCCTGATCCTCGCGGCGATCCTTGCGCCGGTTCTGGCCACGCACGACCCCTTTGCCCAGAACCTTGGACAGCGTCTGCTGGCGCCCGGTGAGGGCGGCCATTTCTTCGGCACCGACAGCCTCGGGCGCGATATCTACTCGCGCCTGCTCTACGGTGCGAGGATCTCCATCTACATCGTGATTCTGGTGGTCATGGTGGCGCCGGTCGTCGGGCTGATCGTGGGCACGGTCGCGGGCTATGCCGGCGGATGGATCGACATTCTGCTGATGCGGATGACCGACATCTTCCTCGCCTTTCCGCGGCTGATCCTGGCGCTGGCCTTCGTCGCCGCACTGGGGGCGGGGATCGAGAACGCGGTGCTCGCGATTTCGCTGACCGCCTGGCCGCCATATGCGAGGATCGCGCGGGCCGAGACGCTGACCATCCGCAACTCCGACTACATCCACGCCATCCGTCTCCAGGGCGCGGGGCCCCTGCGCATCGTCACGCGGCATATCTGGCCGCTGTGCATCTCGTCGCTGGTGATCCGGGTGACGCTGGACATGGCGGGGATCATCCTGACGGCGGCCGGGCTCGGCTTCCTGGGTCTCGGCGCGCAGCCGCCCAGCCCCGAGTGGGGTGCGATGATTTCGGAGGGGCGCAAGTACATCCTCGACAGCTGGTGGGTTGCCACGATCCCCGGAATCGCGATCTTCGCCATCAGCCTCGCCTTCAACCTGCTGGGCGACGGGCTGCGCGACATGCTGGACCCCAAGGACGGCGGCTCATGAGCGATGACACCCTGCTGGATGTCGAGAATCTCTGGGTCCGTTTCCGGACCCGCAGCGGCGTGTTCGACGCGGTGCGCGGGATTTCCTTCACGCTGGGCCGCGAACGGCTCGGCATCGTCGGTGAAAGCGGTTCGGGCAAGTCGATGACCGGCCGCGCGGTTCTTCGGCTGATCCGTCCGCCGGGCTTCGTCGAGGCGGACCGGTTGGAGATCCATGGCGAGGATGTGCTGGCCGCGCCCGAGAAACGCATGCGGCAACTGCGCGGCGGACGCGTCTCGATGATCATGCAGGACCCAAAATTCTCGCTGAACCCGGTGATGACGGTGGGCCAGCAGCTGATCGAGGCGTTGCGCGCGCATGAACCCGTGTCGCGCGGTGCGGCGCGCAAACGCGCCCTGGACATGCTGGACGAGGTGGCGATCCGCGATCCTGAGCGGGTTCTCGACCTTTACCCGCACGAGGTCTCCGGCGGCATGGGTCAGCGGATCATGATCGCCATGATGCTGCTGCCCAACCCCGAAATCCTGATCGCGGACGAACCGACTTCGGCGCTGGACGTCTCGGTGCAGCTTCAGGTTCTGGACATCATGGACAAGCTGGTTCGTGACCGCGGCATGGGCCTGATGTTCATCAGCCACGACCTGAACCTGGTCGCGAAGTTCTGCGACCGGATCGCCATCATGTATGCCGGCCGCATCGTCGAGACCTGCAAGGCCAGCGAACTGGGCCGCGCGCAGCACCCCTATACGCTGGGTCTGCTCAACGCGGTGCCCGACCTGGAACATCCTCGTGACCGGCTCGAGGTGCTGAAACGCGATCCTGCGTGGCGCGAAGCCCCATCCGTGAGTGCGCGGCAATGAACGCCATCGAGGTCCGCAATCTCGACGTGTGGTTTGGTCATGGCGCCGAACGGTCCGACGCCGTGCGCGACGTGAGTTTCGAGGTGGCCGACGGCGAAAGTTTCGGCCTGGTGGGCGAAAGCGGGTCGGGCAAGTCCACCATCCTGCGCGCCATCGCCGGGCTGGTACCCACCTGGTCGGGCGAGATGAAGGTCGCCGGCGAAACCCTGGGCCCGCGCCGCAGCAAGTCGTTCTACCGGAAAGTCCAGATGGTGTTCCAGGATCCCTATGCCTCGCTGCATCCGCGCCAGACCGTCGACCGGGTGTTGTCCGAGACGATGGGTCTGCATGGCGTGAAGGATATCGACACGCGCATCGGACGCCTTCTGGATGACGTGGGGCTGGGCCCCGGCTTCCGCTTCCGCTATCCGCACCAACTGTCAGGTGGTCAGCGCCAGCGGGTCGCCATCGCGCGTGCCCTGGCCTGCGACCCGTCCATCGTGTTGCTGGACGAACCGACCTCTGCCCTCGACGTCTCGGTGCAGGCGGAAATTTTGAACCTGCTGACGGAACTGCGCCGCGAACACAAGCTGACCTACGTGATGGTGTCGCACGACCTGGGCGTGGTGGGCCATCTTTGCGAGCGCATCGGCGTGATGCAGGAAGGCCGCTTTGTGGAGGTTCTGACGGTCGATGCCATGCGGCGGCACGAAGCGCGTGATCCCTACACCCGGCATCTTCTGGAAAGTTCGATCCACTCGATCCGTTGAAGCGTCCCAACTGTCCTGGCGGAGGCCGCAGCGTAGCCTCTCGTCCCCTTGCGGAAATGGCACTCCGGTCTGGAAAATCGTGTGATTTTGGGCGCCCGCGGCACATGCGACGGGCGCCCGAAGGGGCAGGGGAGCCCTTACATGCAGTCGCGGATCGCCTGCGCGTCAGGGCCATCGGGCGTGCGGCCGAGATTGAACGGCGCCGAGGCATCACGCCACTGCGCGTAGTCGTTCAGATACTCGATCATGCTCAGGTAGACCCTGGCCGAGTTGGGGTTTGCACAGGCCGTCTCGATGATGACCTCGTTGGCCATGGACTGGATTTGGGCCAGGGTTTCATCGTCGTAGCGGTTGATCTCCACGGCTTCCTTGAACTGGGCGTAGGCTTCGGTGGCGCGCTTTTCGGTGAAGGCGAGCGACCACAGAAGCGTCGCGTCGGCGGCGATCTGGAGCTTTTCCTGCGTCTCCGGGCTCAGCGCGTCCCAGGACTGCTTGTTGATCATCACGCCGAAGACCGATGCCGACTGGTGCCAGCCAGGCGTCGCCCAGTAGTCCGTTACCTGCTGGAAACCGGCCGACCAGTCGACGTTCGGGGTGGAGAACTCCGCGCCGTCGATGACGCCGCGCTCCAGCGACTGGTAGATCTCGCCGCCGGCCATGGAGACCTGGTTGCCGCCGAGACGTTCGAGCAGCTTGCCCTGTTCGAGGCCCGAGAGGCGCAGGCGTTTGCCTTGCAGATCTTCCAGCGTGACGATCGGCTCGTTGGTGCGGAAACCGGATTCGTTGTTGGTCACGCCATAGGGCAGATAGACCATGCCGTAGTTGCCGTAGATCTCGTCATAAAGCTCGGAACCGCCCCATTGCTGGATCCAGTTGACGTAATCGACCGCGTTGAACAGCGACGGCGTCGTCGCCAGCGGCGAGAAGGCCGCATCGCGGCCGGCCCAATAGCCCGGCCAGTCGGCGCCGGCCTGGATCGTGCCGGATTCCACCGCGCCGAACACCTCGCCCGCGGGAACCAGCGAACCGCCTTCGAAGAATTCGATGGTCAGTTCACCTGCGGTGAGCTTGTTCGCGAGCTCGACGAAGTGACGGTCGGTCTCGATCAGTTCCAGCGACGACGGCCAGGTGGTCGTCATGGTCCAGCTTTCCTGAGCCAGCGCCGGCAGCCCTGCGGTGACGGCCAGCGTCGCGCCGAGGGTGAATGCTTTTAGTGTCATGGGTGACCTCCTTTTGGTGAATTGTCCCGGCAGGATGTCCCGCCGGGAAGGAACGGGCTGCCTCAGCTGTAAAGCGCTGCGGGCAGCCAGGTAACGAGAGAGGGGAAGGATGCGACCAGCAGGCACATCGCGACGATCAGCAGGATGAACGGCAGCACGCCCCGGACGATGTGACCGGTTCGCACCTCCTTTGGCGCGATCGCCCGAAGATAGAACAGCGCATATCCGAAGGGTGGCGTGAGGAACGAGGTCTGAAGCACAACAGCCATCAACACCACGAACCACAGCAGGCTGACACCTTCCATTTCCTGCACGATGGGCAGGAAGATCGGGAAGGAGAGCAGCACGATTCCGGTCCAGTCCAGGAAAGCGCCGAGGATGAAGACGATGAACATCATCATCGTCAGAAGCATCCAGGGTTCCATGTCGAGTGCGCGGATGATTTCCTGCGTCGCGCGCAGACCCCCGGTGATGTTGAACACCCCGGTAAAGGCGGTGGCGCCGACCACGATGAACAGGATCATCGCCGAAGTCCGCCCGGTCTCGAGCATCGCGCCGTAGAACGTGCTCCATTCGAACCGACCCCGGAAGATCACGATGAGCAGAGCCAGGGCCGCGCCGATCGCGGAGGCTTCGGTCGCGGTCGCGATACCGGCCAGAAGCGAGCCGAGGATTCCGAAGATCAGCACCAGCGGCGGCAGCGCTTCGAAGGCCAGCATGCGGAGCAGCGCGCCGCGTTCGATCTTCTCGTCCGGCTCCACCGACGGGGCGAGGTCCGGTCGCAAGACCGAGATCACGTAGACATAGAGCGCATAGCTCAGCCCCAGCAGCAGGCCCGGGATCATCGAGCCGGCAAACAGTTCGCCGACGGACAGCGGTGAGTAGCTGGCCATCAGGATCAGCATGATCGAGGGCGGTATCAGGATCCCGAGGCAGCCCGACGCCGCGATCACCCCGGTGGTCAGCGTTGGCGCGTAGCCGTACTGCAGCATCGGCCGCAGCGCCATCACGCCCATGACCGTGATCGAGGCGCCGATGATGCCCGTCGTGGCGGCCAGCAGAATCGAGATGAAGACAACGGCCAGCGCGAGCCCGCCGCGCACCCGGCTCAGCAACAGGCGGAGCGATTCGAACATCCGGTCCGTGACCCCGGAATCCGAAAGGAACCGCGCCATGAGCACAAAGAGCGGAATGGCGATCAGCGTGAAATTGTCCAGCACGTCGCCGAAGATGCGGTTGATGACGATGCCCAGCACCATGGGCTTGCCGGCGATCAGCGCGGTCAGAACCGCCGTACCGCCCAGCACGAAGGCCAGCGGGTGGCCCATGAACAGGCCAAGCACCAGCAGGCCGAACATGACGGCGGCGAGGATTTCCGGGCTCATGCCTGCGTCTCCTTGCTGCCGAAGAGGATCTTGAGCACCTCCGAGATGCCCTGGATCAACAGGAGGCCCGCGGCCACGCTCATCGCCATCTTCAGCGGATAGACCGGCATCTGGATCGCGCCATAGGTCGTCTCGCCCTGATTCCATGATCGAATTGCGAATTCCCACGACCGGGTCAGGAATACCCAGGTGAAGGGGAAGAAGAAGATGACGTAGCCGGCAACCTCGACGATCTTGAAAAGGAGCGGACTCATCCGTTCCGTCAGCAGGTCCACCTTCACATGGGCACTGTGGCGCAACGCGTAGCCGCCCAGCATCACGAAGTAGAAGCCGAACATCTGCTTGGTTACGTCGAAGGCCCAGCGAGTCGGCTCTTCGAACACGTAGCGCATGACGACATCATAGATGATGATTGCCGCGAAGATCACCGCGATGATGGCAACCAGCCGGCCCACGGTCTCGTTGACCGCATCGATCACTCGGATCAGCACTTGAGTCCCTCCCGTCGGATGTTTTTTCCCGCAATGGCGGGGGCTTGGCGCGCACTCTGTTGTGGCGGCCACCGAGTGTCAACGCGTGGTCACCCGGCAGGCGTAGCGACAGGCGCAATACTCCTTTCAGACCCTGGTAGCAAGGCGTCGCAGTGCGAAGAAATAGCGCATTTGCGGAGATTGCCAGCAACGACCAAGCCGCGCCCGCATAACGCCGAACCTTGGGCAGAAACAGGCGGTTCGACCCTGCACAAGGCCGTTTTGCACGTTCATCGCCCCGTGGTCGGGCCGAACTCCTGCGGTCGTGTCCGCGTGGGATTGCCAACGTGTTTGCGGTGCGGTGCTTGGTTAGGCGTTGTGCATGAAAATACCATTCTTCATGCCGCGCTTGAAAGGCTACCGTTTTCTTCGTGAGATCGTTTACGCCGTCTGAGCCTGCCATCGCTTCGCGCTCAGCACAGCAGATGTCGAGGATCTTCTCGCCGATCGGGGGGTGACGGTGAGCCAACGGCAGAAAATAATGGCCCTGGCGGGCGGACGACGCGAACGGCGATGTGCCGGAGATTCTCGTTCAGCCACAACGCAATGCCCAAGCTGCAAGACGCTCCGGAACGTCGCGCCAAGGCGCACCGGTCCGGAACCGCCAGAGAATGCCGTTGACCACCCGCCTATCATCAACCCGCGGAACGCCCGGTGGCTTGTTCGGCAAAAGCGGCTGGATGATTGCCCATTCCTCATCGGAAAGCTCATGTCGTCGCATCTGAAACTCCCACTGCTCTGCACGGAGTGAATCGGATCAAGCCTTCATTGGGAATCTCGTTTATAGGACTTCCGAGAACGGGCCCGAAATCATTTGCGAACAGCAGCCGGTACATACAATCGGGCCGAAAGCCATTGCAGCGCTGCTGCACGGCCACATCAGGCTCCAGATCTGGCTGGCGATGGCAACGCTCGACGCCTGCTTGTCATGCATGCCGCGGCGCAAGTTAACGTTTGTTCAGGAGGCGATCTCTGGCGGCGGTGATCTGGGCTGTCAGGACCGCCGAGCCGCCACTGTCTGGATGCAGCCTCTTGATCAGACGGCGATAGGCCTCGCGGATCTCGTCCTGGGTCGATCCCGGTTCGAGCCCCAATATGCGGTAGGCGTCCTCACGGCTCATGTCGTCCGCATCGGGCGGCCGGGTCTCGTGTTCATCGGCACTGCGGTCCGCATGATCGTGCCACTCAGGATGGGCGCGATCGAGATAGGTTTCCAACAGCTTCACGGATTGGTCATCGTTACGAATTTCCGAAAGGAACTGCAGTAACTCGGGCAGCGACAGATCGGAGAGTATCTGGCCTTGGCGTGGCCCGCAGAGAATCCGTCCATCGATATCGCCGCTGGCATGATCGAGGGTCATTTCCAGATGTGTCGAACGCACCCGGGATTTCCGAGGGGGCGCGTTCCGGGGCGTTGGTGCTTTTGACGGAACCAGCGCGACCGCCCCGAGGACAAGCAGAAACAGAGACAGTGCGAAAAGGCGCAAGACGAACAGCCAGATCGCGGCGGAGATCAGCCCCACACCCAATAAATTCGGTGATGCGGTCGGCAAGACCGAGCGCACCACCCGATACACGACCCAGAAGGTCGCTGCAAAAGCGGCGGCGCCTGTGACAATCGCCAGAGCCGGTTGCATCAGTTCATATCGGCCAACAGCTTTCTCGCCGTATCGCTGTTCATGGCTTGGAGAGCCTTGCGGCCGCCGGCCGCATAGGCGGCGACGGCGCCGAGCAGCGCCTTCAATTCCGCCGCCGAGTTCCGGTCGAACGGCAGATAGGCTCCTCCCGTCAGTTGTGCGATTTGACGAAATGCGGATTCCGCGGCCGGGTCGCGGCCGTCATGGAAGACGAATGCCTTGACTCCACGCAGGCCGAGTTCGCCGGCCAAGCCGAGCAGTTCATCGATTTCTTCTTCCATTGAATCGCCCACGTAGACCAACGCCGCCAGGTCGTGTTTCTCAGCCTCCTTCCTGGCATGTGACAGAACCCGCGCGATCTGCGTGAGGCCTCCTCGGCAATCGATCCTTTCCATCGCGGCGCGCAAGCTTCCGGCGTTGTCCATCCAACGCGACGCACGGGATTCACGCTGTCCGCGGAAATAGACAAGTTGGACCGAAAGATTGCCAGCGGCCGCTGCCGACGCGAACATCTCGCCCTGCAACGCGCACGCCATGTCCCAGGTCGGCTGTCGACTCATCGTGGCGTCAAGAGCGAAGATCAGCCGTCCCGATGCTGCACCGGTTGGATGTGCAAGATGCTTGGCAGTCTGCAAGAACGCGTCGATTTCTCCCTGACTCGACTTCGCCCGGGCAGCGAGGCCTGATTTGCCATGTCGCGAAACTTCGGTCTTCTTCATAGCCTTGCAATTCCGTCTGTGTCCGAAGCCGCCCTGATCAAAACGGCCGGGCGGCATCCGCGCATTTCGTAGATGATACATAG
>CBDUPF010000061.1:0-15574 GCA_965369035.1 uncultured Aliishimia sp.
GACCTCGCCGCAATGTTCATGCTGGCATCCTGTCGTCCGCCGCGTTAACCCCTGACTGAACGCACAGGAGGACAGCATGACCCGGGACATCGTGATTCTGGATGGCGCGCGCACCGCCATCGGCACTTTCGGCGGCTCTCTGGCGGGGACACCGCCCAGCACGCTTGCCGCAACGGCCGCGAAAGCCGCCCTCGAGCGGTCCGGCGTCGAGGGCGCACAGATCGGGCACGTGGTCTTTGGCCACGTGATCAACACCGAACCGCGCGACATGTACATTTCCCGCGTGGCGGCGATGGAAGCCGGCGTGCCGGACACCGCGCCCGCCATGAACGTCAACCGCCTGTGCGGGTCGGGAGCGCAGGCGATCGTGTCGGCAGTGCAATCGCTGGCGATGGGCGATGCGGAGTTCGCGCTGGCCGGCGGAGCGGAGAACATGTCGCGCAGCCCGTTCATCGTGCCGGACCAGCGTTTCGGCGCAAAGATGGGCGACGCCCGGGTGCTCGACATGATGCTGGGCGCGCTCACCTGCCCCTTCGGGACCGGGCACATGGGCGTGACAGCGGAGAACGTCGCGACCGAACACCAGATCACCCGCCAGGACCAGGACGCCTTCGCGCTGGAGAGTCAGAACCGCGCGGCCGCTGCAATCTCCGAAGGTCGCTTCGCCAGCCAGATCGTCCCGGTCGAAGTGCGGGTGAAGCGCGACATGGTGCCTTTCGAAGTCGACGAGCATCCCAAGGCCACGAACGCCGACGCACTGGCAGGGTTGAGGCCGGTCTTCCGCAAGGATGGCTCGGTCACGGCCGGCAACGCCTCGGGCATCAATGACGGTGCCTGCGCGGTCGTGCTGGCCTCGGCGGAGGCGGCGGAGAAGGCCGGGTTGACCCCCAGGGCGCGGATCCTGGGCTATGCCCATGCCGGCGTGCGGCCGGAGGTGATGGGGATCGGGCCGGTTCCCGCGGTGCGCAAACTGCTGGAACGGACCGGCCTGACGGTGGACGATTTCGATGTGATCGAGAGCAACGAGGCCTTCGCCGCGCAGGCCGTCGCCGTCAGCCGCGAACTGGGCTTCGACAGTGCCAGGGTGAACCCCAACGGTGGCGCCATCGCTCTGGGTCACCCTGTGGGGGCCACGGGCGCGATCCTTGCCGTCAAGGCGATGTACGAACTGGAGCGCATCGGCGGGTCGAAGGCGCTCATCACCATGTGCATCGGCGGCGGACAGGGCATCGCGCTGGCTATCGAGCGGGTCTGAACGGCGGCTCGGTCCGCGACAGGGCCAAAGACCGAGGAAGGGCGGGTCAGTCGCCCTTTCGCGCCTCGCGACGCGCCAGCTTCGCCGCGAGGTTGGGTCCGACGCCGGGGCGTGACCACGGACATGCCGCAATGCAGATCGCGCAGCCCTGGTGCTCGTTGAAGAACGGCAGGCAGGCGTCGAAATCGACATACCATTTCGTGACCCCGCGCACCTTCTGCTTGTCGGCAAGGATCGCCCCGGGCGGGCAGGCATCTTCGCAGATCCTGCACTGCGCGCAGAACGCGTCGATTCCGTGGCGGGCCGGCGGCGTCGGCGCGAAAGGCGCGTCGGTCAGGACGGCGGACAGCCGAAACGAGGCGCCCATGTCCCGGTCGATGATCGAGCCATGCTTGCCCAGTTCCCCGAACCCGCAAGCCAGCGCCGGCGGGATGAGCGCGAGGCTACCGGTCATCGGTCCGGTCACCGCCTCGGCCTCCCATCCTTGCGCCCCGAGCCACCGGGCGATCTTCAGCGCGACGGCCATCGCGCGATTGTACTGCACCATGACTTCCGCGCCAGCCGGCGGTTCAGGAGCCTTTGAAATCTCGGCGTAATCATGCTGCACCCCGGCGACGATGACGCGGGATTGCGCTATGTTGTGGCCTTCGAACACCCAGTCCGGTTGCATCTCGGCAACGCCGATCTTTTCGCAATCGCCATCGGCAACGAATTGGTCCAGAGCCGCCGTCCAAACCTCCGGTGCCCGGTTGACGACAGTCCGGGCCACTTCGGGCAAGGGGTCGGCCATCATCGCGTGTCGCTGGCGCCGCGCCTCGGCAAAGCGCGGATCGCCCGGATCAACGGTGTAGAACCACCGCTGCATCTCCCCATGCGGAATATCGTCCGGGTCGGGTGCCCAGTAGACCATCGACGGTCGGCGCGGCGCGGTCTCTCCCAACCCGTTGATCTCGTTCCCGCTGACACCGGGCGCCCGAGCCATCTGGTCAGGTTGGGGGACAAAGGGACGGTAGGGGTTCTTCCGGGCCATGCATCTGAGATTATCCCGGCATGGCCGCAGGCCGAAGGACTAAATCGCGTTCTGCACCAGGAGCACGACAGACACGGCCGCCGCGGCGCTGAGCCCGGCGGAGAGCACAATCCACCGCCAGAAGCCCCGGTTGGAGTCCGGGTGGTCGTCCGCCTGCCGGATCAGCGCCGCCTCGACCAGCCCGGGCAGGCGCGGACCGAAGCGGGCCATCACCCGCGCTGTCTTGGCCATGTCCGACAGGAATGCGCCCGGCCCCACCGACTTGCGGATGTAATCGGTGACGATGGGCGACGCGACCTCCCAGATGTTGATCTGCGGGTTGAGGCTGCGGGCCACGCCCTCGACCACCACCATGGTCCGCTGGAGCAGGATCAGCTCCGTCCGCGTCTCCATCCCGAACCTCTCGGTCACCTCGAAAAGATAGCTCAGCAGCCGGCCCATGGAGATCTTGGTGGCGTCCATGCCGAAGATCGGCTCCCCCACGGCGCGCAGGGCGCGGGCGAATTCGTCCACGTCCTTGTCCGCCGGAACATATCCCGCCTCGAAATGAACCTCCGCCACGCGCTTGTAGTCGCGGCGGATGAAGCCGAACAGGATCTCCGCATAGACCCGGCGGGTGTATTCGTCGATATGGCCCATGATCCCGAAATCATAGGCGATGATGTCGCCATTGGCCGCGACCTTCATGTTGCCCTGGTGCATGTCGGCGTGGAAATAGCCGTCCCGCAGCGCGTGCTGAAGGAACAACTGCAGCACCCGCTCGCTGAGCGCACGCCGGTCGTGTCCCGCCGCGTCGAGCGCCGCATTGTCGCCGATCGGCACGCCATCCGCCCAGCCCAGCGTCATCACGCGACGGGCCGACAGCGACCACATGATCGGCGGCAGGCGGAAGCCCTCGTCCTTCTTCGTGTTGGCGGCGAATTCGGAGGCCGCTGAGCTTTCAAGACGCAGATCCAGCTCGCCGCGCACGACACCGTCAAAATGGGCGATCACGTCCATCGGACGCAGGCGCCGGGCGCCGGGCGCGAACAGATCGACGATCCGGGCGGCGAAGTAGAAGGCGTCGATATCCTTGCGGAAGGCCCGCTCGATCCCCGGGCGCAGCACCTTGACCGCGACCTCCTCGCCGGTGTCGGCCAGCCGCGCCTTGTGAACCTGCGCGATGGAGGCGGCGGCAACCGGTTCGGAGAATTCTGTAAAGACCTCGTTGACGGAGATGCCCAGCTCGCTCTCCACCTCGCGCTTGGCCACGTCCGCGGGAAAGGGCGGCAGCTTGTCCTGCAGGACGCGCAGTTGCAGCGCGAGCTCATCGCCCACCACGTCCGGCCGGGTCGAGAGTACCTGCCCGAACTTGATGTAGGCCGGACCGAGCGCCGTCAGCGCCCGCGTGGCCGGCGGCATGGCCGGGTCGCCGCGATACCCCAGCCAGGTGAACGGCCAGCCCAGCAGCCTGGCCACGATCCGCAGCGGCCTGGGCGCGTCGAAGGCGTCGAGCACCACGTTCATCGCGCCCGTGCGTTCCAGCGTGGCGCCCGTCCGGATCAGGCGCAGGATGTTGTGAGGGCCCCGCAAGAGTTACAGCTTCCAGCCCGAGTGCAGGCAGGCGACACCCATGGTCAGATTGCGATACTTGGCGTTCTCGAACCCGGCGTCACGGATCATCTGCAGGAATGTCTCCTGGTCGGGGAAGCGTCGGATCGACTCAACCAGATACTGGTAGCTGTCGCGGTCGTTCGCGATCATCTGCCCCATCCGCGGAATCACGTTGAAGGAGTAGAGATCATAGAGCTTCTGCATCCCCGGGTTGGGCAGCTGGCTGAACTCCAGCACCATCAGCCGCCCGCCGGGCTTCAGCACGCGGAAGGCTTCGGCCAGCGCCTGCGCCGGCCGGGTTACGTTACGGATGCCGAAGCTGATCGTGTAGACATCGAAGCTCGCGTCGGGGAACGGCAGCGCCATCGCGTCGCCCACCACCCAGTCGAGACTGTCGGCGAGTTGTGCCGTCTCCGCACGCTTGCGTCCCTCGACCAGCATGGATTCGGTCAGGTCCAGAACCGTCGCGTGTCCGTAGCCCGCGCGTTTGAGGAACCGGAAGGCGATGTCACCGGTCCCGCCAGCCACGTCGAGCAGCCGCTGCCCGGGCCGCGGCGCGAGCCAGTCCATCATGGCTTCTTTCCAGACCCGGTGGATGCCTGCGCTCATCACGTCGTTCATCAGGTCGTACCGTGAGGCGACCGAGGTGAATACGCCCCGCACCCGGCCGGCCTTCTCGTCCTCGGGCACGGTCTGGTAGCCGAAGTGCGTGGTTTTCTGGTCCGTGTCGGTCATTGGGTTGCGGTCCGTCCGGTTTCGATCTTGTTATAGAGCGCCGAGGAGGGCGTACAATGCGTCGTCTTAACACTCGAAGGTGCGCCTGCAATGCCGGAATTGCCAGAAGTCGAGACGGTTCGCCGCGGGCTTGCCCCGGTGATGGAGGGCGTGCGCATCGCGCGCACGCAAGTCAACCGTCCTGATCTGCGCTGGCCCTTCCCGCCGGCGATGGCGGAACGCCTGACCGGCCGACGGGTCGAACGATTGCGACGGCGGTCGAAGTACATCCTTGCGGATCTCGACGGGGGGGAGACCCTGCTGATCCATCTGGGCATGTCGGGGCGCATCCTCGTATCCGGCGATCCGCTGGGCCGTTTCGTGCATGATCATCCCGCGCCGGAAAAGCACGATCACGTCGTGCTGGAGATGGAGAGCGGTGCACGGATCACGTTCAACGACCCCCGCCGGTTCGGCGCGATGGATCTGCTGCCGACGGCCGAAGCCGCGGCGCACCGGCTGCTCGCCGGTCTTGGCCCCGAACCGCTCGGCAACGACTTTCACGAGGTGCATCTGGTGGCCGCGCTGCGCGGACGCAGATCTCCGGTGAAGGCGTTGCTGCTGGACCAGAGAATCGTCGCGGGGCTCGGCAACATATACGTGTGCGAGGCGCTCTTCCGCACCGGCATTTCGCCCGTCCGCCAGGCGGGCCGGATTTCCGCAAGACGGGTCGCGAGCCTTGTTCCTGCCATAAGACAGGTGCTGACGGACGCGATCGACGCCGGAGGCTCTTCGCTGCGGGACTATCGCCAAGCCGATGGCGAACTTGGATATTTTCAGCACAGC
This sequence comes from uncultured Aliishimia sp., assembly GCA_965369035.1. Lineage (GTDB taxonomy): Bacteria > Pseudomonadota > Alphaproteobacteria > Rhodobacterales > Rhodobacteraceae > Aliishimia. The sequence continues at coordinate 5,439 of CBDUPF010000061.1, forward strand.
TTCGATGTCTACGGGCGCGAGGGCGCACCCTGCCGCACACCCGGCTGCACGAGTGTCATCGCCAGAACGGTGCAATCCGGGCGGTCGTCTTTCTATTGCCCTACCTGTCAAAGATAGCTTGAAACCTGACCGTCCCGTGTTAAGGGTTTGGGCCTCGTGCCAACTGCAAGAGAGCGAGACAACATGGCCTATGAGACGATCACCGTCGACGTAGATGACCACGTGGCCCTCATCAAACTGAACCGTCCGGATGCGCTCAACGCCCTGAACCAGACCTTGCTCGGGGAATTGATGGACGCGCTGGAATCGGCCGACAGCAACGACAGCGTGCGCTGCATTCTCGTGACCGGGTCGGAGAAGGCCTTTGCCGCCGGCGCGGACATCAAGGAAATGTCCGAGATGTCCTTTGCCGAGGTCAACCAGGTGAACCTCTTCGCGGATGCCGCCAACCGCATCGCGCAGATCCGCAAGCCGATCATCGCCGCGGTGTCTGGCTATGCCCTGGGCGGCGGCTGCGAGCTGGCGATGGCCTGCGACTTCATCATCGCCGCCGACAACGCGAAGTTCGGCCAGCCCGAGATCAACCTGGGCGTGATCGCCGGCATGGGCGGGTCGCAACGGCTGACGCTCGCGGTGGGCAAGGCAAAGTCGATGGACATGAACCTGACCGGGCGCTTCATGGACGCCGAGGAAGCCGAGCGCGCCGGACTGGTGAGCCGGATCGTCCCGGCCAAGAAGCTGATGGAAGAAGCGATGAACGCCGCGCAGAAGATCGCGGAAAAGTCGCTGATCGCCGCGCGGACCGCCAAGGAAGCCGTCAACCGGTCGTTCGAGGTGCCGCTGGCCGAGGGGCTGCTGATCGAACGGCGGCTCTTTCACTCGCTCTTCGCGACCGAGGATCAGTCCGAGGGCATGCAGGCATTCCTGGAGAAGCGGCAGGCACAGTTCCGCGACCGGTGAGTCGGCGGCCCGGCGGCGACGCCCGTACAGGCGGTCACGAATGGTCGATGAAAACCTGTGCAGCCTTCTGGCGGATCACGCAGCCATCCGTGGCGATGGCTGTGACCTTTCCGGTCAGAATCGGCTCGAACACCCGATTGGGAAGCGGGTGTGGCTTTGTATCCACGAACATGTCGATCACCTGCTTTGCCGGTCCCTGCACTGTGCGCGGTGCGGGTGCCGGAACCGTTTCGGCGGTCGAATCTTCGGAGGTGTTCACCACGAAATTCGTATAGAGCCACTGGTTCGGTGTTCCTCCCGACGATGAGATCTCGAACCGGTGCGTTCGAACCTTTCCGGCATCGTGGAGCAGCGTGTCGTCGAATGTTGTGAGCGCAATGTTCAACCGCTGGCGGCTGGGCACGAAGAAGAGGTGTGTGTCGAGATTGTCGGCATCGGCGTTCTCGGGCACGACATTGGCCGCATCCACATGCAAGGTTTCGCCGAAGAGTCCGCAATCTGGCACCGGGAATGGTCCGAACGTGATCGTCGCCGACTGACCCGGCTGGAGCGCCGGCCCTGATTGCGAGAGTGCGACGATGGTATGCGTCGCCCGATCGCCCTCATACCAACCGACATCCGTCGGATTGCGCCGGAACACCCATTGCACGACGGTTTCGGTAATCTCGTAGCCGGCCGCAACCGCGCGGGACCCGTTGTTGGTGATCTGATGAGCGATGGCGACCTGGGTCGTACCGACCGGCAGGATGTCCACCGGACCGTCGATGCCCAGCTGTTCGACGAAGATCTCGGTCGATTGCGGCGTGTAGAGCTTCGGTTCCACCCACGCGAGGTTGGCGCAGGCACCCAGGGCGAACACCGCCGCCATTCCCGGGACGTGATCAAGGTGATGTGTCAGCATCGGCTTCCCCCCGTTCCAAGTTCGGGTGGAAGAAAACCACACCTCGCCGTCGACTCGAAATTTGCGGGGTTATTGGCGTTTGCAACCGGATTTCGTTTTGTGTATGAGCCGTCCGATACATGCGCGTGATGCCCGCTCAGGCAAGAGTGAACCGGTGGTCGGAGCCGGTAGCCTTCGGGTGTTGTCGTGCAATTGGAACAAGACGAACCGAAGGCAAGGACAACACGAACATGGCCAATACGAGACAATCGAAGAAACGCGCCCGTCAGAACGACAAGCGTCTGGCGGTCAACAAGGCGCGCCGGTCGCGAATCCGCACCTACCTGCGCAAGGTCGAGGAGGCGATCGCTTCCGGTGACAAGGAATCGGCAACGGCGGCTTTGCGCGCAGCGCAGCCCGAACTGATGCGCGGGGTGACCAAGGGGGTCTACCACAAGAACACCGCGTCGAGAAAAATGTCGCGCCTGAGTGCACGCGTGAAATCGCTGGGCTAAGCGCCGAAAATCGATTGCCGCGAAAGGCGTTGCCGCTGTGCAGCGCCTTTTTTTATTGGCTTTGAGCGACCTCGCTGCACAGATTCTTTTTACGGTTTCGGCGAGTCAAGTTGTAAGTTCTGTTGCTGGAACATGACCGAAATTGCTACCTCTATAGAGCGACTCGCGTCGCGAAAAATTGGGGGACAGGCTCCGGTCAGATCGGGTGGGGATTGCCGATCTTTCGGACCGGGGGGCGCAAACTGAGCATTGTTTGTGCGCCTATTGCTGCTGCTTGAATCTGCATCAATGCAGCGGCCCTGTGGGAGAACGAGCGTGGGTGTCGCATGCGGGCAGTGTCTGGCCCGTCATTCGGCATCCTTGATGGTCCGGTCAGGGCTTCATCCGTCGCGTCGTGACGGAACAGGAGTTCTTTGGCCAAGATAGGCGTGAAAAACAATGCGGTCGGTACGCCGAACCGCACCAAAAAGGGATAGTCAGGGCTGCACATGACTAGGGAACAATGGGGCGAACTGCGTCAACGAATTCGCAAAACCGTGGGCCAGAACAATTACACAACATGGATCGAACCTCTCAAATTCAGGGACATGCAGGACGGCGTCGCCTTCTTTGACGTGCCGACGACCTTTCTCGGCAACTACGTGTCCCAGAATTTCGCGGACCTGATCCTGCACGAACTGCATAGGCAGAACGCCGAAATCCGAAGGCTTAGCTTCACCGTCGCCAATTCGGACGTTCGTCCGCGCGAAGCGCCGGCCACGAGGCCCGCCCCGGATGCCGCCAGCAGGAAGGTTGCCGCCATGTCCAACCTGAATCCGGCGCCGCTCGACAACCGCTTCACCTTCGAGACGTTTGTCGTCGGCAAACCCAACGAACTTGCCCATGCGGCCGCCAAACGCGTGGCCGAAGGCGGTCCGGTCACCTTCAATCCGCTCTTTCTTTATGGCGGGGTCGGGCTCGGCAAGACGCACCTGATGCACGCCATCGCCTGGGAGTTGCAGAACCGCCAGCCGGAGCTCAGCGTGCTCTACCTCTCCGCCGAGCAGTTCATGTACCGCTTCGTGCAGGCGCTGCGCGACCGCAAGATGATGGATTTCAAGGAGATCTTCCGCTCCGTCGACGTGCTGATGGTAGATGATGTGCAGTTCATCGCCGGCAAGGACAGCACGCAGGACGAGTTCTTCCACACCTTCAATGCGTTGGTCGACCAGCACAAGCAGATCATCATTTCCGCCGATCGCGCGCCGGGTGAGATCAAGGACCTGGAAGACCGGGTCAAGAGCCGCCTGCAATGCGGGCTGGTGGTCGACCTGCACCCGACCGATTACGAGTTGCGCCTGGGCATCCTGCAGTCGAAGGTGGAACAGCAGCGCCAGACCTACCCGGACCTGAAGATGGACGACGGCGTGCTGGAGTTCCTCGCACACCGCATCTCGACCAATGTGCGCGTGCTCGAAGGGGCGCTGACCCGGCTCTTTGCCTTCGCGTCGCTGGTCGGGCGGGAGATCAACATGGAGCTGACGCAGGACTGTCTCGCCGACATCCTGCGCGTCTCGGAACGCAAGATCACGATCGAGGAGATCCAGCGCAAGGTGTCGGAGCACTACAACATCCGGCTCTCCGACATGATCGGACCCAAGCGTCTGCGCTCCTATGCCCGGCCGCGGCAGGTCGCGATGTACCTCTGCAAGCAGCTCACCTCGCGGTCGCTGCCGGAGATCGGCCGCCGGTTCGGCGGGCGCGACCACACCACGGTCATGCACGGCGTTCGGCGGATCGAGGAACTCAAGCAGCAGGACGGGCAGATCGCCGAGGATCTCGAGCTTCTCCGGCGGGCGCTGGAGGCGTAATCCTGCATCACCTGAACTGCCTGCAAGGCCCGCCAGTACAGGCGGGCCTTGACCGTTCCGGCGGAACCTTCGACAAGTCAACAAAAGACTTGTGCCCGGCCCCGCATGGAGTAGCTTGAGCCTCCCTGTGGCCGAGAGGGGGAAACGGACATGAAATTCAGCATCGAACGGGCAGCTTTGCTCAAGGCTGTCGCGCAGGCGCAGTCGGTCGTGGAGCGGCGCAACACCATCCCGATCCTCGCCAACGTCCTGATCGAGGCGGAAGGCTCTGACGTGTCGTTCCGCGCCACCGACCTCGACATCGAGGTCGTGGACAAGGCCCCGGCCATGGTCGAACGCGCCGGCGCCACGACCGTTTCGGCGATCACCCTGCACGAGATCGTCCGAAAACTGCCTGACGGAGCGCAGGTCACGTTGAGCGCCGACACCGCCTCCGGGCGTTTGACGGTGGAGGCCGGACGGTCGAACTTCTCACTGGCGACGCTCCCCCGGGAAGATTTCCCGATGATGGCCACGTCGGAGTACACGTCCAATTTCTCAGTCCCCGCACCGGTTCTGCGCCGGCTGTTCGACAAGTCGAAATTCGCGATCTCCACCGAGGAGACGCGGTACTACCTGAACGGCGTCTACATGCATGTGGCCGATGGCGACGGCGGCCGTGTGCTGCGCTGCGTGGCGACCGACGGGCACCGGCTGGCGCGGATCGACGCGGACCTGCCGGAAGGCGCGGAAAACATGCCCGGGGTGATCGTACCCCGCAAGACGGTTGGCGAGATGCGCAAGCTGCTCGACGACGACGAGATGAAGATCGCCGTGTCGGTGAGCGAGACCAAGGTGCGTTTCGCCACGCCCGACATCACGCTGACCTCCAAGGTGATCGACGGCACCTTTCCGGACTACACGCGGGTCATCCCGCAGGGCAATTCGCGCAAGATGGAAGTCGACGCCTCGGACTTCGCCAAGGCTGTGGACCGGGTGGCGACGGTGTCCTCGGAACGGTCCCGCGCGGTGAAGCTGTCACTGGACGAGGACCGGCTGATCCTGTCCGTGAACGCCCCCGACAGCGGCGCGGCGGAGGAGGAACTCGCCGTGGCCTATGGCGACGAACGGCTGGAGATCGGGTTCAACGCGAAATACCTGCTGGAGATCGCGAGCCAGGTCGACCGGGAGAACGCGGTGTTCCTGTTCAACTCGTCCGGAGATCCCACGCTGATGCGCGAAGGCAACGATCAGAGCGCGGTCTACGTGGTCATGCCGATGCGGGTGTGACGCCTCCGGCACTGGTCTCGCATATGGTCCGGTTTCGTTGCCGGGAACCGCGCGGCACGCCATGACCCTCGCGCTCACGTCCCTCGGTCTCTCGCATTTCCGCTCGCACCGGCGTGCCCGGATCGAAACCGATCCGCGCCCGGTGGCTATTTTCGGGCCGAATGGCGCGGGCAAGACCAACATCCTCGAAGCTGTCTCGCTCTTCTCTCCCGGACGCGGCTTGCGCAGGTCGAGCGCCGAGGACATGACACGCCGGCCGGAAGCGCTCGGATGGAAGGTGTCCGGCGTCTTGCGGTCGCTGCACCAGGTGCACGAGATCGAAACCTGGTCCGAGGGTGGGGCCGCCCGCCAGGTCCGGATCGACGACAAGCCCGCCCCGCAGACCGCACTGGGGCGCGTTGCCCGGATGCTCTGGCTGATCCCGTCGATGGACCGGCTCTGGATCGAGGGCACGGAAGGACGGCGGCGGTTCCTCGACCGCATGGTGCTCAGTTTCGAGCCCGGCCATGCAGAGACCTCGCTGACCTACGAGAAAGCGATGCGCGAACGGAACAGGCTGCTGAAGGACCAGGTCCGCGACCCCGCGTGGTACGGTGCGCTGGAAACGCAGATGGCGGAGGCGGGTATCGTGATCCACCGCGCACGGCAACGGACGGTAGAGCGGATCGGGCAGGCCCAGTCCGGCGCCGAAACCGCCTTTCCACAGGCGGACCTCGTCCTGACGGCGACGGAGGGTGAAATGCCCGAAAGCACCGGGGCCTTCAGGGAGACCCTTTCGGAGTGGCGGGGGCGCGACCTCGCCGCCGGACGCACGCTTGTCGGGCCGCACCGGGCGGATCTCATCGGCACCTACACGGCAAAGGACCTGCCGGCGCGGGACTGCTCCACCGGTGAACAGAAGGCGCTGCTGGTCTCCCTCATTCTCGCCAATGCCCGCGCGCTGGCAGAAGATTTCGGCGCGCCGCCGATCCTGCTGCTTGACGAGGTGGCGGCGCATCTGGACGCGGGACGCCGCGCCGCACTCTATGACGAGATCTGCGCGCTTGGGGCACAGGCCTGGATGACCGGCACCGGCCCGGAACTCTTTGACGATCTGGGGTTGCGTGCGCAACGGCTTGAAGTCACCGAATGCGATGGCGTATCGCAGATCTCGGGGCCATGATCGCAACGCCCCGACCGGCTTTCGGGAAAGCGCTCTGATGACCGTATCCGTGTTCGACCTCGCGTTGTATTCCGTTGCACTGCTGATCCTGTTCCTGACGCCTGGGCCGGTCTGGCTCGCCCTGATGGCGCGGACGGTTTCGGGCGGATTCGTGGCGGCCTGGCCGCTGGCCTTCGGCGTGGCGGTGGGCGACGTCGTCTGGCCGCTGCTGGCCATTCTTGGGCTGAGTTGGATCACCTCCGAGTTCGAGAGCGTGCTGACCGTCCTGCGCTGGATCGCCTGCGTGTTCTTCCTCTGGCTTGGCTGGTCCGTTATCCGAACTGCGGACCGTCGCATTTCGACCGACAGCCGCCTGACCCGTCCGGGACTTGCGGCGGGCTTTTTGGCCGGCGTTGCGGCCATCCTCGGCAACCCCAAGGCGATCCTGTTCTACATGGGCGTCTTGCCCGGGTTCTTCGACACATCCGCCGTCACGGGCGTGGACATCCTCGTGATCTGCCTGCTGTCGGTATTCGTGCCGCTGATGGGAAACCTGTTCTTCGCCTGGTTCATCGACCGGATCCGGAGCCTCGTCGCCTCGCCGACGGCCTTGCGTCGGATGAACCTCTCCGCGGGTGCCCTGCTGATCTGCGTGGGGCTGGTTCTGCCCTTTACCTGACCCCTCTCGGCGACACAAAATATTGCGTCCGAGCCGTGACAAACTGGCCAAAGACCACTAGAAATACTCGGACATAACAAGAAGGCAACCTCATGTCCGAAGGCGAGCAAATCCCGGAAGAGTACGGCGCAGATTCCATCAAGGTTCTCAGGGGCTTGGAAGCTGTCCGCAAGCGTCCAGGCATGTATATCGGCGACACGGACGACGGCTCGGGCCTGCACCACATGGTCTACGAGGTCGTGGACAACGGCATCGACGAGGCGCTGGCAGGGCATGCCGACTACGTCCACGTGAAGATCCACGCCGACAGCAGTGTTTCGGTCCGCGACAACGGCCGCGGAATCCCGGTCGGCATCCACGAGGAGGAAGGCGTTTCAGCGGCGGAGGTCATCATGACCCAGCTGCACGCCGGCGGGAAGTTCGACCAGAATTCCTACAAGGTGTCGGGCGGCCTGCACGGGGTCGGCGTGTCGGTGGTCAACGCGCTCTCCGTCTGGCTGGATCTGACGGTCTGGCGCGATGGCAAGAAGCACCAGGCCCGGTTCGAGGACGGGGAGACCGTGAAGCATCTCGAGGTGGTCGGCGACGCCGGGGGCGAGACCGGGACCGAGGTACGGTTCCTGGCCTCCACCGACACCTTCTCCGATCTGAACTACAGTTTCGATACGCTGGAACGGCGCTTGCGGGAGTTGGCGTTCCTCAACTCCGGCGTGCGCATCATTCTGGAAGACGAACGCCCGGCCGAACTGCAAAAGTCCGAACTGTGTTACGAAGGCGGCGTCCGGGAATTCGTGCGGTACCTCGACCGGTCCAAGTCCGCGATGCTGCCCGAACCGATCTACGTGGTGGGCGAACGAGACGGCATCACCATCGAGGCCGCGCTGTGGTGGAACGACAGCTACCACGAGACCGTCCTGCCCTTTACCAACAACATCCCTCAGCGGGATGGCGGCACGCATATGGCGGGCTTCCGCGGCGCCCTGACCCGCGTGCTGCAGCGCTACGCCGCCGAGACCGGCATCGCCAAGCGCGAGAAGGTAACCTTTACCGGCGACGACGCGCGCGAGGGGCTGACCTGCGTGCTGTCCGTGAAGGTGCCCGATCCGAAATTCTCCTCCCAGACCAAGGACAAGCTGGTCTCTTCCGAGGTCCGTCCCGCGGTGGAGGGGCTGCTGGGCGAGAAGCTGAGCGAGTGGTTCGAGGAGAACCCGAACGAGGCCAAGATGATCCTCGGCAAGATCCTCGAAGCGGCGATGGCGCGGGAGGCGGCTCGCAAGGCGCGCGAGCTGACCCGGCGCAAGAACCCGATGGACATGAACTTCCTCAGTTCCAAACTGAAGGATTGTTCGGACAAGGATCCGGCCAACACCGAGATATTCCTGGTCGAGGGTGACAGCGCCGGAGGATCGGCCCAGACCGGGCGCGACCGGAAGACCCAGGCCATCCTGCCGCTGAAGGGCAAGATCCTGAACGTGGAGCGCGCGCGGTTCGACCGGATGCTGTCGAGCCAGGAGATCGGCAACATGGTGATGGCACTCGGTACCGGCATCGGTCGCGACGAGTTCGACATCTCCAAGCTGCGCTACCACAAGATCGTCATCATGACGGATGCCGACGTGGACGGCGCCCACATCCGGACGCTTCTGCTGACGTTCTTCTACCGGCAGATGCCCGAGCTGATCGAAGGCGGGTATCTCTATATCGCGCAGCCGCCGCTCTACAAGGTGTCCCGCGGCAAGTCGGAGGTCTACCTCAAGGACGAGACGGAGATGCAGGAGTATCTGACCGCGCAAGGGGTGGAGGGCGCGATCCTGAAACTTGGCAGCGGGGCGGAGATGGCGGGGGCCGACCTCGCCCGTGTCGTCGACGAGGCGCGACAGCTCAAGCGCGTGCTGGAGGCGTTTCCGACGCATTACCCGCGCCACATCCTGGAACAGGCGGCAATCGCCGGAGCCTTCGTGCCCGGCGCGGTGGAGGACGATCTTCAGGGTGTCGCCGACATGGTGGCCGAGCGTCTGAACCTGATCGCACTCGAATACGAACGCGGCTGGCGCGGCCGGATCACGCAGGACCACGGCATCCGGCTCGCGCGCATCCTGCGCGGGGTGGAAGAGGTACGCACGCTCGATGGGCCGATGCTGCGCTCGGGCGAAGCGCGGCGCACCGGATCCTTCACCCTGTCGCTGCAGGAGGTCTATTCCACGCCCGCGACGCTGGTCCGACGCGACAGGGAGCAGATGATCTACGGGCCGCTCGACCTGCTGGCCGCGATCCTCGAGGAAGGCGAACGGGGCCTGACCCTGCAGCGCTACAAGGGGCTGGGGGAGATGAACCCGGAGCAGCTCTGGGAAACCACGCTCGACCCCGAGGCGCGAACGCTCCTGCAGGTGAAGGTGGACGACATGGCCGAGGCCGACGACCTCTTCACCAAGTTGATGGGCGACGTGGTCGAACCGCGTCGCGAATTCATCCAGAAGAACGCGCTGAACGTCGAACATCTCGATTTCTGACCCTCCGCAGGTGAGCGCCTATTTTTCCACGGTGCGCATGTTTTTTGTGTGCCGTGGATGAGTCCACTTCTTCGAATGCCATAGGCCGCCTGACTGGCAGAGCGCTCGCACCTCTCAAGTCTGCGCAAACACGTTGGCAATCCCTCGCTTTCGTGTGCCAAGGTGCCGTCCACCATCGCTTTCCCGGATTGCGTTCTGCATTGCTTGTGCATGAGATTTCCCGAGCGCGGGTCTGGCCAGGATGACGGCCCTGACCGGGACCAGCGGGTTCATCGGACTCATACCAAATTGCATTGATCAGAACCCATGTGCCCAATCGCGTAGTCCGATGG
>CBDUPF010000062.1:0-15550 GCA_965369035.1 uncultured Aliishimia sp.
CCTTGCGCGAGGAGAGAGACTTCGCGTTCGGCGCCGGTGTCGGGCCGCAGCGCGCGCAGTCTGACCTGTCCGTCGGCGTAGGTCGCGGGCGCCAGAGCCATCGGCGGCAACCCGCCCTGCAACGCGGTGACCGCGCCCCCCTGATCGAGCGTGGCGGCGAATTCCGCGTGGCCCGGATAATCCAGACCGTCGCTGATCCAGAGCGTGTCGAACGGGTCCAGCGACGATATCGCCTCGGTCGCGGTGGCAAGCATTGCCTCGTTCGGCTGCCAGGCCAGCGGTTTCAGCGCGGCCAGTCGTTCCGCGACTGCCGCGGGGGCCTGGAACACCGGCGTTTCGGGTGCGGTCAGCACCAGCAGCGCGGCGGAGCGGCCCTGACCGGCGGCCTTTTCCAGCTGTGCCAGCGCCGCATCGCGTGCCCGGGGCCAGCCGGGCGCCCCTGCCCAGCTCCCGTCGGCCACCACCAGCAGCGGCCCGCTTCCAGCCTCCGTGTCGGTCTCCGGGTTGAGGACGGGACCGGCCAGCCCGATGATCACCGCCGCGACCGCAAGCATCCGTAGCAGCAGAAGCCACCACGGGGTGCGATCCGTCACCGTGTCGTCGTCGGTCAGTCCCAGCAGGTGTGCGACGCCCGGAAAACGGCGGCGCAGCGGCGCCGGCGGTATGGCGCGCAGGATGATCCAGAGCACCGGCAGCGCGATCAGCCCCAGCAGAAGCCAGGGCGCGGAAAAGCCGATGCCGCCCAGTACCGTCATGTGGGCACTCCCATCGCGCGGTAAAGCCAGAGCAGCCCCGCTTGTGGCGAGGCGTCGGTGTGATGCGTGTCGAACTGCCAGCCCGCCTTGCGGCACAGGTCGGCGAGCTCGGCCTTGCGGTCGGCCAGCCGCGTCAGGTAGCGGTCACGAAGATCGCCGGCCTTCAGCGTTTCGTGCCGAAGTGTGCCGCCCATGCTCTCGAAGATCGTGCGGCCCTTGAACGGAAAGGCCTCCTCGGCCGGGTCGAGGACCTGGTACATGCAGCCCCGCACGCCGCGGTCGGCCGCCTTGCCGAGCGCCGTGCGCACCTCGTCGAGGGGACCGAGGAAATCGGAAATGAAGATCGCCCGCGAATGCGGCAGCATCGAACGATGCTCGGGCGGGGCGTAATCCGCGTCCTCTTCGGTGGTCAGGAACTGCGTCAGCCGCTGGATCTGCTGGTTGCCGCGCCGCGGCGGCAGTCCGGTGCCGGTCAGCCCCACGCGCTCGCCGCCCCGCACCAGCAGAATGGCCATCGCCAATCCCATGAGCCGGGCCCGGTCGCCCTTGGTCGGCAGATCGCGGTGGCTGGAAAAACGCATCGAGGCCCCGCGGTCGATCCAGAGCATCACCGACTGCGCGATCTGCCATTCGCGTTCCCGCACATATTCGATGTCACCGCGGGCCGAGCGGCGGTAGTCGATCATCCGCCGGCTGTCACCCTGGGCCGCGGGGCGGTATTGCCAGAAATCGTCGCCCAGCCCCGCGCGCCGCCGTCCGTGTTCGCCCAGCAGCACCGCGCCGGCCAGGTGTTCGGCCTGCGCCAGAAGTGGCGGAAACAGGGCGGCTTCGGTTTCCGCCCGGCCCCGGAGATGGGCGACATCGCTCACGCAGCGGCCTCGTGCCGCGTCATCTCCGCAACGGTGCCGTCGATCAGGTCGGCGAGGTTTTCGCCGCGTGCCCGTGCCGCGAAGCCGAGCGCCATGCGGTGGCTGAGCACCGGCCGCGCCATGTAGGCCACGTCCTCCGCCGAGGGCGCCAGGCGCCCGTCCAGCAGCGCCTTGGCCCGCACCGCCATCATGAAGGCCTGCGCCGCCCGCGGTCCCGGACCCCAGGCCACCGACTCGCGTATCCGTTCGGGCGCGTTCGGGTCGCTCGGCCGGAACGCGCGCACGAGGTCCAGGATCAACTCAACCACGCTGTCGCCCACCGGCATCCGTCGCAGCAGCGTCTGCGCCGCCATCAGCTCGGACGACGTGAAGACGGCGGTGGCCTGCGCGTCTTCCACGCCGGTGGTGGCCAGCAGGATGTCGCGTTCGGTGTCGCGGTCGGGGTAGGGCACATCGATCTGCAGCAGGAACCGGTCCAGCTGCGCCTCGGGCAGCGGGTAGGTGCCCTCCTGCTCGATGGGGTTCTGCGTGGCGAGCACGTGGAACGGCACGCCCAGGCGACGATCCTCGCCGGCCACGGTCACGGTCTTTTCCTGCATCGCCTGAAGCAGCGCGGATTGGGTCCGCGGGCTCGCCCGGTTGATCTCGTCAGCCATGAGGAGCTGGCAGAACACCGGACCTTCGATGAACTTGAACGTCCGCGATCCGTCCGCGCCCGTCTCCAGCACTTCGGAGCCGAGGATGTCCGCGGGCATCAGGTCGGGGGTGAACTGGATTCGGTTGCTGTCCAGTCCCATCACCACCGACAGGGTTTCGACCAGCCGCGTCTTGCCCAGGCCGGGAAGCCCGATCAGCAGCCCGTGCCCGCCGCAAAGCAACGCGGTCAGCGTCAACTCCACAACGCGCTCCTGTCCGATGAACCGGTGGGTGATGGATGCCTTGGCCTCCGCCAGCTTGTGGCCCAGAGTTTCGATATCAGCCACGAGATCTTCTGCGTCGACCATGACTTGCCCTTCTGACTGCCTATGTTCTTCAGATAAGAGTATAGTGTGGTAAAGAAAGTAGAAACGCCATGCCGGGACAAAAATCCGTGACGCCCACGGCCGAAGGCCTTGCCGAAGGCGCCCGTGCCGCAAAATCGCGCGGCTTGCCGCCCGTGCATCTCTGGGATCCGCCGTTTCGCGGCGACATGGACATGCGGATCGCGCGGGACGGGCGGTGGTTCCACGAGGGGCGCCCCATCGAACGCTTCGAACTGGCGCGGCTTTTCTCCACGATTCTGAAGCTGGAGGACGGCAAGTACTTCCTCGTCACGCCGGTGGAGAAGGTCGGGATCACCGTCGACGATGCGCCGTTCGTCGCGGTGAATTTCGAGGTGGAGGGCGAGGGCCCGGACCAGGTGCTGACCTTCGAGACCAACATGCAGGACCGGACCGTCGCGGGCCCCGACAACCCGATCCGGGTGGAGCGTGATCCGGAGACCGGAGAGCCGTCGCCCTATGTCCACGTCCGCGCCGGGCTGGAGGCGCTGATCGACCGCAAGAGCTTCTACCGGCTGGTGGATCTGGGTGTGCATCACGACGACTCCTTCGGCCTCTGGTCGGGCGGCACCTTCTTTCCCATCATCCCCTCGGAGGAGATTCCATGACCACCGCCGTCATCGTCGGGGCCGGCACCGGCTTGTCCGCGTCTCTGGCCCGCAAGCTGTCCGCACGCGGGCATGACATCGTGCTTGCCGCGCGGGACACGGGCAAGCTGTCGGATCTTGTGGCCGAGACCGGGGCCCGCGCCGTCGCGATGGATGCCGCTGACCGGGAGGCGATGGCGGATCTCTTCCTGGGGCTGACCGATTGCCGCGTCGCGATCTACAATCCGTCCGCCCGGGTGCGCGGGTCGATTACCGACCTCGATCCGGAAGAGGTGCGCCGCGCGATCGAGGTCACGGCCTTCGGGGCCTTCCTGATGGGCCAGCAGGCCGCGCGGCTGATGCTGGAAAACCCGGAAAAGGACGGCCGGCGCGGGACGATCCTCTTCACCGGCGCCAGTGCGGGCGTGAAAGGGTTCGCGAAATCCGCGGCCTTCGCGATGGGCAAGTTCGCGCAGCGCGGGCTTGCACAATCGATGGCGCGCGAACTGCATCCGCGGGGCGTGCACGTGGCCTGGATCAATATCGACGGCGGGATCTCCAACCCCGCGCGCGAGGGGCGGGCCGACGACGGCACCGACCGGATGCTGGACCCTGACGCCATTGCCGAAGCCTACATGGGCCTGATCGACCAGCATCGCAGTACATGGTCGAACGAATTGAGCCTGCGTCCCTGGGTCGAAACCTTCTGAGCCGCGCGGTGTTGCGCCGCTACCGCGCCCGGCGATGGCACAGGAGGTGAATCAACGAAATTCTTGCCGAACGAATCGCTGCCGTTACACTCGGAAAAGGTGCATCGTCGGTCACCAGGGCGACAGATCGGGGCGTGATATCGTGAAACTGGCCGCAAATCTCAGTCTGCTCTGGTCGGAGCTTCCCTTTCTCGACAGGTTCGACGCGGCCGCGACGGCCGGGTTCACCGCGGTGGAGGTGCTGTTTCCCTACGAGATCGGCGCCAGTGAAATGCTGCAAGCGATGCGCCGCAACGGGTTGCAGATGGTTCTCATCAACGCGCCGCCACCAAACTACACCGGCGGTCTGCGCGGTTTCGCGGCGCGGCCGGGGGGAGAGGACCGGTTCCGCCACGACATGCGCCGCGTCTTCCGCTATGCGCAGGCGCTGGGAGTCGAGATGGTGCACGTCATGTCCGGCGACGGAAAGGGCGAGGCCTGTTTCGATGCCATGGTCGACAACCTGAAATGGGCGTCGCGCCAGGCGCCCAAGGACGTGACACTGACCATCGAGCCGTTGAATGCCGAAGACATGCCGGGCTATTTCCTCAACGACTACGAGCTTGCGGCGCGGGTTCTCGACGCGGTCAGGAAACCGAACGTGCGGCTGCAATTCGACAGCTACCATGCGCAGACGATCCATGGTGACGCCGTGGAGGTCTGGCAGCGCCACGGGAGGCGTGCGGCCCATATCCAGGTCGGCGATGCGCCCGGGCGCGCGCCGCCGGGGACGGGGAAGGTCGATTTCGATGCCTTGCTGGCGGCTATCGCGACCTCGGGCTACGACGGGTGGATCAGCGCGGAGTACAATCCCGGCACGAAATTCACCGAAGACAGCCTGCGCTGGGTAAAGAAATTCCGGACAGCCCTGGCGCGGTATCGGCAGAAGAGCAAGTCGGCCTGAATTCGTTCAGCCTTTGAAACCGGCTTGCGCCGCATCCCATTGATTCAGAACCCGTTTCGGCTCCATTTCCGCCGTGTCCCGATCAGGCGCGCCTTTGCCCGTCCCTCGTCTATCCGGCCCGCAGCGACAGGGACAAGGTTGTGGTTCTCATGGTGCGGATGAGTTGGAAATGTCTCCGGACCGGCCGTGCTCAGCATGTCGCGCTCCCACCGGTCGCATTTGAACAACGGGTCCCCGTCGTCTCCTCGTCCCAAGGCAGGTTCAGGGCGACGGCGAAGTCCCCGAGGTCCGCCCAGATGCGGAGGCTCAATGCGCCTCGGCCCAGTTCGCTCCGGTCCCGGCGTCTACCACGAGATCCACGTCCAGCTTCACCACCGGGTCACAGGCGCCCTCCATGATCTCCCGCGCGGCCGCGATCAGCCGATCCTCCGCGCCCTCCTCGACCTCGAACAGCAGTTCGTCGTGGACTTGCAGCAGCATCTTCGCCGGCATCCCCTCGATCGCCGCCGGCATCCGGATCATGGCGCGGCGGATGATGTCGGCCGCGGTTCCCTGGATCGGTGCGTTGATCGCGGCACGCTGGGCGAAACCGGCGCGCGGGCCCTTGGCGCCGATCTCCGGCGTGTGGATCTTGCGACCGAAGAGCGTCTGGACGAACCCGTGCTCCTTTGCGAAAGCCTTGGTCGCGTCCATGTAGTCCTTGATGCCGGGAAACCGCTCGAAATACCGGTCGATGAATCCCTGCGCCTCGGCCCGCGGGATGCGCAGGTTGCGGGCGAGACCGAAGCCGGAGATGCCGTAGATCACGCCGAAATTGATCGCCTTGGCCCGGCGGCGCACCTCCGGCGTCATCTCCTCCAGCGGCACGTCGAACATCTCCGACGCGGTCATCGCGTGGATGTCGTGACCGTCGCGGAAGGCCTGCTTGAGCGCGGGCAGATCGGCGATATGGGCCAGGATGCGCAACTCGATCTGGGAGTAGTCGAGCGACACCAGAACGCTACCCTCCGGTGCGACGAAGGCCTCGCGGATACGGCGGCCTTCTTCGGTACGGACGGGGATGTTCTGGAGGTTCGGATCGGTGGAGGCGAGCCGCCCGGTGGAGGCACCCGTGATGACGTAGGATGTGTGCACCCGGCCGGTGTCGGGATTGACGTGATCCTGCAGCGCGTCCGTGTAGGTCGATTTCAGCTTCGACAGCTGCCGCCAGTCAAGCACCCGCGCGGGCAGGTCGTGCATCGTGGCCAGATCCTCCAGCACGTCAGCACCGGTGGAGTACTTGCCGGTCTTGCCCCGCTTGCCACCTTCGAGCGACATCTTGTCGAACAGGATCTCGCCCAGTTGCGCGGGACTGCCGACGTTGAACCTTTCGCCGGACAGTTCGTGGATTTCCGCTTCGAGCGCCGCCATCTTCTGCGCGAAGGCCGTGGACATCCGGCTGAGCGCATCCCGGTCGATCCGTATCCCCGTCATCTCCATCCCGGCCAGCACCTTGACCATGGGGCGTTCCAGCGTCTCGTAGACGCGGGTGACCTGCTGTTCGTGCAACTGCGGTTTCAGCAGTTTCCAGAGGCGCAGCGTGACGTCGGCATCCTCGGCCGCGTATTTCGTGGCCTCCTCGACCGGCACCTTGTCGAAGGTGATCTGGGACTTGCCCGAACCGATGAGCTGTTTGATCGGGATGCACGTGTGGTTGAGGTAGCGTTCGGAGAGCGTGTCCATCCCGTGCCCGTGTTCCCCGCCGTGGAGCGCATAGGACATCAGCATGGTGTCGTCGTATGGGCGCACGTCGATCCCCAGCCGGGCGAAGATCTTGGCGTCGTACTTCATGTTCTGCCCGATCTTCAGCACCGACGGATCTTCCAGCAGCGGTTTCAGCAGCGCGAGTGCGGTGTCGAAATCCATCTGGCCGGGGGAAAGCTCGTCGGAGGCGAAAAGGTCGTCGCCCGCATGGGCCTTGTGGGCGAGCGGGACGTAGCAGGCCTCGCCCGGATCCACCGCGAGGCAGACACCCACCAGGTCGGCGATCATCTCGTCGAGCCCGGTGGTCTCCGTATCCACGGCCACCCAACCGCGCGCATGGGCCTTCGTGATCCAGGCTTCCAGCGTCTCGCGGTCGGATACGGCGGTGTAGACGGCGTCCGTCATCGACGGCATCTCCGGGGCGGCGACGCTTTGCGCGGCCACCGTGGGCGCGTCGGGAATCGCTGGGGGTTCGATCCCGAGCTGGTCGGCGATCCGCTTGGTCAGCGTGCGGAATTCCATTTCCGTGAGGAAGGGCAGCAGCACGTCCGGCTGCAACTCGCGCAACTCCAGATCATCGAGCGTGAAGTCGAGCGGGGTCTTGCAGTCGAGCGCGACGAGTTTTTTCGACATCTCGATCTGATCGCGCATGGTCGTCAGCGTCTCGCGGCGCTTGGGCTGCTTGATCTCGTCCGCACGGTCGAGCAGGTCCTCCAGCGATCCGTACTCGTTGATCAGGAGCGCGGCGGTCTTGATCCCGATCCCCGGCGCGCCCGGCACGTTGTCCACGCTGTCGCCGGCCAGCGCCTGCACGTCCACAACGCGTTCGGGATAGACGCCGAATTTCTCCAGAACGCCCTCGCGGTCGATGCGTCGGTTCTTCATCGCGTCCAGCATCTCCACCCCGTCCCCGACGAGCTGCATCAGGTCCTTGTCCGACGAGATGATCGTGACCCGACCCCCTGCCGTGCGGGCCTGGCAGGTGAGCGTGGCGATGATGTCGTCGGCCTCGTAGCCTTCGAGTTCCTTGCAGGCGATGTTGAAGGCTTCCGTGGCCTGGCGGGTCAGCGGGATCTGCGGGCGCAACTCCTCGGGCATGGCCTCGCGGTTGGCCTTGTACCGGTCGTAGATCTCGTTGCGGAATGTGTGCGAGCCCTTGTCGAAGATGACGGCCACATGGGTGGGCGCGTCGGGGCCGTGGTTGTTCTCGACATACCGGTAGAGCATGTTGCAGAAGCCCGAGACCGCGCCGATGGGCAGCCCGTCGGATTTGCGCGTAAGCGGCGGCAGGGCGTGATAGGCCCGGAAGATGAAAGCCGATCCGTCGATCAGGTGCAGGTGATGTCCCTTGCCGAATGCCATGATGCGCGTTCCCTCGCTCTCGTCCGGGCTCTTTCTTGCCACGGCTCCGCGCGGGGGGCCAGACGTGATCCACCGGAGCGGCCTTGCGGCCGCGCGCGATTCGTTTTGCGCTCGGGCCGCGCAGGCCGGGCGCGATGGACGGAATGCGGTCTGGGGTGTCCTGGTCGGCGTGCGGCGAGTGCTATCGGCCGAGCCGGCGCGTCACTGCGCCGCGTCCTGAAAGTCTTCGTGGACGTACTTGCAATCGCAATAGGGGCATTCGACCCAGCCGGTGTCTTGCGGAATGCTCAGCCACACGCGCGGATGGCCGAGCGCGCCTTCGCCGCCGTCGCAGGCCACGCGGTAGCTGTTCACGATCTTTGTCTCGGGAGCGTCGATGGTCATGGCCTTGCCTTGTCTTGCGATACTTCGGAGTTATGAAAAAACCGGGTCGTCACGGTCAAGGGGGATGTACCATTGATGGCGGAAACGCAATGGCTGTTGCGCGCGGGCCGTCCTGAAGAAGCGGGGGATCTGTCGGCGTTGTGCCTGAGGTCGAAGGCATACTGGGGCTACGACGACGCGTTCCTGCGGGCTTGTGCCGCAGAACTGGCGGTGGAGCCCGGCCCGCTGCTGCGGGTGGCGGAGGTGGAGGGACGGGCCGCCGGCGTGGTCGAGATTTCGGTGGCCGGGGATCTCGCGGACCTCGAGAAGCTGTTCGTGGACCCGCCCTGGATCGGGCGGGGCCTGGGCGGCGCGCTTCTTGCTTGGGCTGTCGGCGCGGCGCGGGAGGCCGGTGCTTCAGGGTTGCGCATCGAGGCCGACCCGGGTGCGGTGCCGTTCTACGTCAGCCGGGGTGCGGAGATCGTGGGAGAGGCGCCGTCGGGCTCCATCCCGGGGCGCAATCTGCCGGTGCTGCAGATGATGTTCTGATCGTCGGCCTGTGTTGGTCAGGGGAAAAGGGACTCGGAATGAGAACAAAAGGTGAATATACTGCGGGCAGATGTTTGCCGAACTGAGCGCACAGTCGAATTTCACCTTCCTGACCGGGGCCTCGCATCCGGAGGAATACATGCGCCGGGCCGCCGCGCTGGGCCTGTCTGGCGTGGCGATCGCCGACGACAATTCCGTGGCCGGGATCGTGCGGGCGCATACGGAGGCGCGGGTGATCGCGCGGCTGGTGCAGGAGCGGCGGGACTGGGACGCACAGAACGCGCCCATCGGCCCGCCGCGGCCCGATCATCTGCCCGCGCCTGCGTCTTTCCCCGTCCTGAACACGCCGCGCCTGATCCCGGGGGCGCGGATCTGCTGCACCGATGCGCCGCCCGTGACCGCGCTGCCGGTGGATCGGGAGGGGTGGGGGCGGCTCTGCCGGCTGATCTCCAGGGGGCGGCTGCGGGCGGAGAAGGGGGCGTGCGATCTGCAACTCGCCGACCTCGTCGAACACGCGGAGGGGCTGGAACTCCTGATCTGGCCCGGGCGCGGTTGGCAGCAGGCGGCGTGGCGCCTGCGCAAGGTGGCGGCGGGGCGGCTGCACCTGTTGCTGGTGCCGCGCTATGACGGGCGGGATGCGGCGCGCTTCGACCGGCTGGCGGAGGCCGCCGCGCACGCGGGGCTGCCCACTGTGGCCTCCGCCGCGCCGCGCATGCATCACGGCCGCCGCCGGCGTCTGGCCGACGTGCTGACCGCGATTCGCGAGGGACTGCGGGTGGACGATCTGGGCCGCGCCGCCATGACCAACGGGGAACAGCGCCTGCGGTCGGAGGCCGAACTGCGCGGGATGCTCGGGCCCCACGCGGGCGCTGTGGACCGGGCCGCGGCGCTGGCCGTGAGGCTCGACTTCTCGCTCGACGTGTTGCGGTACGAGTATCCCAGCGAGATTGCGGAGGGCGAGAGCCCGTCCGACCGGCTGGAGCGGCTGGCCCGCGAGGGACTCGCCTGGCGCTATCCCTCCGGCGCACCGGAGCGGGTGGAGAAGCTCATGCGCCACGAGCTGCGCCTCATCGCGAAACTGCGCTACGAGCCCTATTTCCTGACCGTGCGCGACGTGGTGGCCTTCGCCCGTTCGCGCGGCATCCTCTGCCAGGGGCGCTGGTCGGCGGCGAATTCGGTGGTCTGCTACTGCCTCGGCGTCACCTCCGTCTCGCCGGAGATCGGCACCATGGTCTTCGAACGCTTCGTCAGCGAGGCCCGCGACGAGCCGCCCGACATCGACGTGGATTTCGAGCACGAGCGGCGCGAGGAGGTGATCCAGCACATCTACCAGCGCTATGGCCGCCACCGCGCGGGGCTTTGCGCGACGGTGGTGCATTACCGGGGCAAGCGCGCCATCCGCGAGGTCGGCCGCGCCATGGGGCTGACGGAAGATACCATCAGCGCGCTTTCCTCCCAGCTTTGGGGGTTCTTCTCCACGCAGGGGCTGGAGGCGGAGCGGATGGCGGAGATCGGGCTCGACTGGAACGACCCGCGGCTGCGCCAGACCATCGAGCTGGTCTACGAGATCAACGGCTTTCCCCGGCACCTGAGCCAGCATGTGGGCGGATTCATCATGACCGAAGGGCGGCTCGACGAGCTGGTCCCGATCGAGAACGCGACGATGGAGGATCGCACGGTCATCTGCTGGGACAAGGACGATATCGACAGCCTGGGCATCCTGAAGGTCGATGTGCTCAGCCTCGGCATGCTGACCTGCATCCGCAAGGCCTTCGACCTGATGAAACTGCATCACCGGCTGGATTACACGCTCGCCACCCTGCCGCCGGAGGACGGGCGCGTCTACGACATGCTCTGCGAGGCCGACAGCATCGGCGTCTTCCAGGTCGAATCCCGCGCGCAGATGAACTTCCTGCCCCGGATGCGGCCGCGCTGTTTCTATGACCTCGTGATCGAGGTGGCGATCATCCGGCCCGGGCCGATCCAGGGCGACATGGTTCACCCCTATATCCGGCGCCGCAACGGGGAGGAGGCGGTCTCCTTCCCGTCGGACGAGCTGGGGGCGGTGCTGTCCAAGACGCTGGGCGTGCCGCTGTTCCAGGAACAGGCGATGCAGATCGCCATCGTCGGCGCGGGCTTCACCCCCGATCAGGCGGACCGGCTGCGCCGCTCGCTGGCCACCTTCAAGAAGCACGGGAGCGTCAGCGAATTCCGCGGGCTGTTCATGAAGGGCATGGCGCGCAACGGCTATGACGAGGAGTTCGCCGCACGGTGTTTTTCCCAGATCGAGGGGTTCGGCAGCTACGGCTTTCCCGAAAGCCACGCGGCGAGTTTCGCGCTGCTGGTTTATGCCAGCGCGTGGATCAAGCGGCACCATCCCGGTATTTTCGCCTGCGCGCTGCTGAATTCGCAGCCCATGGGGTTCTACGCCCCCGCGCAGATCGTGCGGGACGCGCGCGAACACGGGGTGCAGGTGCGCCCCATTTGCGTCAACGCGAGCTACTGGGACAACGTGATGGAACCTGACGGGGAAGGGGGCCTCGCGCTGCGTCTGGGCTTCCGCCAGATCAAGGGGATGCCCGAGGAGGAGGCCACCTGGCTGACCCAGGCGCGCGGCAACGGCTATCGGTCGGTCCGCGATGTCTGGCGCCGCGCGGGGCTGGAGCCTGCGCTGCTCGAGCGGCTGGCGGAGGCGGACGTCTTCGCCTCCCTGGGTCTCAGCCGCCGCGAGGCGCTCTGGGAGGCGAAATCCTTCGCGCCGGGCGGGGACCTGCCGCTGTTTGCCGGCGATCTGGACGGGGAAATCGTGACCGAACCCGCAGCCCTCCTGCCCGAGATGACGCTGGGCGAGCATGTGGTGGAGGATTACGTGGCCACGCGGCTGACGCTGAAGATGCACCCGGTTGCGTTGTTGCGGCACCTGCTGACACCCGATGCCAGCGTGGCACCGTCCCCGCGGGCCAGCGACCCCCTGACGGAGCGGGCTCTGAATACCGGCCTGCCCGCGCCGACCCGCACTGACCGGACCTGACCCGCCAATGGTCGGGACTTCCCTGCCACATCGCGCGCGAGGGACTACTGCAGCCCGTTCCCATTCCCCAGGATCGGCCTTTGTTCGACCAGATCGTCGCCTACCGGCTGATTGATCGCTTCCTCGCGCTGAATCCGCTCCAACAGCCTGCTCAGTTTCTTGCGCTTGCGCCGCGACCGGATCTGCTTTGCCGCGATCTCCAGCGGGCGTATCCGAACCACATCGCCATTGTTGCCGAAATCGAATTCAAAGCAGCGGTATGCCGCCACCAGTTGACGTGCCTGGCTGGTCGCCGCGATGGCGATCAGCCGGACATTCAGTATGTCGCGCGTGAAGTCCTGACTCTCGAACGCCTTCCGGGTCCGGGTCAGGATATCCTCGAAACTTCCGACATCGACGTGGCCGCCGCTCGCCATCGGCCCGATCGCGGTGACCGACGTGTCGGGATTGTCATCGCGTTCCCAAAGTTCCAGGCGGTCGACCACGCTGGCGGTAAAGCGCGTGCCTTCGGTTTCGAACTCCGCCAGCACGTCCATCAGGAATGCCGGCTCCGATCCCATGTTCGACACGACGCAACGCCCCTTGAGGCCATGCGCGCCTTCCCGGCTGATCAGAAGGCTCGACCGTGTCTGGCGCCGGTAGCTCGACAGGAAGACATGCAGGTAGGCGATCCAGACCACGGTGGACAGCAGGCTGACAAGTATCTGGATCGACGAAGAATTTTCCTGAAGCCAGCTCCACATTCCTTCCAACCTTGTTCCCCGCAGGACTTCGACACCGCCGCTCCGCCGGATCGGACCGTGTGGAGATCAACGGGGGACTGGAGGTTTCGTTCCACAGGCGCCCAGGCACGCATCGCCACCAGAAAGACCGCCATCGTCCGCCCGGTCGCTGATTTGCGAGGTTCAGAAGGCAGGCCGCCAAAGATTGCCGGGATCATTCGATGCCGCCGCGGCTTCTCCTCATCGCAAGGCACGACCTTTCAGGATGGCGTCGGATCCGAAGCGTTGACGGATGGCATCGGTGGCGCGCTCTGCCCGGCTGCGCTGCACGGCCTGGGGGTCCAGAAGGTCGCCTGAAATGTCCGCCTGCCCGGACGGGCACAGATGCGAAAGCCCACAGCCGAGAAGACGATAGGGTCCCTGGTCGCCCACCTGGTCGAAAAGCGCGCGCGCCCGGCGGTAGATCGTGTCGGCCAGTTGCGTGGGCTCCCGCAGGGCGACGCGCCGGGAGATCAGCGAATGGTTCGCGCGCTTCAGCTTCAGCGTCACGACGCGGCCCGCCAGATCCCTGGCCTTGGCCCGGTCGGCGACCTTCTCTGCCATCCGCCAGAGATGCCCGTCGAGGATGTCGATGTTGCATGTGTCCTCGCCGAAGGTCGTCTCGTTGGAGATCGACTTGACCGGCTCGTGGGCGGACACGCGGCGCCGGTCCTGACCACGGGCAAGGTGCCACAGCCGGTCGCCCATGGAGCCGAAGCGGGCCACGAGGTCGGTCCTTTCCCACCGCAGGAGGTCGGCGAAGGTGCGGATCCCGGCGGCATCCAGCGAGTCCTGCGCGGCCTGGCCCACGCCCCAGATCAGGCGGACGGGCCTGTCGCGCAGGAAATCGGCTGTCTCGGCCTCTCCGATCACGGAGAACCCGCGCGGTTTTTCGAGGTCGGAGGCGACCTTGGCGAGGAACTTGTTGTGGGAGAGCCCGATCGAGCCGGTGAGGCCCAGCTCGTCCCGCATCCGCCGGATGAGACGGGCCAGCATGATCGCCGGGGGAGCTCCGTGAAGCCGCGCGGTGCCGGTGAGATCGAGGAAGGCCTCGTCCAGCGACAGCGGCTCGACGGAGGGTGTCAGCTCTTCCATCATCTCCCGGATCTGGCGGGAGACGGCGGCGTAAACTTCCATCCGGGGGCGGATCACCACGGCGTCGGGACAAAGCTTCAGCGCCTTGAACATCGGCATGGCAGACCGGACGCCGCGGATCCGGGCGACATAGCACGCGGTGGAGACGACGCCGCGCCGTCCACCGCCGATGATGACCGGCTTGCCGTCGAGGCTGGGATCGTCGCGCTTCTCGACGCTGGCATAGAAGGCATCACAATCCATGTGAGCGATGGAGAGCGTGAAGAGCTCGGAATGGGCCGTCACGCGGGGGCTGCCGCAGGCCGGACAACGGGGACCGGACTCGAACGGGGTGATACAGTCGCGGCAAAGAGCGGGCATGGATGGAAGATAGCACGGGCGTACCCGCCGGGACAGAGGTTCAAGACATTGGGATCGTTGATGGATACCGCCGAGGACTTTCCGGAGCAGTGGGCCCCGAGACCGGAAATATCAAGGATTTTTCACATGATAACCCCAGCACATCCGATCACGTGATCTCGTCGTGCAGGCCCGCCGCAGATCGGGCCGGAACGCGTATCACTTGCTGCGCGACTGCGATGTCGAGGCGGCATCTGACCCCAGCACGCTCCTGCCTGCAATCGCGACGGGAAAAATAATGCGTGCCTCGCGGGGCCGGCCGGCCTAACCTGAGCCCGCGGTGGCGGATCGAAGGGAGCGCATGGCGGAGAACGTCATCTTCATCAGCTACAGGCGCGGCCCGGATAGCGCGGTGGCCGGACGCCTGCACGACCGGCTGCAGTCGCGGCTCAAGAACACATCGCTGTTCATGGACGTGACGGACATGCCGCTGGGCAGCCATTTCGTCGAGCACATGCGCGAGCAGGTCAGCCAGTGCCACGCGCTGATCGCGATCATCGGCCCCGGCTGGACGGCGGATATCGCGCGCCTCGCCGACCCGCAGGATCCGGTGCGGCTCGAGATCGAGGCCGCGCTGAACCGCAAGGACATTCCCGTGATCCCGGTGTTCGTGGAAAACACCCCGATCCCGGAGCCCGAAACGTTGCCGCGGTCCCTGCGGTCGCTGGTCTATCGCAGCGGGATCACGCTGTACCACGAGAGTTTCACCGAGATCGTGGACGGCCGCTTGACGCAGGTTCTGCAAGAGGTTCTTGGCGTCGAGCATGACGATTTCGTGGTGCGGGGCGAACCGGGTACGGAGGCCCGGCGGCGCAGGATGCCGAGATGGGCGTTGCCCGTGGCGGCGCTGGTGGTCGGGGCGGTCATGGCCGGTCTCGCGGGGTGGGGTCTGCTGCTGCGCGACACGCCGGTCGACGAATTGCCCGTCTCCGAACTGCCGCTGCCCGAGCCGCAGCCGTCCTCGGGCACGCTCGTGGTTCAACTGGCCGCGCTGTCGAGCCTGGATGACGCCCGACGGGAATGGGTCCGGCTGTCGCAAGAACATCCCGATCTTCTCGGCGACCGGAAGTTCACGGTGATGCTGGCGACGGTCGATGAACGGATCTGGTACCGGCTACGGGTACTGGGCTTCGAGGACTGGTCGCAGCAGAATGCGCTTTGCAGCGCGTTGAAACTGCGGGGCGTTGATTGTCTGCCATGGAGCGTGGACTGAGGGCCGGCGCGCGGCGCTGGAGCAGACAGGCAGCATGTGCACGATTTCAGTGGGGCGGACCGACTGGTTCATGGCCGGGACGATACCGCCAGAGACCGCTCGCGGCGTTCGCCTGGGGGACGAGGGGCGG
>CBDUPF010000063.1:0-15517 GCA_965369035.1 uncultured Aliishimia sp.
AGTCGATCCGCTCTATCGCCGTCGAGGATGGCAAGGTGGCGGGCGTCGATACCGAGATTGCCGGGCGGATCACCGGCGACGCCTATGTCTGCGCGCTGGGCAGCTATGGCCCGCGGGTGCTGAACCCCATCGGGGTGAAGCTGCCTGTCTACCCGGTCAAGGGCTACTCGGTGACGCTGCCGGTCACCGATGACGCATTCGCCCCGCAATCGACCATCATGGACGAGACCCACAAGGTCGCGATCACCCGGCTGGGCGACCGTATTCGCGTGGCCGGCACGGCCGAGATCGCGGGTTATTCCAACCGGCTGGGGCCCCATGCCACCGACACCGTGCGACACGTGATCAGCGATCTCTTTCCCAAGGGCGGCGACATCGGCAAGGCCGAGGGCTGGACCGGACTGCGGCCGATGACGCCGGACGGCACGCCGGTGCTTGGCCCGTCGCAATACGGCAACCTGTTTCTCAACACCGGGCACGGAACGCTCGGCTGGACCATGGCTTGCGGGTCGGGCAGGGCGGTGGCGGACCTCGTACTGGGCCGGGTGCCGGAGATCGATTTCGACGGCCTCACGGCGCAGCGTTACGCGCGGTGAGACATCAGGTGCCTGCCGCGCTTCCTATGTGGATGTCGCGGGGCGGTTCCCCGCTCCGGTACCGCTCGTGGACCGCGTCGAGCGCCTCCTCGAAATGGCGGGTGTACCGTGCGGTGTCGAAAAGCGGGTAGGACTGGCGCCCCTCGGACAGACGCGCCCTGATCTCGGCGATGCGGTCCGGTCGGGCGGCAAGGTCCAGAACCACGGCCTCGTATGCCTTTTCGGATGTGGTCACGAGATCGGTCATCCCCACCGCAGCAAGCAGACTGGCCGCGACCCTGGAGGTGAACTGCCGCCCCGCCATCGTCACCACGGGCAGACCGGACCACAGCGCCTCGTAGGCCGTGGTGTGCGCATTGTAGCAGAACGTGTCGAGGAACAGATCCGCGTGCCTGTGCCGGGCGAGGTGGTCGTCGTGCGGGCATTTCGGCGCAAAGACGAGGCGGTCAGGGTCGACACCCCGCGCAACGGCTTCGCGCCGCAGGTTTTCTACCATCCGCGCGTTGGACTGCAGGAGCCACAGAACGCTGCCCTCCACCTTGCGCAGAATCCGCATCCAGATCCCGAACTCGCGCGGCCCGATCTTGTAGCTGTTGTTGAAGCAGCAAAAGACCAAGCCGATTTCCGGCAGCCCGTGATCGGCCCGCGTGTCGGTTGTCGGTGGGACCGTCCGCTTGTTGTCGCCGGGCAGATAGGTATCGGGAAGGAATATCAGGCTTTCGGAATAATGCGGCCGCTCCGCCTCCGGGACGACGGTTGCGTCGGCGATGAGGTAATCCACGAACTCCGCACCCGACGTGCCGGGAAAGCCCAGATAGCCGATGATGACCGGCGCAGGGCGATGCGCGAAAATCTCCGACCGCGCGCCCTTGGTGTATCCGTCGAGGTCTATTGCGATGTCGAGATTTCTGTCGTGGGCGAACGCCGCGATCTGCGTCGGCGACAGATGCTCCACGTCATGGAAGTCGGGCACGTCCCGTTGCAATTGGTCCCGCAGAATACCCGTCCGGCGCCTGCCATAGCTGTAGACCGTGACGTCGAACCGTTCCCTGTCGATTTCCCGGTAGAGGCCCGAAGTGAGCCGCAGCGCGGGGTGATCGTGGAAATTGGCGGAGAAGAAGCCGATGCGCAGTCTGTCCGGGCGGTGTTCCGGCGGCGGCGCGAGGGCGGCCGGGGCGGGCCGCAAGATGCCCTGCGCCCATCGTTCGGCACGCAGGCGTTGACGCGCGGGGTCGTCCTCCGCCGCCAACAGGGCAAAGGGCGGGATGCGGGCACCGGTGATCCCGATCGAGTTGCGCAACGAAAAGAACTCCTCGTAGGCGCGAAAATCGCAGAACTCCCATTGCAGCCGCAGCTTCTGTGCCCGCGCGGCATCGTGTCCGGGTTCTATCTCCAGCGCCCGTTCCCACGCCGCGAGCGCATCCTTCGCTCTGCCTTGGTCCTTCAGAACACGGCCGAGATTGCAATACGCATCCGCATGGTCCGGCAGGACCTCGATCGCCCGCACGAAGGCTTGTTCCGCCTCGTTCGCGCGACCGAGATCGGCCAGAGCGTTTCCCAGGTTGTTCAGCGCTCCCGCATGGTCGGGCTTCCGGCGCAGGGCCTTGCGATAGGCCTTGATTGCATCGGCTGGCCGGCCGGACTGTTGCAGGACCAATCCCAGGTTGTAGTGTGCGCCGGGATGCTCCGGCATGAGCGCGATGGCCTGCCGAAAGGCGTGCTCCGCCCGGTCGAGCCGCCCCGTTTTCGTGCAGGCGCCGCCCAGCAGGGTCCAGAGATCCAGGGACGCTTGAAAGGCGGGCACCAGTTTTTCGGCCTCTGCCACGGCCTCTTCGAACCGCTCTGCCCGGCAAAGCGCCGCGAGCGGGTCCAGAACGTGCGGCGGTGGGGACGGAGAGCCTCCCTGTCCCGCGGACCCTTGCAGAGCGCTGAGCGCCTTTCGAGCCCTTGCGTCCGCCGGGAATTTCTCCAGGATCGTTTCGTAGATGCGCCGCGCTTCGGCCGGCCTGCCATCGTGCAGGCACTTGTCCGCCATGTCGAATGCCTGATCGCGTGTCAGCCGCTGCATGTAGCTGCCCCAGTTCGGTTGCCTCGCGCACGACGCAGTTCGCACTTGCCGGCCGATTTCGGTCGTGTCCTGTCCGGCTCCGGCAATACCATCGGGGTCCGGAATCAGCCGGAGCAGCCGAAAGGTCCCTTTTTTTCTGACAGAAACGCACCTCTGACGCTACTCTGGTGTGGCTTGGGGAATAGCGGACGGCCGGGGCGCACCATGATCACGGAGCAGAATTTCAACGGGTTCCTGGCCTTCGTCTTCTTTCTTGCCGTGCCGCTGACGGCGGTGTTGAGTATCGTGATCCGGCGGCTTTATCGCAAGGCCATCACCCGCGCGATGATGGTGGATGCCGGCGCGCCGGAAGCGGAGTTCGACGTGCCGGTGCCGGAGCATCCGAATGGCCGGTCGCTGCAATTCGATGTTGCCCGGCTGCCGACACGGGCCAGCCTGCGCGTCGGACTTGCGTTCCGCTACTTTCTGGCCGGGCTCGCATGTTCCGTGGTGCTCGTGGTGGTGATGTTCATCCTCAACGACATCGCCTTCCTGCCGGTCCGCTTCGGTGTCGTGGTGGCCTCTTTCGCCTTCACCGCGTTGGTGATGGCGCTCTATGTCGCGGGGGTGCGCTGGTACCTGATCCTGTTGCTTGCCGTCTTCGTGATCTGGGTGCTCTACCTCGTGGAGCCGGAGAGCAACGACATTCTCGGGTTCCTTGCTCTGCCCGCGCTCTTCCTGGCGTTGCTCGTGGGCAATCCGATCCTGCGCACGACAACGCTGCCGCTGTTTCTGGTGTCTGTCGCGATGGTCGTGCCGCTGACCTTCTCGCTGGACCTGCTCTACTACGCGATGGTGGCGGGCGTTCTGGATGTGCTTTTTCTCTATCTTCCGGTGGGGGTGGTGGCGGCGCTCTATGTGCTGATGGCCCTCGTTATCGTGCTGGCGCTCGGTGTCGGTATCGGGCTAGTCGCGGTGCGGTTGGTCGCCCGCGCCACCGCCGGGTCGAGCGAGTTCATGATGCAGCACGACGTGATCTGGCTGTTCCAGGCGATCTGGCTGATCGGGCTCGACTGGGGGACCAACGGTCCGATCTCGTTGCTCTATGCCCTTGGCTTCGTGGCCTACAGGGGCGTGCTTTACCTGCTGTGCCCCAAGGCGGATGCGGCGGAGGTCAACCTCCTCCTGCGCGTCTTCGGGCAGCGCAAGTCGCAGACGAAACTGGCGCGCGGTCTCTTGCTTGACTGGCGCCGCGACGGCCCCGTGCTGCTGATCGGCGCGGCCGACCTCGCGACTGAAACGCTGGATGCTCCGGAACTGGCGGCCTTTCTGAACCGCAGGCTCGAGAGCATCTTCATCGGAACACCCGGGGACCTGGCGCAGGCCCGGACCGCGGGCGAAAGCCGTCTGGGCGACGGGCTCTTCCCGATGCAGGACTACTATTGCCGCGACAACAGCTGGCGTCCGACCGTCCTGACGTTGATGAGCCGGGCGCGCCGGGTGCTGGTCGACATGCGCGGCTTCGGCGAGGTCAACAAGGGCATTCAGTTCGAGGTCGACGCGCTGGCATCCCGCGTGCCGGCAAACCGGATCACCGTGTTGGTGGACCGCGACGGGATCGAGCCGGCGCAGGCGTTGTTTTCCGAAGCCTGGACCAGGGCAGGCCGGACCGAAAGCCGCGATACGCTCGCCCTGCGCGTGGTCTGAGCAAGCGGGCACGGCCGCCCCTGATGTCCGGTCACTACGCGGCGCTGTGCGAGCGGTGCGGACGGTCCGTCTTTGGGATCACGCGCTTTTGAGGTAGTCGGCTGAGGGGTCCTCTGCGCCGTCGTCCACGCGGAACTGCTTGGCCAGGGTCAGAAGCTCGGCCGATGTCGCGCGCAAGAGCTCGCTGGTGGCCAGCGACTCCTCGAACATCGCGGCGTTGCTCTGCATCGCGTTGTCGAGATTGCTCGTGGCGGAGTTGATCTCCGACACGGTCGACGCCTGTTCCTTCGACCCGGCCGCGATGGTTTCGATATCACCGGAGATCTGTCCGATGAACTGCAGAATACCACCCAGGGCCGTGCCTGCTTCGTTGACCTGAAGCACGCCCCGCGAGATCTGGTCCCGCGTGGAGGAGATCAGCTCGTTGATCTCGCGCGCCGCATCCGAGGCGCGCTGGGCGAGGGTGCGGACCTCGGTTGCGACGACCGCGAAGCCGCGCCCCTGTTCGCCGGCCCGTGCAGCCTCGACACCCGCGTTGAGCGCAAGCAGATTGGTCTGGAACGCGATGCTTTCGATCATGTCCACGATCTTGGAGATCTCGCAGGAGGACGCCTCGATTTCCGTCATGGTCGCCACGGCGCTCTCGACGCTGGTTCTCGTGTCTTCGGCCTCCTTGCGGGCGCCTGCCATCACGTCATTCGCATTATGCGCGGTCTCCGACATCCGGCAGGCAGAGGCTTCGAGCTGGTTCACGGCGGCGGCGGTTTCTTCCAGAGACGCGGCGTTCTCCTCGGTCCGGCGCGCCATCTGCTTGGCCGCGGAGGCGATTTCGTCCGAAGACTCCTTTACCGAGCTTGCACTCACGGTCAGGTTCCGGATCAGGTCGGCAATGGCGATCACGGCCGCGTTGTAGTTCTTGCGCAACCCGTCATAGGTGCCGGGAAACTCGGTATCGATCATGGCCGTGAGGTCGCCGGACGCCAGGCGGTTCAGCCCGCCGGCAAGGCTGTCGACGACCAGGGCCTGTTCGGCGGCGCGCGCATCGCGTTCGGCTTGCGCTTCCCGCTCCAGCTCCGCCTTGCGGGCCGCTTCGGCGGCTTCACGTGCCCGGTCCGCCTCCGCTCGGCGGGCTTCTTTTTCGCGCTCCTCGGCCTCCTTGCGGCTGGCTTCCTCGGCTGCGAGGCGTTCGTCCTCGAGCCGTTTCGCCTCGCGCGCCTTTTCCTGCTCACGCATCTCCTGTCGTTCGATCAGCCCGTCGCGGAAGATCGCCAGCGCGCTGGCCATGCGCCCGATCTCGCCGCCGGTCTTCTCGAACCCGGTCACGGGGGACAGATTGCCGGTCGCGAGCCGCTCGGTCACTTCCGTCACCCGCTTCATCGGGCGCAGGATGAGCGCCCAGGTCATGACCGGCGCCATCAGGAAGATCACGAGGCTCACGAAGCCGATCAGGTACATCTGGGAACTGGCGGCCTCGGTTTCGTTGAGCACGGTTCCGCCGGCCTCGCCGATCACGCCAAGCGCTGCCGCACCCTCGGCACGCGCGGCCTGTGCGATGACGGTCAGCACCTCTGCCGCGTCCGCCGACCGCTCCATCGCGTTGGCGGCGGCGTCGAGATAGGCATGACGCGCGCTCAGCAGGCCGGTTTTCGGGTCCGACATCGCGCCGACCTGGGCAAGCATGGTCTTCACGTCCTCGCCGAGATCCGCGGTTTCGGTCAGCGCGGCAAGCTGTTTCGCGGCCTCGTTCAGGCGCGCCTGCACCCCTTCCACCGTGGCAAGGGTTTCCGCGGACGCGCCCAGAAGGGCGGTCACGAACACCGAGTTGACCACGGATTCGACCTCGGCAGCCTCGCGAAGACGGCCGACGTCCCTCTCGAGAAGGGTGCGAATGGCCTCCTCGTTCGCATTGGCCGTGTCCTCGGCCAGGATCACCAGATCGAAGCTGAGCGTGTCGATCAGTTCGCTGAGCACCGCATCGCTGTTCTGGCGCAATGCAAGCAGATCCTCCTGCAGCCCGCTCCGGCGAATGAAACTGCGGCCCGCCAGCGTCGAAAGGGTATCATGCGCGTCGATGATCGGGGCAAGCTGGTCGGCGAGTTCCTCCCGCCCTTGCAGCTGCGACAATGCGCGTTCAAGCCGCTGGAGACTGCCCTCCGCGACATCGCGCATGATGGAGGCGAAGGCCGGGTCCGAATTCTGCACAAGCGCCAGTGCGAGCCCCGTGACGAGGTTGATCTCCGCCCGCGTATCGAGTGCGGCCTGAATGGTCGGGAATTCGGTGTCCGTCAGCGACCCGAGCGTGCCGCGTACCGTCTCCAGCGTATCCTCGCCACCGATGGTAAGGTCGAACACGGCGTCGTCTGACATTTCGGCCAGCCTGCCGCGTGTGGCCTCGGCGATCTCGGAAAACTCCGCGATCTGAGACGCCATCCGGGCGGAGGACTGGAACCGCGCGGCCATGGCGGATTGCAGGGTCTCGGATGCAATTCCAAGGCGGTCCAGCATCGGCGCGATGTGGTCGGCCGAGGCGGGCGGCAGGTTCCGGACCGCGGCGGCCAGCGCGTCGATTTCCGCGCGCAGCCGGGCACTGCTCGCGGAGAGGTCGCTCTCCGATCCGGACCGGCTCATCTCACCCAGGGCATCCCGGGTGACGCCGCTGCGTTCGATCACCTCCATGCTGGCCTGCATCCCCGGCAGGGCGGTGCGCATCAGGTTGTCCACGGACCCCGATAGGGTTGCGAAAACCACAAGCGCGATCGCCACCGCAGCAGCAGTGGTGGCCCCCATGGCAAGGAGGATGCCGCAGATCTTGAAGGAAATGCTTCCGAAAGGGGTGCGTCGACCGACCGTTTTCATGGGGTATGATCCGTTAGTGGCAAGAAAAGAAATGGCGCGACCGGATAGTGTCGTGCATGGCCGCGCCAGTCCGCAAGGATCCGGCGCGGCCGGTTCGATATCAGTTGCTCGCGTGTTTTTCGCCTGTCTCGACCACTTCGAACTGACCGTCGGCGTTGATCCGGGTCATGAAGACCGTATCGAGCCCCTGGTTGTCGCCCGGACCGTAGTCGAAGGCGAGGCCGCCAAGATCGAAGCCGCCCAGGCTGTTCAGCGCCTCCAGAAAGGCGGCCCGGTCGAGTTCGGGACCGGCAGCCTCGAGCGCGCGAAGGGCGACGCGGCCCACAAGGTAGCCTTCCAGTGTCACGAAGCTCGGGCGTGCCTCCGCGTCATGTGCGGTGATCGCGGCCTGGTACTCTGCCACCACCGGCAGCGATGCATCCCACGGGAACGGCACGACCTGGCTGATGATCACGCCCTCGCCGTCCGGGCCCAGTTCGTTCGCCAGCGCGTCCGAACCGACGAAGGAGATGTTGACGAAGGCCGGCTCGAACTTCAGCTTGCGCGACAGCTTGATGAATTCGGCGATCGGCTTGTATGCGCCGACCATCACGACCGCCTGCGGCTTTGCCTTGCGGATGTCGAGCAGGGCCGATTTCACCGCCGTGGTGTTCCGGGTGTAGGTGCCTTCGGCGACCAGCGTCATGCCACGGC
Organism: uncultured Aliishimia sp.; assembly: GCA_965369035.1. GTDB lineage: Bacteria > Pseudomonadota > Alphaproteobacteria > Rhodobacterales > Rhodobacteraceae > Aliishimia. The sequence continues at coordinate 7,900 of CBDUPF010000063.1, forward strand.
GCTCCAGCGCGGCGGTGACCCCGGCGAGCCCTACGCGACCGAACCCGTCGTCCTGGTAGAGGATCGCGATGGAACTCATGCCGAGGTCGTCCACAAGGTGCGAGATCCAGGCCTCGGTCTCCGCGTTGTAGGTGGCGCGGACGTTGACCACGTTCCCAAGCGCGGGGTCGCGCAGGAAACCGGCACCGGTAAAGGGACCGATGAAGGGCATTCCCGCATCGGTCGCGATGGGCTGTGCGGCCTGGCTGGTCGGCGTCCCCACCGGTCCGATGAACCCGAGATGGGAATTGCCCTCGATCACCGCGCGGACCGCGGCGACCGAGCGGTCGGGTTCGTAGCCATCGTCGAAGCTTTCGAGTTCGATTGTCCGGCCATGCACGCCCCCGTCGCTGTTGGCTTCCGCGAAAGCCGCAAGGATACCCTGGCGCATGCCGCTGCCGAGCGCACCCGCCGGCCCATCGAGTGCGGCGACCTGGGCGAAACGGACCGCGTCCGGCTCCACGCCCTCTTCGGCAAGGGCCGGGTGACACAGGGAGATCAGGGCCAACGGTGCGGCCAGGCTCTTCAGGATTCTCATTCACAAACTCCAAAAAGGGTGTTCCGGTGGCGGGAACCTAGAAGCGACGCGTTAAAGCTTGATTATTTTCGGCGGAGAAGCCGGACGCGCCAGGTCCTGACGATGGGCCGGTCCGCGAAGGTCGCCGGTTTTTCATCCGCTGTCGCGTTTGACCAAACTGCGCGTTCTGTCATGGAGTATGCGTGCGAAAATACGGGGGACTGGAATCGCGATGACCTGCCGCCGTCAATGGATGGATCACCGGGGGAGACAGCGTGCCACGACCCGACTTGCTGCCTTCCATGGTCCCAATGGGCCACGTCTGCCCGGCCCGGACGGAGCGACGCAAGGTCCGACCCGACCTGATCCGCGGAACAGCGTTCGCCGTTATCCCTCACCACCACACGATCCTGGTATGCCCATGACCAACACGGAATTCGCCACTCTCTACGCCACTCTGAGCGCCTTCGTTCAGTCCTCGCCCGCCGTCATTGAATTCGCCGGCTGGCCGCAAGCCGAGTACCGCGAGACCGCCCCGCTGCCAGTTCCGGTGATCGAGACGTTGGCCGGGTGGCAGGGTGCGATGATTCCCGAAACGCAGGCGCTTTGCGATGCGTTGCGCACCGTCTGGATGCTGGCGCATTGGCAGCAGACCTATTCCGAAGCCGAGGTGGGTCGGAACTTCCTCGACAACTACGGCTATTTCGAACTCGTGGGGCCGTTCGGCCATTTCCACTCCGAAGACATCCGCGCCTACATCGCCTATTGGGGGCCCGGTCTCTACTATGACTGGCATCGGCACGAGGCGGAGGAGCTTTACGTGATCCTTGCCGGAGAGGCCGTCTTCGAGGCCGAGGGCCAGCCTGCCGCCCTGCTGAGAGCGGGCGATGTCAGGATGCACTCGTCGAACCAGCCCCACGCGATGCTCACCGAAGGTTCGGGCGTACTTGCGCTGGTTCTCTGGCGCGGGAGCGGTCTTGATGGCGCGGCTCGGATGGGTCGCGCCTGAGGTCTCCCTCGCCCGATCGCGACACGGGGCTATCCCTGCGTCTCCGAATTCTGCAACATGGGGCTGCCGAATTCGGGGAGGAAGGCAATGACAGTGAAGTATGGCGGTCTTGGTTGCTGTGTGGTGAGATGGCGCGAAAGGCCCCACCAAAGCGCGCCTGCCGGTGCTGAAAGGAACTCCAGCTTTCTGCCCACGCCGCGCGTTTCCGGCAATCCCGCCTTCACGCTCGGCCGCCGTGTGACGGTCGCCTCCCGTGCAGGGTGACCGGAATGAGAACGCCGCTGACCGGAATTCTGCCCGTGGCACCCACGCCGTTTTACGAAGATGGTCGTGTCGACGAGGAGGGCATGCGCCGCGTACTCGACTGCCTGATAGACATGGGTGTTGATGCGATCTGCATCCTTGCCAACTATTCCGAGCAATTCCTGCTTTCCGATGACGAACGCGACAGGCTGATGCGCGTCAGCCTCGAACATGTTTCGGGCCGCGTGCCGGTGATCGTCACCACCAGCCATTTCCACACCGGGATCGCGGTTGCGCGCGCGAAAGCGGCGCAGGAGATGGGGGCGGCGATGGTGATGATGATGCCGCCCTATCACGGCACCGGTCTAAGGGCCGATCCGAACGGCATTTTCGAGCATTTCATCGCCGTGTCCGACAAGATCTCCATCCCGATCATGGTGCAGGATGCGCCTCTGTCGGGTGTGGATCTGCCCGTGACGCTGCTTGCACGGATGGCGCGCGAGATCGAGAATGTGAGCTACTTCAAGATCGAATGCCCGTTCGCCGCGGACAAGCTGGCCGCGCTGATCGCGGAGGCGGGCGATCACGTCGCCGGGCCCTTCGACGGGGAGGAGGCGGTGACGCTTCTGGCCGATCTCGACGCGGGCTGCACGGGGTCGATGACCTCGGGCCTGTTTCCAGAACAGATCCGGCCCATCGTTACGGATTACCTCGCGGGGAAAACGGACACGGCGCTGGCGCAATGGCAACGCTGTCTGCCGCTCATCAATCACGAGAACCGGCAATGCGGACTTCGGGCCTGCAAGACGGTCTATGCGGCAGGCGGCGTGATCCGCAGCGACCATGTACGCCATCCGCTGCGTCCGATGTCGGAGAGAACCCGCACGCGGCTTCTGTCCCTGGCCCGCGACCTCGACATCATGGCGCTGCGCTGGGGAAAGTGACCGGTTCCGCGCCGACCGCCTCAGTCAGCCGTCATCCCGGACCGGCAGTTCGGTAGGCAAGCAGGCTCATTACATGATGATGCGCACAATCCGGTGCCTGAAGGGGAAAGGAATGGTGGGCGACCCTGGAATCGAACCAGGCGTGCGTCTCCGCGAGGGAGTTACAGTCCCCTGCCACACCTTGCGGCCTGTCGCCCACGCGCCAAAGCCGCTGGCCTTGGCGTGAGCGGTTGATTACAAGCGCGCCAATTGGGCGTCAACCTCAAATTCCGGGCGTATCAGACCGTGGCAAGAAAACCGAAATGGGTGGTGGAAAAGGAGCAGGGTCGCAAGGCTGCGGTGCGCGAGACGGTGTGGCTGTTCGGGCTGCACGCGGTGCGCGATGCGTTGCTCAACCCCCGTCGTGACAAGCTGCGGCTGGTGGTCACGCAGAACGCCCATGACCGGCTGCGGGACGCCGTCGAGCAGTCCGGCATGACCCCCGAAATCTCCGACCCGCGCAAGTTCGCGGCCCCGCTCGATCCCGGTTCGGTGCATCAGGGCGCGGCGCTGGAGGTGCGGCCGCTCGACTGGGGGACGTTGGAGGAGGTGGTCATCGGCGCGGAGGTGCCGCGCGTGATCCTGCTCGACCGGGTGACCGATCCGCACAACGTGGGCGCGATTTTGCGGTCGGCCGAGGTGCTGGGCGCGCAGGCCGTCATCGCCCCGCGCCACCATGCGGCGCCGGAAACCGGGGCGCTGGCGAAATCCGCCTCCGGCGCGCTGGAACGCCAGCCATATCTGCGCGTGCGCAACCTGGCCGACTGCATTGGCGACCTGCGCGGTTTCGGGTTCCTTGTGCTGGGGCTCGACGGGGAGGCGGACCAGACCATCGAAACCGCCCTGGCCGGACGGAAGGATCACCCGGTGGCGCTCGTTCTTGGCGCGGAAGGGCCGGGCCTGCGGCAGAGGACACGGGAAAGCTGCGACGCGCTGGTACGGATCGACGCAGCAGGCCAGTTCGGGTCGCTCAACGTCTCCAACGCCGCGGCAATTGCCCTATATGCCTCTCTGACTCATGAATGAGGTTGGCTTGGGGTATCCGCACAAGATCGTCACCTGCTGCTATTGCGGCACGCGCGCGGCGCTGGTCCTGAAGGGCAAGTCGCGGCACGAATTGACCTGTTCCAGTTGCGGGGCGCCGCTTCATGAACTGAAGATGCTGCCGATGGAGCGTGGGGGTCGGCGCGAACTGGTGGATCGACCCCGCGCGAAGCCTGCGAAACCGTCCGGATCGGTCCGGAAAGACACGGTCCGCCGCAAGCGCAAACGCAAGGGACTGCTGAAGAAAGTTTTCGAGGAAGCCTTCGATTTCCTCGAGGATGTCCTCGATTGAGGCGACCGGATCGCACGCGACTTAACCATTCGTTCACAGATTCGGGACATGCTCTTAAACAACCTCCGGTGAGTACTTATCTCACTGGTCAGATCGCGGATCCGGAACATTCGCGATCATTTCACTGTCCCTCGTTCCGTGACTGCGCTCCCGGGCTTGCCTTGGGAGCGCTTTTTTTGCGAGCGTCGGCGCGGGGCAGACCGCGCATGGGGGAAAGATGCCATATTGCACGGATGAGTTGCTACGCTCCGTCCTCAAGTCGGTCAGGACGGTCGCGGTGGTGGGCGTGTCCACCAACCCGGTGCGGCCAAGCTACTATGTTGCCCGGTACCTGGGTCTGAAAGGGTTCGACGTCATACCGGTCAATCCGGTGGCCGCGGGCGAGACTCTGTTCGGCCGCAAGGTCCTGGCCGGATTGTCCGAAATCGACGTCCCTGTCGACATGGTGGACATCTTCCGCCGGTCCGAACACGTGCCCGAGATCGTCGACGAGGCGCTGGAGGTGCTGCCGGGGCTCAAGGTCATCTGGATGCAGATCGGCGTGGAGCATGCCGAAGCGGCGGCCAGGGCCGAAGCGGCGGGGCTGACGGTGATCCAGAACCGGTGCCCCAAGATCGAGTATCAGCGATTGTTCGGCGAGTTGCGGATGGGCGGCTTCGCGACGGGCGTGATATCCTCGAAATTGTGACGCCGGGATGGCGCTTGTCCGCGTGCCGCGAACGACGCCCCACCCGCCGTCCCGTCAGCCCCGCGCGGCCTTCTCGGCCAGTCCCGATTGTCCCTGGCGCCGCTCCAGTTCGGCCAGCACGTCGTCGAGCGTCAAATCGCGGGAGGCGAGCATCACCAGCAGGTGAAAGAGCACGTCCGCGGCCTCCGACGTCAGGCGGTCGCGGTCGCCCTTGACAGCTTCGATGATTGCCTCGACGGCTTCCTCGCCGAACTTTTCGGCGCATTTCTCCGGACCCTTGGCGAGGAGCTTCGCGGTCCAGCTGGACTCCGGGTCGGCGGACTTGCGGTCTTCGATCGTGGCAAAGAGGTCGTTCAGCGTCATTCCAGCCTCATCGGGATGCCGGCCGCGGCCATGTGCGCCTTGGCTTCGGCGATGGTGAAGGTACCGAAATGGAAGATCGAGGCGGCGAGCACCGCGGAGGCGCCGCCTTCGGTCACGCCCTCCACCAAGTGGTCGAGCGTGCCGACGCCGCCGGAGGCGATCACGGGGATGTCGACCGCGTCGGAGATCGTGCGGGTCAGGGGCAGGTTGAACCCCGCCTTCGTGCCGTCGCGATCCATCGAGGTCAGCAGGATCTCCCCCGCACCCTTGGCCGCAGCGGTGCGCGCGAATTCCACTGCGTCGATTCCGGTCGGTCGTCGCCCGCCATGGGTGAATATCTCCCATTTGCCGGGGCTGACCGTCTTGGCGTCGATGGCGCAGACGATGCACTGACTTCCGAACTGATCGGCGGCGATGCGCAACACGTCAGGGTCCGCAACGGCCGCGGAGTTGAAACTGACCTTGTCGGCGCCCGCGAGCAGCAGATCGCGGACGTCCTGCGCCGTGCGCACGCCCCCGCCCACGGTCAGCGGGATGAAACACTGCTCCGCCGTGCGCCGCACGAGGTCGAACATCGTACCGCGGTTCTCATGTGTCGCGTGAATGTCGAGAAAGCAGAGCTCGTCCGCACCGGCCGCATCATAGGCGCGCGCGGCTTCCACCGGGTCGCCCGCGTCGACGAGATCGACGAAGTTCACGCCCTTGACCACGCGCCCGTCGGCGACGTCGAGGCAGGGTATGATGCGGGTCTTCAGCATGGGGCGCGGTGTAGTGCGCTTTGGCGGGGGAGGGAAGGGGGGGAGGCGCTGACGGCGGTACCGGAATTTGCGAGCATGAACCACACTCTCGTCGGAAAATGTCTTGAATTTCCGCAAGTCACCGTTTTCCTGGTCAAATGACGAAACTAGTTCTCCTGCACAAGGCCGACTCGATCTACGAGGACGAACCGGACGTTGTCTACGATTTTCCCCGAACCTATCTGAACGCGGTGAGGGAGGCTGTCGGCGACTGGATTGTCTACTATGAACCGGTCAAGGCAGGTCCCCGCGGGTATTTTGCCGTGGCCCGGATTTCAAAGGTAGTCCCGAAACCCGGAGTCGACGGGCGATACCTGGCGATGATCGAACCGGGGAGCTTTTTGCCGTTCGACCGGGAGGTGCCACGATTGATCGGCAAAAGTCCTCTGGAATCAGCGCTCATGGAGCCGGACGGTTCACCAAAAAGAGGCGGCGCAGTCCAGCTTGCGGTACGCAGGTTGCCCGATGCGGAGTTTGAGCGGATCGTGAATCTTGGTCTGCCACAGGAGCTCGAACAAATCGAAGCAACTCGCTATGATAGCCGGCTGGCCGAAGTGGATGACCCGGCAGGACCGTTCTTGCGCCCTGTGCTGGAGCGTCTCACGCACCGACCTTACCGGGATGTGGCTTTCCGCAGGAAGGTACGCGAGGTCTATGGTTTTCGCTGCGCCATGTCGGGGCTGCGGCTTCGCAATGGCGGCGGGCGACCGGAAGTTCAGGCGGCTCACATCCGGCCGGTGGAGCGACAAGGCAGCGACTCTGTCCGAAATGGGCTGGCGCTGTCCGGGACCCTGCACTGGATGTTCGATCGCGGCTTGATTTCGGTGGCTGACGATTGTGAGACCATCTTGGTGTCGCGCAACAAGGTGCCCGGCGATGTTGTTGATCGCTTGTTGTCGCCCAGCGGCAAGCTGCTGAAGACAGAGGACCCACGCAACGCCCCACACCCGGAGAATCTGCGGTGGCATCGAGAGAACGTCTTTGGGCAGGTGATTTCCGGCGAGGCTGGACCCTGGATGTAGCTGCAAACCAGAAGGCACCGGGGGCCCTTCATGACGCGCAGATGCACAACCGGATACAGCGAAATTGACTAGTCAGTCTGCCAGAACGGCGAGCGCCTCCGCCAGGTCGATGGCGCCGTCGTAAAGCGCGCGGCCGGAGATTGCGCCGGAGATCACTCCGGTGGCCTTCAGCGCGCGGAGATCGTCGAGCGAAGAGACGCCGCCCGATGCGATGACGGGGATGGAGACGGCGCGGGCCAGAGCCTCGGTCGCGGCGACGTTCGGGCCGCCCATTGCGCCGTCGCGGGTGATGTCGGTGTAGATGATCGCCGCCACGCCCGCGTCCTCGAAACTGCGGGCGAGGTCGGTGGCGTTCACGTCCGTTTCCTCGGCCCAGCCCTTGGTGGCGACGCGACCGCCGCGCGCATCGATCCCGACCGCGACCTGGCCGGGAAAGGCGCGCGCGGCCTCGCGCACGAGCGCGGGGTTCTCGACCGCCACGGTGCCCAGGATCACGCGGGCGAGCCCCCTGGACAGCCAGCGTTCGATCGTCGCCATCTCGCGGATGCCGCCGCCGAGCTGCGCCGGCACGTTCGTGGCCGCCAGGATCGCCTCGACGGGGGCGGCGTTGACCGGTTCCCC
>CBDUPF010000064.1:0-15454 GCA_965369035.1 uncultured Aliishimia sp.
GGACAACCAGAGCGCCGTGACGATCCGGGTCTTCCAGGGTGAGCGCGAGATGGCCGCCGACAACAAAATGCTCGGCCAGTTCAATCTCGAGGACATTCCGCCCGCACCGCGCGGCATGCCCCAGATCGAGGTAACCTTCGATATCGACGCCAACGGCATCGTCTCCGTCAGTGCCAAGGACAAGGGCACGAACAAGGAGCAGAAGATCACGATCCAGGCGTCCGGTGGCCTCAGCGACGAGGACATCGACCGCATGGTGAAGGACGCCGAGGAGAACGCCGAAGCGGACAAGGAACGCCGCGAGAAGGTGGAGGCCCGGAACCAGGCCGAAAGCCTCATCCATTCGACCGAGAAATCGATCGAGGAGCATGGCGACAAGGTCGATCCGACCACCATCGAGGCAATCGAACTGGCCGTGGCGGCACTCAAGGACGATCTGGAGAAGGAGGATACCTCCGCCGACAAGATCCGCTCCGGCATCCAGAACGTAACCGAGGCCGCGATGAAGCTGGGTGAGGCGATCTACAAGTCCACCCAGGAAACGCCCGACGAGGAAGAGCCGTCGGCCGCCGACTCCGGCGCGGGCGATGACGACATCGTCGATGCCGAGTTCGAGGATCTGGACGACAACAAGCGCAGCTGACGGATGCCGCGCGCAAGGAACCAATCGGGGGCCGGACCAAGTGCCGGCCCTCTGATGTTCCGCAAGGGGAAATGAGCCATGGCGAAGCGCTGTTACTACGAAATTCTCGGTGTAGCCAAAGGTGCCTCCGCTGACGAGATCAAGAAGGGCTACCGCACAAAGGCCAAGGAGCTGCACCCGGACCGGAATTCCGACAATCCCGACGCCGAATCCCAGTTCAAGGAAGTGAACGAGGCCTACGAGGTCCTGAAGGACGCCGAGAAGAAGGCGGCCTACGACCGGTTCGGCCACGCCGCATTCAACCCCGAAATGGGCGGGCGCGGGCCGGGTGGACGGGGCCACGGCAACCCCTTCGGTCAGGGCGATTTCCAGTCGGCCTTCTCCGACGTTTTCGACGATCTCTTTGGCGATTTCATGGGCGGACGCGGCGGTGGACGCAATCGCGCTTCGCGCGGAGCGGATCTGCGCTACAACCTGTCCATCAGCCTGGAAGAAGCCTATTCCGGCCTGAACAAGACGATCCAGGTTCCCGCCTCCGTGCAGTGCAGCAGCTGTGGCGGTTCGGGCGCGGAAGGCGGTGCGGAACCGACCACCTGCCCCACCTGCTCGGGCATGGGCAAGGTACGCGCGCAGCAGGGGTTCTTCACGGTCGAACGCACCTGTCCGACCTGCTCCGGCCTGGGCCAGATCATCAAGAACCCGTGCAAGACCTGCTCGGGAGCCGGCCGCGTGAAGAAGGACCGCTCGCTATCCGTCAACATCCCGAAGGGTGTGGAGACGGGTACGCGCATCCGGCTGGCCGGCGAAGGCGAAGCGGGAATGCGGGGCGGACCAGCGGGCGATCTCTACATCTTCGTCGACGTGGCGCAGCACGAACTGTTCGAACGCGACGGCAACAACCTTTATTGTCGCGTTCCGGTGTCCATGGGGACAGCCGCGCTTGGCGGCTCGATCGAGGTTCCGACCATCGATGGTGGCCGTGGCCGGGTCCAGATTCCGGCCGGATCTCAGTCCGGTCGCCAGATGCGCCTGCGCGGCAAGGGTATGCCGGCACTGCGGGGCGGCGCCAGCGGCGACATGTTCATCGAACTGGCCGTCGAGACGCCGGTGAACCTGACACCGCGGCAGAAGGAACTTCTGCGCGAATTCGAAGACCTGAGCGAAGAGAACAACCCCGAGAGCAGCAGCTTCTTCTCCTCCGTGAAAAGCTTCTGGGATTCGATGAAGGGCTGAGGCTCCTGTTGCCGCAGCGACATTGATCCGCCACCAACAGGCTCATGCGCGACATGGGCCTGCATCTCAGCGCTGACCGGAGCGGGGCATCGTCGGCGTTCTCCGCACTACGGATGCGGCAGCCGTCATCAACAGCGCAGATCGCCGCGACGTCCGTGACCAAACGGTTCCCTGACATTTTTTTGCGTCTCTGCGCCGCGCGCCTTAACCGGGCCGAAATCATCCCCCGGCATGCTGCGGCCCATGGCAAAGCAACCCGATCTCTTCACATCACGCCCCGGACAGACAGGCTTCGATGAAGCCGCGCCGGCCGCGCTCCCTGCGGGTCGGCTGCCGTCCTATATCGCCGACCATCGCGCGCGGCTGAGGGCACGGTTCCGCGACGGCGGAGCGCAGGCCATGCCGGATTACGAATTGCTGGAGCTTGTGCTGTTTCGCGCCATTCCGCGACAGGACGTCAAGCCGCTCGCCCATGCGCTGCTGGACCGGTTCGGGGACTTCAACCGCGTGATTACTGCCTCCCCGCAGCGGCTCGCGGATGTGCACGGAGTGGGCGAGGCGGTGATTACCGAGCTCAAGATCGTCGAAGCGGCGGCGCAGCGCATGGCGCGGGCGAGGGTTCTCAACCGGAACGCGATTGCGAGCTGGGACGCATTGCTGGACTACTGCCACACGACCATGGCGCATCGTGATATCGAACAGTTTCGCGTGCTCTACCTTGATCGGAAGAACGTGCTGATCGCGGATGAGGAAACCGCACGGGGCACGGTCGATCACGTCCCGGTCTATCCGCGGGAGGTGGCGAAACGAGCGCTGGAGCACAACGCCTCCGCCCTGATTCTCGTGCACAACCACCCCTCGGGCGACCCGACACCGTCGCAGTCCGATATCGACATGACCAATCAGATCGAAAGAGCCTGCGGCGCGCTGGGCCTGACCCTGCACGACCACATCGTCATCGGACGCTCCCGCGAGATCAGCTTCCGCGCCGAAGGCTTGCTCTAGCCCACGGTGCTCCTGGCCTAGCGCGCGGCGATCTGCAGGTCCTGCAACAGATCGTCCAGGACGACGTAGTCACCGACCGCGGTGCAGTCCGGAACCGACACGGACAGATCCCGGGTACGCAACCGGTACTCCGGACCGAATTGAAGGACCTGAGCCTGCACTTCGCGCCCGCAGTTTCGAAGCGTTGTCTTGACCTCAACGCCCACGCCGCCACGGCCAAGGCCGGCGGAATGCCCCGCGAAAAGATCGTGGATCACCGCCAGCATCGGCGCGTCGGCCCCGGTTTCCCCGAGACGGATCATGTTGCCGGATGCGCGCAGATCAAATCCCTGGTCGCCCCGCCATTGCAGGACGACACGATCGTGCTTCGACATGTCGGGCACATGCGCCGTTGCCATGGAAACCTGCTCCCCGGCAAAGGTGAAGAGGAAGAGCGCGCGTTCGGCGAGAGCGGGAACGACGATGTCGAGCAACCCGTGCGCATCGGTCAGTTCGGTGAACGTCATGCCATTGTGATGCACGGTGACCGGGCTGTCCGGAAGGCAGATCGCCGACACGCGCAAGCGCACCAGCGCGCCCGGTTCCGGCTTGGCGCTCGACTGGATGACGCAGGGCGCCTCGGGGACAAACGGTTTCGCCGGCCGGGTGTCCGATGCCGGGCGAAACACGGCCGGATTCAGGTAATCGCTCTGATCGGCCTCGCCCATCGCTTGCGGCGTTCCGGAGGCGGTCAGCGAGACAGCCGGAGCTTCGGTCATCGCCAACGGTTCGGCGGCGTCCTGAATGGTTCCGGCCGATCCCGCCTGGATGACGGCACCAAGACCCAGCGCGACGATCAGCGCAGCGGCGACCGCGGAAACTTTCCTTGCAGGCGACATCACTCGTACTCCCGAACCGGACTATCCCGGTACGATTTCTACCCGGGGATCCGGGCCGAACTGAGGCCGATGTGGGGAGTCTTTACGGCGGAATCACGCCGTGACGTCAGTTGTAGCGCCCGTGGCAATGCTTGTACTTCTTGCCCGATCCACAGGGACAGGGCTCGTTCCGGCCCGTCTTGCCCCAGGTGGATGGGTCGCCCTCCACCACTCCGGGCGCGGCAGCACCGGCCGGAGCGGCGGCCATGGCTGGCGCCGGTTGCTGCGCGGGACCTTCGGGGCCGGCAGGCGCGCTGTCCGCTGCCGCGGCGCCTTCGTCGCCTCCCTGGCGGCTGGCCGCATCCTGCACCGCCTTCTGCTGTGCCGCCAGTTGCGCCAGCATCTGTTGCTGCTCTTCCTCGCTCAGCGGACGGATCCGGGACAGCTGCTGCGTCACCGCCGCCCGCAAGCTGTCCAGCATGGATTCGAACAGCTGGAAGGCCTCGTTCTTGTATTCGTTGAGGGGATCGCGCTGGGCATATCCGCGGAAACCCACAACCGATCGCAGATGTTCCAGCGTCACCAGATGCTCGCGCCACTTCGTATCGATGGCCTGAAGCAACAACTGCTTTTCAAGAACGCGCATGTTCTCCGGCCCGAACTGCTCCAGCTTCTCGGAAAGAAGCTTGTTGGAGGCCTCGATCAAACGTTCGCGGATCGTATCGTCGTCGACCCCGTCCTCATCGCACCAGTCGATGACCGGAACGTCGATGCCAAGCTGGTCGATGGCCGCGGCATAGAGCCCCTCGCTGTCCCACTGCTCCGCATAGGAGCCCTGCGGCAGGTAGGTGTCGAGCAGATCGTCCACGACCTCGTCGCGCATGTCGACGATGATCTCGTTCACGTCCTCGGCTTCCATGATCTCCCGGCGCTGGCCGAAGATGACCTTGCGCTGGTCGTTCATCACGTCATCGAACTTCAGCAGTTGCTTGCGGATATCGAAGTTGCGCCCTTCGACCTTCGCCTGCGCCCGCTCCAGCGACTTGTTGACCCAGGGGTGCTCGATCGCCTCGCCTTCCTTCAGGCCCAGCGATTTCAGCACCCGGTCGAGCCGGTCGGACCCGAAGATCCGCATCAGGTCATCCTCGAGGCTGAGGAAGAAGGATGACCGGCCCGGGTCGCCCTGGCGTCCGGACCGGCCACGCAGCTGGTTGTCGATCCGGCGCGATTCGTGACGCTCGGAGGCGAGCACGAAGAGCCCGCCCGCCTCGATCACCTTGCGCTTCTCGTCCGCATGTTCCGCCTCGATGCGGGCGCGGACCTCTTCCGGGTCCGCCTCGGGATCGGTGGTGATGGCCTCCAGGACCTTCAACTCGACATTGCCGCCCAACTGGATGTCCGTCCCGCGGCCCGCCATGTTCGTGGCAATCGTCACCGCGCCGAACTTGCCGGCATCCGCGACGATCTTGGCTTCCTGCTCGTGGTGACGCGCGTTCAGGACGTTGTGCTTGATCCCTGCCGCGGTCAGCATGTTGCTGAACATCTCGGACTTCTCGATGGAGGTCGTGCCGACCAGAACCGGCTGCCCCTTCTCGTGGGCCGCCTTGATCTCCTCGATCATCGCCTCGGACTTTTCCTTGGCGGTACGGAAGACCTTGTCGTCGTCATCCACGCGCGCGATCGGCATGTTGGTCGGGATTTCGACCACGCCCAGGCCGTAGATCTGCATGAATTCCTCGGCTTCGGTCGCCGCGGTGCCCGTCATGCCCGCAAGCTTGTCGTAGAGCCGGAAGTAGTTCTGGAAGGTGACGGAGGCGAGGGTGGTGTTCTCGGGCTGGATCGCGACGCCTTCCTTGGCCTCGATGGCCTGGTGGAGCCCGTCCGACAGGCGCCGTCCCTGCATCATGCGGCCGGTGAATTCGTCGATCAGGACGACCTCACCGTTCGTCACCACGTATTCCTTGTCCTTCTGGAACAGCTTGTGCGCCCTGAGGCCGTTGTTCAGGTGATGCACGACCGTGGTGCTCTCGGGATCGTAGAGCGACTGCCCCTCCTCGAGAAACCCCTTGCGCTGCAGCAACTCCTCGATGAACTCGTTGCCTTCGTCCGTGAACGTCACCGAGCGGGTCTTTTCGTCGAGCTTGTAGTGTTCTTCCTGCAACTCGGGAATCACCCGGTCGATGGACTGGTAGAGCTCCGAGCGATCCTGCGCCTGACCGGAGATGATGAGTGGCGTCCGCGCCTCGTCGATCAGGATCGAGTCCACCTCGTCAACGATGGCGTAGTAGTGGTGCTTCTGAAAGATCTCGTTGAGATCGGACTTCATGTTGTCGCGCAGGTAGTCGAAGCCAAGCTCGTTGTTGGTCGCGTAAGTGATGTCGCAGGCATAGGCATCGCGCTTGGCCGCTTGCGGCATCCCGCCCCAGGCCACACCACAGGTCATGCCGAGCGCCTTGTAGACCTTGCCCATCCATTCCGCGTCACGTTTGGCCAGGTATTCGTTGACCGTGACGATATGAACGCCCTTTCCCACCAGCGCGTTCAGATAGGCCGGGAAAGTCGCCACCAGCGTCTTGCCCTCGCCGGTCTTCATTTCGGCGATGTTGCCCTGGTGCAGGAAGATGCCGCCCATGAGCTGCACGTCGAACGCACGCAGGCCCAGCGCCCGCTTGGCCGCCTCCCGGCAGTTCGCGAAGGCCTCGGGCAAAAGGTCGTCCAGCTTCTCGCCGTCGCGGGCGCGTTTGGCGAGCGCTTCGGTCTTTTCCTTCAGCTCGGCGTCCGAAAGCTTCTCGAACTCCGGCTCCAGCGCGTTGATCTGGTCCACGATCGGCTGGACGGCCTTTACCTTGCGGTCGTTGGGCGTGCCAAACACCTTCTTGGCGAGGGTTCCGAAACCAAGCATTTGCTCTCCAGCCGATTGTTCTTACGAGGCCATCATCACGGACCATCATCACGGAGGCGACAGATCGGGTTGCCCGCCCTGCCTACAGCCCATAGATATCGGGGTGAAAGCGGCCCGGACCCGCGCCCAAGTGGCGATGTAAGGGTCCGACCAAACAGTGTCAACGCCGCCCTTCCCTGCGGCCCGATCCAAGGACGATTCCATGCGCAAACTTATCAAGCCCGTCGCCACCTGCGCGATAGCACTGACCATGAGCTCGCCCATGGCGATGGCCGAAGAGGAAAAGCCGGGACTGGATACCGTCGTCGCCACGGTCAACGGAAACGAGATCACCTTGGGCCACATGGCCGTGGCAAAGGCGTCGTTGCCCGACCAGTATCGAAACCTGCCGGCAAACGTGCTGTTCCCCGGCATTCTCGACCAGCTGATCCAGCAATCCGTACTGGCGCAGAGCTTCGAGGGTGATCGCCCGCAGCGGGTCGAACTGGCGCTGGAAAACGAAACCCGCTCTCTGCTGGCCGGTGAGGTCGTTGAAGGTATCCTGGCCGGTGCCGTGACGCCGGACCTGGTCGAAAAGTACTACGCGCAGCACTACACCGCCGAAGCTTTGGGCCAGGAATACAAGGCCTCGCATATCCTCGTGGAAAGCGAGGAGGAGGCCGGGCAGATCAAGGCCGACCTCGATGATGGGGCGGATTTCGCGGCCGTGGCACGCGAGAAATCAACCGGGCCGTCCGGACCCCGCGGCGGCGATCTGGGCTGGTTCGGGCTGGGGCAGATGGTTCCCGCCTTCGAAACCGCAGTCGTAGAGCTTGAACCGGGCGAGGTTTCGGCGCCGATCCAGACGCAATTCGGATGGCACGTCATCAAGCTGCACGAAATGCGCCAGAAGGAAGCCCCTGAACTGGAAGAGGTCCGCGGAGAGATAGAGCAGAAGATCCGCGCCGAGGCGGTAAACAACCGCGTGAAGGAGCTGACCGAGTCGGCCGAAATCGACCGGTCGGCGGCTGAATCGATGGATGCGGCCGTGCTGGATCAACTCGACCTGGCGGATGCGGAATGAGCGGAAAGCACCCGGTTTCCCCCCTCGCGCCCGCCCGGTTCCCTGACCTGCCGACGATAGCGGGCGTGGCCTTTGCCACCGCACGGGCCGGCGTGAAGTACAAGGACCGGACGGACGTGATGCTGGCGACGCTGGCCCCCGGCACACGGATCGCGGGGGTCTTTACCCGGTCGAAGACCCGCTCCGCGGCCGTGCTCGACTGCCAGGAAAAGATCGGTGCGCACACGGAAAATGCGGGCGCGGCCATCCTGGTGAACTCCGGCAACTCCAATGCCTTCACCGGACGGGCCGGGTTCGACAGCGTGCAACGCGTGACCGGTGCCGTGGCAGAGGTTCTGGATCTTCCGCAGGCGCGGGTCTTCACCTCTTCGACCGGCGTGATCGGCGTGCCGCTCCCCGACGACCGTATCACCGCCAAGCTGGACGAATTGAAGGCGGCGCTGGCGGAAGACGGGATGAAATCCGCCGCCAGCGCGATCATGACCACCGATAC
Organism: uncultured Aliishimia sp.; assembly: GCA_965369035.1. GTDB lineage: Bacteria > Pseudomonadota > Alphaproteobacteria > Rhodobacterales > Rhodobacteraceae > Aliishimia. The sequence continues at coordinate 8,197 of CBDUPF010000064.1, forward strand.
CTTTCCGAAGGCCGCGGCCCGGGAAATCACGCTTCAAGGCAAGCCCGTGAAGGTCGCCGGCATCGCCAAGGGGTCCGGCATGATCGCGCCCGACATGGCGACCATGCTGGTCTACATCTTTACCGATGCCGCCTATGACGGTGCGGTTCTGCAAGCGCTGGTCGGGCGCCTCAACGCGCATACCTTCAACTGCATCACCGTGGACAGCGACACCTCCACCTCCGACACGCTGCTGGTTGCGGCGACGGGTGCGGCGGGGGTGGACGCGACCGGACATGCCGCCTTCGAACAGGCCCTGCACGAGGTGATGCTCGATCTTGCGCATCAGGTCGTCCGCGACGGTGAAGGCGCCACCAAGTTCGTCGAGGTCAACGTCACCGGTGCTGCCTCCGACAGCGACGCGCATCTGCATGCCAAGGCCATCGCGAATTCCCCCCTGATCAAGACCGCAATTGCCGGAGAGGACCCGAACTGGGGCCGCGTCGTGATGGCGGTCGGAAAGTCCGGGGCGGAAGCGGACCGTGACCGGCTGACGATCCGGTTCGGCGACATTCTCGTGGCCGAAAACGGCTGGGTCGCGCCCAGCTACAAGGAGGAGGACGGCGCGGCCTACATGAAACGGCCGGAGCTCGCGATCAACGTGGACCTGGGTCTGGGAACCGGGCACGCCACGGTCTGGACCTGCGATCTGACTCACGGCTACATCTCGATCAACGCCGATTACCGTTCCTAGCGGATGAAGATCGTTCTGGTTTCCGCCGTCGCGCTGATCGACGTGGACGGACGGGTCCTTCTGGCCCAGCGTCCCGAGGGCAAGTCGATGGCCGGCTTGTGGGAATTCCCGGGCGGAAAGATAGAGCCGGGAGAAACGCCCGAAGCCGCGCTGATTCGCGAACTGCACGAGGAACTGGGGATCGACACCTGGTCCAGCTGCCTCGCCCCACTCACCTTTGCCAGCCACGCCTATGACGACTTCCATCTTCTGATGCCGCTCTTTGCGTGCCGCAAGTGGCAAGGCACGCCGATGTCGCGCGAAGACCAGAAGCTGGCCTGGGTGCGGGCAAACGCGCTCCGCGACTACCCGATGCCGCCCGCCGATGTTCCGCTCATCCCGATTCTTCGGGACTGGCTCTGAACGCCCGCAACAAATGCTTGGCGTCCCTCCGCGTTATGGTAAATTGACCGCACTCTAACTGTATACGAGCGGCGCCATTTCATCGGGAGGAATGTTCATGCTGCGAACGATAACCATCGGCAGTGCGATCTCGGTTCAGGGAGTTTTCGTCAAGGCCCTTCCGGATGGTCGGATCACGGTGCGTGTCGGCAATTCCGTCTACTGCGGACTGCCCGTCGCCAGAGCCGCTTGACGAAAAAGGGGCGGAAGATCCCGCCCCTGTTTTCCATCAAGTCTCTGATCTCGAAGAGTTATCACAGTGTACGGGTGAATTCTTCCCGCTCGAAGATCTCGATGATATCGCTTGGGCGAATGTCCTCGTAGTTCTCGAACGCCATGCCGCATTCCTGGCCGGAAATCACCTCGTTGACCTCGTCCTTGAAGCGCTTCAGCGTCTTCAGCGTGCCTTCGTGAATCACCACGTTGTCGCGCAGCAAACGGACACCCGCCGAACGGCGCGCGATCCCTTCCGTAACAAGACAACCGGCGACTTTTCCGACCCCGGAGACCTTGAAGACCTCCTTGATTTCGGCGTAGCCGATGAACTTTTCGCGGATTTCCGCCGATAGCAGGCCGGAGGCAGCCGCCTTCACATCATCCACAAGATCATAGATGACCGAGTAGTAGCGGATCTCCACACCCTTCTGGTTGGCCGTGTTCCGGGCCGACGCATTGGCACGCACGTTGAAGCCGAGGATCGGGGCACCCGAAGCCTCCGCCAGGCCCACGTCGGTCTCCGTGATCGCGCCGACACCGGAGTGCAGAACGCGAACGCGCACCTCGTCGTTGCCGATCTTTTCCATCGCCTGAACGATGGCCTCGGCAGAACCCTGCACGTCGGCCTTCACCAGGATCGGCAGTTCGGCGACGTTCTCGTCGGCCTTGGCCTTGGCCAGCAACTGGTCCAGCGTCGTCGCCGCACCGGCCGCCGCGCGTTTGTCCTTGGCCGCCTGATGGCGATAGTCCGCGATTTCCCGCGCCTGGGCTTCGGTTTCCACCACGTTCAGAACGTCGCCGGCCTCCGGCGTGCCGTTCAGGCCGAGAACCTCGACCGGCACGGATGGGCCGGCTTCGGACACCCGCTTGCCCATGTCGTTCTCCATCGCGCGAACCTTGCCCCACTGCTCGCCGACGACGAAGATGTCGCCGAGGCGGAGTGTACCGTTCTGCACCAGGACCGTCGCGACGGGACCGCGGCCCACATCCAGCTGCGCCTCGATGACGGCGCCCTGTGCGGCGCGATCCGGGTTGGCCTTGAGTTCGAGAATCTCCGCCTGCAGGAGGATCGCCTCCATCAGGTTGTCGAGGCCCGTGCCCTTGACGGCCGAAACCTCCACATCCTGAACGTCGCCGGACATCTTCTCGACCACCACTTCGTGCTGAAGCAGGTCCGTACGGACCTTTTGCGGATCGGCGTTCGGCTTGTCGACCTTGTTGATCGCCACGATCATGGGCACCTTGGCCGCCTTGGCGTGGTTGATCGCCTCGACCGTCTGCGGCATGACCGCGTCGTCGGCCGCGACCACGAGAACCACGATATCCGTGACCTCCGCACCGCGCGAGCGCATCGAGGTGAACGCGGCGTGACCCGGCGTGTCCAGGAACGTCAGCTTGTGACCGTTCTGTTCCACCTGGTAGGCGCCGATATGCTGCGTGATGCCGCCGGCCTCGCCCGCAACGACCTTTGCGTTACGAATTGCGTCTAGCAGGGAGGTCTTGCCGTGGTCGACATGTCCCATGACCGTGATGACCGGTGGCCGGGACTGGAGCTCTTCGTCCTTGTCCTCGACCGAGTCGATCACGTCTTCCACGTCGGCGTCCGACACCCGCGTCACGTTGTGCCCGAATTCCTCGATGATCAGTTCGGCGGTGTCGGCGTCGATGGTCTGGTTTTGCGTCGCCATGATGCCGTTCTGCATCAGCGCCTTGACCACATCCGCGACCCGTTCCGACATCCGGTTGGCAAGTTCGCTGACCACGATGGCCTCCGGCAGCTGAACGTTGCGGACCACCTTTTCGCGTTCGACCTGGCCGCCCATGGCCTTTTGCCGCGCCCGCTCCTGCTTGCGCTTCATCGCAGCCATGGACCGCTGTCGGCCGCCTTCGGCACCCGAAAGCGCCTGGTTCAGCGTCAGCTTGCCGGCCCGGCGTCCGCCGTCGTCTCCACGAGACCGTGGCGAGCGCTGCTGGTCTTCCCGTTCGCGATCCCGGCGAGATGGCGATGCGGCAGGTTTCGCACCGGCGGCGGGTTGCCCTTGCGCAGGTCGCGCAGTCTTCTGAGCCTCGGCAGCCGCTTCAGCGCTCTTGGCACTTTCTTCCGCCTCTTGCTTGGCGCGGATTTCTTCCTGTTCCTTGGCCCGCAGCGCCTCTTCGCGCTCGCGCTCCTCGCGCTCCTTGGCCTCCTGTTCGGCCCGGCGGCGTTCGCGATCTTCCTGACGCTCACGCTCCTCGGCCTCTCGCTGGGCGGTCTCTTCCGCCTCGCGCGCCTTGGCGGCCTGAACCGCCTTCAGACGGCGCTCCATCTCTGCGTCGGAAATTCCTGCGGGACGTCTGGCCGGATCGCCCTTGGGGCCGCCCGAACCGGAGGCAGGCTTGGCCGCACCGGGCTTGGGCACCACAACGCGCTTGCGTTTGGTTTCAACCACGACGTTCTTGGTCCGGCCGTGGCTGAAGCTCTGCTTCACATTGCCCGACCGCGCGCCACCGCGCAGACCAAGAGGCTTTTTACCGTCCGTATCGCTCATCAAGCCTTTTTTCCTTCCCGACGCGTTTCCACGTCATCATTGCCGAGGCGCATGCCCTTAAGCCGACGGGCTTCCTCTACAACACGTTGCCCGAGTCCGCCAGAGCCGAGCGCCCCATGTATCACAGTTTGACGTCCGAAAGCCAAACCCAACTCGTCTGCGGTCAGCCAGCCAATGAAATCGCCCATGTATGGCGTACTCAGCTTCGACTTTCCGCGGGCCGATCCATCGCTCGCCTGGATCAATACCCTTGCTTCTTCCCGGTCCAGCCAGGATTTGACCTTTTCGTAGCCGGCGACCGCCTTGCCGGCCTTGCGCGCCAGGCTGATCAGGTCGACCACGCGACGCGCCAGTTGCCGCTCCACCTCGTCGACGAGGCCGTCCGGCACATTGACCGGCGCCTTCGCCCCCCGCGAGAACAGCTTCTTCGCGACCGCGGTTTCCAGCGCCTTGCGGTCGGCGGTGACATAGAACCCGCGTCCCGGCAGCTTGCCGGCGATGTCAGGCACCACGGTGCCGTCGGGGCCCGCCACGAAGCGGATCAGGTCCGACTTGGGCCGGACCTCTCCGGTCGCGAGGCACTTGCGCTCCGGTCCGTCGTCCCGGTCCTTGTCCTGTCCACCGCGCCCCATGTCCTATGTGCCGGAGGGCCCTGTTCAGGCCTCCGCCCCCTCGTTTTCGATCTCCGCCTCTCCGGCGTCTTCCTCGTCGGTTTCCAGGTCGGACGGGTCGACCCACCCCAGCTGGATGCGCGCGGTCATGACCATGTTCTGCGCCTCTTCCAGCGAAACGTCGAAAGGTTCGAGAATTCCGTCGTCCTTGACGCGCTCGCCATCGACCGTCGTCCAGCCGCCGGCAAGCTCCCAGTCGGCGCATGTGGCAAAGTCCTCGAGCGTCTTGACGTCGTCCTTTGCCAGCGCCTCCACCATTTGGGGGCTCAGGCCTTCGAAATCAATAAGGCTCTGCTCGACACCCAGTTCCCGCGCGTTTTCGAGAGCCTTCGCGGCCTGCGCTTCGAGGTAGTCACGTGCCCGTGCCTGAAGCTCGTTGGCGGTATCCTGGTCCACACCGTCGATCACCAGAAGCTCGTCGACATCGACATAGGCGACCTCTTCGAGATTGGTGAAGCCTTCGGCGACCAGAAGCTGCGCGAAGAACTCGTCGAGGTCCAGCGTGTCCATAAAGAGCTTGGTGCGTTCCTCGAACTCGGCCTGGCGGCGACGCGATTCCTCTTCCTCGGTCATGATGTCGATGTCGAGACCGGTGAGCTGACTGGCGAGCCGCACGTTCTGGCCCCGACGCCCGATGGCGAGCGACAGCTGCTCTTCGGGCACCACGACCTCGATCTTGCCGGCTTCCTCGTCCAGAACCACCTTCGACACTTCCGCCGGTTGCAGCGCGTTCACCAGGAACGTCGGCTGGTCCTCGTTCCACGGGATGATGTCGATCTTTTCGCCCTGCAACTCGTTCACCACCGCCTGCACACGGCTGCCGCGCATACCCACGCAGGCGCCGACCGGGTCGATGGAGCTGTCGTAGCTGATGACGGCGATCTTCGCCCGGCTGCCCGGATCGCGGGCCACGGCCTTGATCTCGATGATGCCGTCATAGATCTCCGGCACCTCCATCTTGAACAGTTCCGCCATGAATTCCGGCGCGGTGCGGCTGAGGAAGATCTGCGGGCCGCGTTGTTCGCGCCGCACATCCTTGATGTAGCAGCGGATGCGGTCATTCGGGCGATAGCTTTCGCGGCCGATCTTCTCGTTGCGGCGCAGCACGCCTTCGCCGGGGTTCAGGTCCACGATCACGTTGCCGTATTCCTCGCGCTTGACGAGGACATTGATGATCGTGCCGATCTTGTCCTTGTATTCCTCGAACTGCTTGTCGCGCTCGGCCTCTCGGACCTTCTGCAGGATCACCTGCTTGGCCGACTGCGCGGCGATTCGGCCCATCTCCACGGGCGGGACTTCCTCGACGAAGGTGTCACCCACCTTTGGGTCGTCCATGTACTGTTTCGCCTGCTCGACCGTGAATTCCGCCTGGTAGTTTTCCAGGTCCTCGTCGGCGACCACCGTGCGCACGCGGGTAAATGTCGCGCGGCCCGTCTTGCGGTCGATCGACACCCGGATATCCATCTCCGCGCCGTACCGGCTCTTGGCGGCGCGGGCGAGGCTCTCTTCCATCGCTTCGATCACCAGCGCAGGGTCGATCATCTTCTCGCGCGCGACGGCCTCTGCGGTCTGAAGCAGCTCAAGCTGGTTGGCGGATGTTATGGACATCAGTGATCCTCCTCTGGCCCTTCGGCCTCGATCTCGTCAAATGTATCTTCCTTCAGGGTGCCCGCCGCCTTGCGCTGCTTGAGCATCTCCCGGATCAGGTCGTCGGTGAGCACGAGCTTGGCATCGCTCAGCCAGTCGAACTTGAGGCCGATCGTGCCTTCGCTCACGTTGATCAGCACCTCGTCACCATCCACGCCGGCGAGCACGCCCTTGAAGCGGCGACGGCCGTCGATCAGCTCCGACGTCTCCAGCTTGGCCTCGTAGCCCTCGTAGGCGTCGAAATCCTTCAACCGCGTCAGGGGCCGGTCGATCCCGGGCGACGACACCTCCAGCGTGTAGGCGTCCAGAATCGGGTCTTCCACATCCAGCGTCGCGCCGAGCATGGTCGAAATCTCCGCACAATCGTCGACCTCGATCCCGCCCTCGGGTTTGTCGGCCATGACCTGCAGCGTCGGGTTCCTGCCGTTCATCAGCCGGACGCGGACGAGTTCGTAGCCCATATCCTCGATCACCGGGCTGATGATTTCGGCCAGGCGTCTGTCGATGGCAGCTTTGGCGATCAGGTCGTTGGGCATGTGATCCAGACACAAAAAAACGGGCTCGCGGCCCGTCACACTTTCCCGGTGGAGCCTCGGGTTTGGACCCCGACGCGCCGCTGTTGACGGGCATATACGCATCAACCCCCGAATCTGCAAGCCCTAATCAGGACGCGGTCCACCACCTCTCGACAAAACGCATGTCGTCGAGCGGGTCCGGACCGGTGCGCGGGTGATGGTGGATCCCCTTTCGCAGCGCCGCTCCAACCTCTCCGCGCTCCGGGAGCAGGCGGATATCTTCGTGCTCGGCGAGACCGTGCGCGTGACGCAGGTCTGCCACGTCGACGTACCCATCGCGTACCGCCTCGGCCCGGACGGCTTCGTCCGAAATGGCCACCAACTCGACCGTGTCGAACCAGCCGGCCGCGCCGTCCCTGCGATGCGTCTCGACCCTTTCGCCCAGAAACCCGCGGCCCATGTCGAGGCGACGGATACGGTAGAGCCCGGTGCCCGCCATCGGCGTTC
>CBDUPF010000065.1:0-15412 GCA_965369035.1 uncultured Aliishimia sp.
CGCGGCGTGCTTCAATCCGCTGCTGACAATGGCGCACTGGGCATCGGTGTCGACTCGAACCAGAACTACCTGCATCCGGGCAAGGTTCTGACCTCGATGCTGAAGCGCGTCGACGTCGCGGTGTATGACGCGTTCAAGGACTCGATGGACGGCAACTTCGAGCCTGGCCTGCAGGTGCTGGGCCTGGCCGAAGAGGGTGTCGGCTATGCCGTGGACGAGAACAACGAGGATCTGCTGACCGACGAAATGAAGGCTGCCGTCGAAGAGGCGAAGGCCAAGATCATCTCGGGCGAGGTCGTGGTCCACGACTACACCACTGACGACACCTGCCCGGTGAACTGAGGCAGATGAGCGTCACCGAAGACATCGCGGGGCAGCCGGAAACGGCTGCCCCTTCCGCACCCGCCATCGAGTTGATCGGCATCTCGAAGGCGTTTGGCCCGGTACAGGCCAACAAGGACATCTCGATGAAGGTCGCGCGCGGCACGATCCACGGGATCGTGGGCGAGAACGGCGCCGGCAAGTCGACGCTGATGTCCATCCTCTACGGCTTCTACAAGGCCGACAAGGGCGAGATCTTCATCGACGGGCACAAGACCCAGATCCCCGACAGCCAGGCCGCCATAGCCGCCGGCATCGGCATGGTGTTCCAGCATTTCAAGCTGGTGGAGAATTTCACGGTACTGGAGAACATCATCCTCGGCGCGGAGGATGGCAGGCTGTTGCGGCCCTCGCTGGCCAAGGCGCGCAAGTCGCTGCTGGACCTGGAGCAGGAATACGACCTGAAGGTCGACCCCGACGCGGTGATCGAGGAGATCGGCGTCGGTCGGCAGCAACGGGTGGAAATTCTGAAAGCGCTCTACCGCCAGGCGAACATCCTGATCCTCGATGAGCCCACCGGCGTTCTGACACCCTCCGAGGCGGACCAGCTTTTCCGCATCCTCCGCCGGCTCAAGGAGGAGGGAAAGACCATCATCCTCATCACCCACAAGCTGCGCGAGATCATGGACATCACCGACTCGGTGAGCGTGATGCGGCGTGGCGAGATGACCGCGACGGTGAAAACGGCGGAGACGAGCCCGGAGGAACTGGCGGAGCTGATGGTCGGCCGCAAGGTCCTGCTCCGTGTCGACAAGACGCCCGCGACGCCCGGTGATGTCGTGCTCGACATCCGCAACCTGCGCGTGGTCGACGAACAGGGGGTGGAGCGGCTGCGCGGCATCGACCTGCAGGTGCGCGCGGGCGAGATCCTCGGCATCGCGGGCGTTGCCGGAAACGGGCAGTCCGAACTGCTGGAGGTTCTGGGCGGCTACATGGACGCCACCGGAGAGATCACCGTCAATGGCGTGCCCCTCGAGTTGAGCGGCGCCGACGGTCAGTCGCGCCGGGCGCGCGGCATCGCGCATGTGCCGGAGGATCGCCAGCGCGAGGGGCTGATCATGGAGTACCACGCCTGGGAGAATTCGGTCTTCGGCTATCACCGCGACGCCGCCTACCAGTCGGGCCTCCTGATGGACAACGCCCGCATCCGCGAGGAGACCGAGGGCAAGATGGCGCGTTTCGACGTGCGCCCGCCCGACCCGAAGCTCGCGGCCAAGAACTTCTCCGGCGGCAACCAGCAGAAGATCGTGCTCGCCCGCGAGATCGAACGGAATCCCGACCTGCTGCTGGTCGGCCAGCCGACCCGCGGGGTGGATATCGGTGCCATCGAGTTCATTCACCAGCAGATCGTGCGCCTGCGCGACCAGGGCAAGGCGATCCTGCTGGTCTCTGTCGAGCTCGACGAAATCCTGGGCCTCGCCGACCGCATCGCGGTCATGTTCGACGGCCGGATCATGGGCGAACGACTGCCTGACAAGACCGACGAGAAGGAACTGGGCCTGCTCATGGCCGGCGTGAGCGGGGAGGCTGCCTGATGGACGTGATGCCCAGATGGGCCGAGGTCATTCTCGTACCGCTGATCTCCCTGATCCTGGCCGCGATCCTCTCCGCGATCGTCATCATCGCCATCGGCGAGGACCCCGTCGCGGCGGTGAACCTCATGGTGCAGGGCGCGCTCGGGTCGACCTACGGTTGGGGGTATACGCTCTATTACGCCACCAATTTCATCTTTACCGGCCTGGCCTTTGCCGTGGCTTTCCACGCCGCGCTCTTCAATATCGGCGGCGAGGGGCAGGCCATCCTCGGCGGGCTCGGCGTCGCGCTGGTCTGCCTCTTCGTGCCGTGGCCGCACTGGTCGATGGCGCTGCTCGGTGCGATGCTGGCCAGCGCGGCTTTCGGCGCGCTCTGGGCGGCGATCCCCGCCTGGCTGCAAGCGAAACGCGGCAGTCACATCGTCATCACCACGATCATGTTCAACCTGATCGGGGCTGCGTTCCTCAACTACATGCTGGTCAACGTGTTGCGTCCGCCCGGGTCGATGGATCCGGCGACCGCGCGCTTTCCCGAGGCCGTTCACCTGCCGTCGCTGCACGAGATGCTGGCCCCTCTGGGCATCAACTTCTCCAAGGCCGCGCCCGCCAACGTGTCGCTCGTTGTCGCGCTGGTGGCCTGCGTTCTGGTCTGGCTGCTGATCTGGCGCACGCGGCTCGGTTACGAGATCCGGGCCTATGGTCATTCGCAGTCCGGCGCGCGCTATGCCGGGATTTCGGCGGTGAAAATCACCATGATTGCCATGCTGATCTCCGGCGGACTGGCCGGCATGATGGCCATCAACAACGTGATGGGCGAGGCCGAACGGCTGGTTCTGAACTCGACCGAGGGTGCGGGCTTCATCGGCATCGCGGTGGCGCTCATGGGCCGTTCGCATCCACTCGGTGTGCTTCTGGCCGCGATCCTCTTCGGGTTCCTCTATCAGGGCGGGGCGGAGCTGGCACTCTGGACCGATATCCCGCGCGAACTCATCGTTGTGATCCAGGCGCTGGTGATCCTCTTTACCGGTGCGCTCGACAACATGGTGCGGATGCCGCTGGAGCGGATCTTCCTCGCGCTGCGCCGCAAGGAGGGTTGAGCGGTGGATTTCCTGACCGTCATCCAGATCCTCGATTCCACCGTCCGGCTGTCCACGCCGCTGCTGCTCGCCTGTCTCGCGGGGCTTTACTCCGAACGCTCCGGCGTCTTCGACATCGGGCTCGAAGGCAAGATGCTGATGGCCGCCTTCTTCTCTGCCGCCGTCGCCGCGCTCACCGGGTCGGTCTGGCTGGGCCTGCTGGCGGGAATCGCCTCGTCGATGGTACTGGCCGGGCTGCACGGGCTGGCCTCGATCACTTTCCGGGGCGACCAGCTCATCTCCGGTGTGGCGATCAACTTTCTCGCCATCGGGATGACCGTGCTCATCGCGCAGGACTGGTTCGATCAGGGCGGCCGCACGCCCTCCCTCATCGGCGGCGCGCGGTTCGAACCGATCACCCTGCCGCTTGCCAACGAGATCTACGACGTGCCGATCCTGGGCCCGATCTACAGCGAGCTTCTCTCCGGCCATTCGATCCTCGTCTATGTCGCCTTCCTGCTGGTGCCGCTCACCTGGTGGGTGCTGTTCCGCACGCGCTTCGGCCTCAGACTCCGCGCGGTGGGCGAGAACCCGGCCGCCGTGGATACCGCCGGCGTGTCGGTGGTGGGGCTGCGCTTTGCCGCGGTGGCGATCTGCGGCGTGCTCTGCGGCCTCGCCGGCGCCTATCTCGCCACGGCGCTGCAAGCGGGCTTCGTCAAGGAAATGACCGCCGGGCGGGGCTTCATCGCGCTGGCCGCGCTGATCTTCGCCAAGTGGCGACCGGTGCACGCGATGGGCTCCTGCCTGCTGTTCGGGCTGCTGCAGGCGATCGCGCTGCGCTACCAGAACATCGACCTCGGCGCCTTCACATTGCCGGTCCAGTTCATGGACGCGCTGCCCTACATCCTCACCGTGGTGATCCTGGCCGGGTTCGTCGGCAAGGCCATCCCGCCAAGGGCCGGCGGTGCGCCCTACGTGAAGGAACGGTGAGCCCCGCGGCCCGCATCCACGACCGGGCAACCGGTCCGGAGGCCAGCGGCGGGCCGTGCCAAGGCCGAACGCACTGCGCCCGGCCACAGGACGTGAATACTCGCCGGTCGCTCACCTTCGCGCGCAATCGCCCCGTGACCCGACCGTCCCTGGCGCGCCCGCAAAAACCACGTCGCTGGACCCGTTCGGGCCCGGCGACTCAGTTGATTCTCTTCACCGCTGCACGCTAAGGGGGTTCATGCAAATATACCTGCCCATCGCTGAAGTGTCGGTCAACGCGTTCCTCCTTCTGGGACTCGGCGGAATGGTGGGGGTTCTTTCGGGCATGTTCGGCGTGGGTGGCGGCTTTCTGATGACGCCGCTCCTGTTCTTCATCGGCATCCCACCCGCCGTCGCCGTGGCGACCGAGGCGAACCAGATCGTCGCGTCCTCCTTCTCGGGCGTGCTGGCGCATCTCAGGCGCAAGACGGTGGACCTCAGGATGGGCACGGTGCTGCTTGTCGGCGGTCTCGTCGGTGCCGCCCTGGGCGTGGTCCTGTTCAACTACCTGCGCTCCCTGGGCCAGGTCGATCTGCTCGTGCGGCTCTGCTACGTCGTGTTTCTGGGCATCATCGGCGGGCTGATGTTCATCGAGAGCCTGAACGCCATCCGCAAGACACGCAAGGGCGGCAAACCCGCTGCGCGGCGCAAGCACAACTGGATCCACAAGCTCCCCTTCAAGATGCGCTTCCGGGTCTCCGGGCTCTATATCTCGGTCATTCCGCCGCTGATCGTGGGGCTTGCGGTGGGCGTGCTTGCGGCGATCATGGGTGTCGGCGGCGGTTTCATCATGGTGCCCGCGATGATCTACCTCCTCGGCATGCCGACCAAGGTGGTTGTGGGCACATCGCTTTTCCAGATCATCTTCGTGACCGGCTTCACCACGCTGCTGCACGCCACCACGAACTACACCGTGGACGTGATGCTGGCGGTGCTGCTGCTCATCGGCGGGGTGATCGGCGCGCAGATCGGCACACGCATCGGCGTCCGGATGAAGGCCGAACAGCTGCGCATCCTGCTGGCCCTCATGGTGCTCGTGGTCTGCGGCAAGCTGGCGCTGGACCTGCTGCTGATGCCCGCGGAGCTCTACACGCTGGGCGCGGCGGGGGGACACTGAACCATGCTGCGCTGGATCGTCCTTCTCTTCCTTCTGGCGCAGGTTCCGGCGCAGACCGCCGCAGCCGAAAGCGTCGTGCTGGGCCTGTCCCGCGACAAGGTGGCGATCACGACGAGTTTCGACGGGTCCGAGATCCTGATCTTCGGGGCGATAAAACGCGAAACGGAAATTCCCGATGGGCCGCCGCTCGAAGTCGTGGTGACCGTGTCCGGCCCCTCCAGCCCGGTCATGGTACGGCGCAAGGAGAACCGCTACGGCATATGGGTCAACACCGATGCGGTGGAGGTGGATGCCGCGCCGTCATTCTATGCCGTGGCGACCAGCGGCCCCCTGCGCGAAGTGCTGACCGCGGTGGAGGACCTGCGCCACAAGGTGTCGATACCCCGCGCGATCCGGTCCGTAGGCGCGCCGCAGAACATCCTCGATTCCAAGAATTTCACCGAAGCGCTGATCCGCATCCGCACGCGCGCGCGCCTCTACCAGCTGCTGGAAGAGACGGTGGCCGTCGACGAACAGACCCTGTTCCGGACGTCGATCCGCCTGCCCGCCGCCCTGGTCGAAGGCGACTATGCCACGCGCATATTCCTCACCCGCGGCGGCAAGGTCATCTCGCAATTCCAGACCACGATCGACGTGGACAAGGTGGGACTGGAACGGTGGCTCTACGATCTGTCGCGCGAGCAGCCGCTGATCTATGGGCTCATGTCGCTGGCCATCGCGATCGCCGCCGGCTGGGGCGCCTCCGCGGCGTTCTCGCTTCTGCGGAACTGACCCGAGGGGGTCAGACCGGGTTCGGCACGGGCTCACCCGCGAAGAACGCGCGCAGGTTTTCCACCGCCATCCGCCCCATGTTCTCGCGCACCTCAAGCGCGGCCGTGCCCAGATGCGGAAGCAGGGTCACGTTCTCCCGGTCCAAGAGCCCCTGCGGCACCTTCGGCTCGAATTCGTAGACATCGAGCCCGGCGCCGGCGATCTCTTCCGCGTCGAGCGCGGCGACAAGGGCCGCCTCGTCCACCACGTCGCCCCGCGCGATGTTCACGAAATGCGCATGGCGCGGCATCGCATCGAATGTCGCCGCCCCGATCAGGTGCCGCGTCTCGGCCCCGCCGGGCACCGCGACCACCAGAACGTCGGCCCGTGCCGCCAGGTCCGTCAGCGTGTCGACCTGCCGGGACGGCAGGTCCACCGACTTGGGTGACCGGTTGTAATACAGTACCCGCATCCCGAACCCATGGTGGCACCGCTGCGCGATGGCCTGCCCGATACGACCCATGCCGACAATTCCCACGGTCTTGCCCGAAAGGTGCAGGCCAAGAAGCTGCGTCGGGTGCCAGCCCTGCCACGCGCCGGCACGCACCATCCGTTCGCCCTCACCCGCGCGCCGTGCGCTCATCAGCATCAGGGTCAGCGCGATATCCGCGGTGGCATCGGTCACCGCACCGGGCGTATTGGTCACGGCGAGCCCCGCGGCCTTGGCGGCGACAACGTCGATATGGTTATAGCCCACGCCGAAATTCGCGAGGATGCGCGCGCGCGGTTCGGGCACCTCGGCGAAGAGTTCAGCGGCGAACCCATCACCCAGCGTTGGCAGCACCCCGTCGTAGTCGGTCAGCGCGCGGCGCAATTCGTCTCTGTCGAGGGGTGCGGTCTCTTCGCGCACGTCGACCTTATCGAAAAGCTTGCGCGCCTCGGCCTGCACAGCGTCGGGCAGTGGGCGGGTGATCCAGATCCGCGTCATCAGCAGAGCCTCGCGCCAGGGGGAACGTCGTGGTCAGGCCGGGCGAGCACCACCGCGCCGTCCGCATCCATGAAGCCCAGTACCAGCACCTCGGACATGAAGGGGCCGATCTGGCGCGGCGGGAAGTTGACCACCGCCATCACCTGGCGGCCGACCAGCGCGTCCGGTTGGTAGTGCTCGGTGACTTGGGCGGAACTCTTGCGCTCTCCGATCTCGGAGCCGAAATCGACCCAGAGCTTGATCGCGGGCTTGCGCGCCTCCGGGAACGGTTCGGCACGCACCACGCGGCCCGCGCGGATATCGACCTTGAGGAAATCGTCGAAGGTGATCTCAGCCATTGGCCAGCTCCCGCGAGCGGTCGGCTGCGGCTTTCACCGTCGCCGCCATCAATGCCGGCAAGCCCCTGGCCTCGTCCATCAGCACCTCCAGCCCGGCCTGGGTCGTGCCGTTGGGCGAGGTCACGTTGATGCGGAGCTGTTCGGGCGTCTCCTCGGCCTGCATCGCCAGCGCGCCGGCCCCGGCGACGGTCGCCTTGGCCAGTTGCATGGCAAGCTCCGGAGCCAGCCCCTGTGCCTCTCCGGCCGCGGCGAGCGCCTCGATCATGTGAAAGACATAGGCCGGACCCGACCCGGACACCCCGGTGACGGCATCCATCTGCGCCTCCGCCTCCAGCCGCATGACCTCGCCGATGGCCGACAAAAGCTCCTCGGCCAGATCAAGCTGCGCAGCGCTGGCCCGCGCGTTACCGATGATCGCGGTGATGCCCTGCCCCACCGCGGCAGGCGTGTTGGGCATGGCGCGGATGACCGGCGTCTTGTCCCCCAGCATCCGCTCGTAGGCGGCGATCGGCGTGCCGGCGGCCACGGACAGGAACAGCGTGCTGCCGTTGCCCAGCGCCTGCAGTGACGGCAGTGCGTCGCCCATCATCTGCGGCTTGACCGCCACCAGCACCACGGCGGGATCGCGCGGCAGATCGCCGTTGACCTGCACACCCTGCGACGTCACCCAGTCCGACGGCTTGGGATCCTGCACATGGACCGCCTCCGGGCTCAGCCCGCGCTTCAGCCAGCCGGCCAGCATGGCCGATCCCATCTTGCCGCAGCCCAGAAGAACCAGGCCGCGGCGTTCTATTTCCGAAAAATCCATCTTGCCCCCGCGCGTTGCGTCCGCGTGTTTCGGGGGCCGAGGTTATGCGCGCCCGTACGCCTCTGCAATGGCAACCTGTATCGCTTCGCGCGGGGTCTTGTCGCCCCAGATCAGAAGCTGCAGCGCGGGGTAGTAGCGCTCGGCCGAGATCACCGCGGCGCCGATCATCGTGTCGATCTGCTCCGGACCCGCGATCTGACCGCCCGCAAGCACCAGCCCGTAGCGGTAGACCATCAGCTTCTGCTCCGGCCAGAAGGTAAACGACCCCGCCCAGCACTTGTCGTTGATCTCGTTCAGGAGCGCATAGAGGTCGGGCAGCCGGTCTTCGGGCGGTTCGAGTTCGAAGGTGCAGACCATGCGCAGCGTCTCGTCATAGCCCGACCAGGCCAACGTGATCGAATAGGTGCGCCACTGCCCCTCCACGGCCATCGCGATCTGGTCGTCCGCAATCCGGTCGAAATCCCAGTCGTGATGCGCGGCCAGGTTTTCGACAATGTCGATGGGGTGAATTTCGTCTTCCAGATTGTACTCGGAAAGGGCCATGGTGCCACCTCATTTTCGCCGAAGCGACCTTGGGGCTACAGCGCCCCCGGACGCTTGGTGCCTGCTCGATACCGGGCCGAAGCGTTTCTCCGTGCCCTTGGGTTCATGGTGAGGTAGTGAGGGCTGGCTGGCAACCCCCTTATTTGGTGGAGAGCCCAATAAGTTGTGGACGGAGGCGATCTCCGCGCAATTTATGTCCCGCCGGCCACTCAACACACACGGGAATACGGTCCCGGGACAGACAGGCGAATGTCAGGAGTTTCCACCCGAGGTTCAGGGACTCGACGGGCCACGGATGCAAGGGAACCCGCTGCGATCAGGCAACGATCCAGACCATGAAGACATAGGTCAACTGGTGCAGGAACTGATCGAAACCGAAGGCGCGCCAGTAGCCCGCATCGTTCGGGCCGTGCCCGGACATGTTCGACCATGCCCCCTTGGCGAAGTCGATGTGGTAATGCACCAGCCATTCGGCCAGCAATACGGACGCCAGAAGTCCGATCGGCACGCTCAGCAGCAAGAGCGCGATCCCGGAGCCGGCAACATGCACCAGGCAATGAATCGCCCGGCCCTTGTGCACATACTTCCCGCGATTGATCAGCATGATCGGCGTCTGCAGGAAATAGTCCGCGAGCAGGTGCTTGGCTTCAAGCAGAACGAGCAGGATCAGGGCCGAATTCAAGTCCAAGGTGATCTCCCTGCTGTCTTAGTGGCCCTTGATCGAAGGAAAATCAATTGATCCAGCCACTTTGCCTGATAGGCTCCGAAGGCCGGACAGATTTCAAGAGGCAATACGCCGTTTCGGCGCTGGGGACACGGAAACACTCGAGGGACCATTATCGAACGCTCCCTTTTCACATTCATCTGGAAGTATTCCAAGCGAGACCAGGTCGTCCTGCTGATCGTCACGCTGATGCTGTTCCCGTTATTGTATCTGACGCTGGAGCTACCGAAACAGATTATCAACGGGGCCATAGACAGTGATGTGAGCAACATCACTGTTTTCGGCATGACGTTCAGTCAAGTCGAGTACCTCATGGTGCTGAGCACCGGGTTCCTGGTCGCGGTCCTGGCCCACGGGCTGCTCAAGATGCGGATCAACACGATGAAGGGCGTGCTGGCCGAGCGACTTCTGCGCCGGTTCCGCTACACCCTGATCTCGCGCATCCTGCGCTTTCCCCAACCCTACTTCGAACGCACGAGTCAGGGCGAGATCGTGTCGATGATCACCGCCGAAAGCGAGCCCATGGGCGGGCTGATGGGCGACGCGCTGGCGCAGCCGGTGCTGCAGGCGGGTCAGATGCTGACCATCCTCGGCTTTCTCTTCGCGCAATCCTATGCCTTCGGGCTGGCGGCCTGCGCGCTCATCCCGCTGCAGGCCTGGCTGATCCCGAAACTGCAGCGCCAGGTCAACATGCTCAACCGCAAGCGCGTGATCGAGGTGCGGGCGCTGGCCGCGGAGATCGGCGAAGGTGCGGCCGGGGCCAGCACGCTGCGCACCAATGCCGGCTGGCGCTACAGGATGGCGATGATCACGGACCGGTTGGGCAGGCTCTTCCAGATCCGGTTCGAGATCTACCAGAAGAAATTCTTCATGAAGTTCCTGAACAACTTCATCACCCAGCTCACGCCCTTCCTGTTCTATTCGATCGGCGGCTACCTGGTGATCCGCGGCAACATCAGCCTTGGCGCGCTGGTGGCGGCTCTGGCGGCCTACAAGGACCTGTCCTCGCCCTGGAAGGAACTGCTGGCCTTCTACAACCAGTCCGCCGACATGACGCTGAGATGGGACACGATCACCGAGCGTTTCGCCCCGTCCGGAATGGTGGACGAACGCCTGATGACGGAGGAGCCCGAAGAGATCCCGCGACTGACCGGCGACATCGCGCTCAGCAACGTGACGGTACGGGACGCGGACGGCATCAACGTGCTGGACAATATCGACCTCGTTCTGCCGGGCGGCGGAATGATCGGCGTCACGGCGCCGAACGACGAGGACCGCCGCGCGTTCTGCGAAGTGGTCACGCGCGAACTGTCGCCGAATGCCGGCACTGTCTTTATCGGCGGCACGAACCTGGCGGGACTGCACCAGATCACGCTCGCGACGCGGATCGGCCACGCCAATTCGCGCCCCGTGCTGTTCCAGGGCAGCTATGGCGACAATGTCCTCATGCCGATCCGGTACCGGCCCATGGGTGGCGAGGGCGAAGAGGTCGATGTGGAGGAGGCCGCGCGCTCCGGCAACAGCGCGGATCTGCTGAGCGCGGACTGGATCGACCCCGCGCGAGGGGAGGCCGACAGCGCCGAGGAACTGCGCGACTACTGGTGCGGGCTGGTCGAACGCATCGGCGGGTCCCAAGCCCTGATGCGGCGCGCATTGGACCAGAAGCCCGACGTCGACCGCTACGCCGACCTGATGGAAACGGTCATCGGCCTGCGCGGTCGCGTGGCCGCGGCGCTGGAGGAAGCCGGACTCGACAGGTATGTGTTCCGCTTCGACCCCGACGAGTATTGCCCGGCGCTGCCCGTGGTGCAGAACCTGCTGTTCGCCACACCCCGGACGGTGCTGCCGCCCAATCTCCTGGTCGAGCGTCCCGACTACCTCGCGTTGCTCCAGGGCCTGCATCTCGGGGACGATCTCGCGGATCTGGCGGTGGGGATCATGGACGGCCTGCGCCAGATCTTCGGGACCGGCGGCACCGACCACCCGCTGTTCCTCAAGACCGGGCTCGATCCGGAGCTCTACGAAACGGTTCTGGAGACGATGGAGGATCTGCGCGCGGGTAAACCGCTCGACGACCGGGCGCAAGCGCTGTTGCTGAGCGTTCCGTCCTCGATCAGTGCCGAACAGGTCGGACCGGCCTTCCCCGACCGGATCCGCGAGCGCATCCTCGACCTGCGCGCGCAGCATGGCGCCGCGCTGCGCGAGCGGATGTCGGACCTGTTCTCGCCAATCGAACCGGACGGCCCGCTGCAAGGATTGAGCGTTCTGGAAAACGTGCTCTACGGCAAGCTCTCCGAAGAGGCCGGGCCGCGCGGAGAGGACGTGCGCCGCACCATCGCCCATGTGCTGGGCGAGGAAGGCGTGTCGCACCAGGTGCTGCGGCTGGTATTCGACGTGCCCATCGCGCTCGGCGGGGCCAATCTTCCGGCCGCCTTCGCCGAACCCCTGGCGGTGAGCCGTGCCGTCATCAAGCGGCCGGACATCGTCCTGCTCGACCGGCCGATGGCCAGCTTCCCTCCGGAGACGCGGGTCACGATGATCGAAACCCTGCGCAGCGAACTTCCTGCCGCGACGATCATCTACCTCTCGCCGGAGCCCGAGGAGGACATCGTCTGGGACATGACACTGGAACTGAGCCAGGGCCGCGTCATCGGGGCGGCGACCCAGGCCGCACTGGCCGATGACAGCGATGTCGCCGCCGACCTGGCGCGCAAGGTTCAGGCGCTGGAACAGACGGCGTTGTTTTCCGGCCTCGACCGCAAGCAACTGCGTCTGCTGGCCTTCGGCGCGCGCTGGTACCGGGCGCCTGCGGGGCAGTACGTGTTCCACAAGAACGACCCGCCCGACAGCGGTGCCTTCATGATGATCGAGGGAGAGGCCGACCTCTTGCTGCCCCGGCCGGATGGCGAGGACAAGGTGATAACGACCGTCGGCACAGGGACGCTGGTGGGAGAGTTGGGGCTGATCCGCAAGGAGCCCCGCGCGCTCGACATGCGGGCCAAGACCGACATCCTCTGCCTTCGGCTCGGCGTGGAGGAGTTCATGGCCGTCGTGGAGAACGACGCGGCCACCGCCTTCAAGCTGCTGCAGGTCGTCGCAGGCTATGTGAAGACCTGAGGCCCCTGCCCGCCGTCAATCGCCGTGGTGACGGTCACGAAAGTGACGCAGCACGTCCTTGATCTCCGCGACCGTGTAGGGCTTGCTCAGCACCGGGAGCGGCGGAAACTCGTTGAGCATGTCCTCGTTGGCCCCATAGCCGGTCGCCAGCACGGCGGGAATGCCGTCAATCCAGAGTTGCTCCGCCACCGGCAGCGACGTTTCGCTGCCAAGATTGACGTCCAGAAGGGCAAAGGTCACGTCCCCCTTGTCCAGCGCGTCGAGCGCCGCGTCGACCGAATTGCAGGAATAGACCTCGCTGGCCCCGGCGGTTCGCAAAAGCTCCTCGGATTCGATGGCGATGATCAGGCTGTCGTCCAGGATCAGCGCCGCACCGTCGATGGAGATATCGTCCAGCGCCCCGGCATCTTGCGGCGGGGTCAGCGGATCGAGTTCCTCGTGCGGCCGGATCCGCGTGAAATGGCCGGGCGGCAGGGAGAAGACCGCGATAAGCCCGTTGGCCGTGAAGTCGAGCTTCGCCGTGCCCCGCAACTCGTATGGCACCGACTGCTCGATCAGCGTCAGACCGTAGCCCGGATGTTCGGGGCGACGCGTATGCGGCCCGCCGGTCTCTGTCCAGACAAGCTGGGCGAGGCCGTTTTCCGCAAGCGTCGTGGCGACATCGATCTGGCCGGAAGGCGTTCTCAGCGCGCCATGCTTGCGGGCA
Source organism: uncultured Aliishimia sp. (assembly GCA_965369035.1). Classification (GTDB taxonomy): domain Bacteria; phylum Pseudomonadota; class Alphaproteobacteria; order Rhodobacterales; family Rhodobacteraceae; genus Aliishimia. The sequence continues at coordinate 13,110 of CBDUPF010000065.1, forward strand.
TTGCTCGTCAGTTCGTGCAAGACCAGCGCCATCGTGGAAAAGGCGGTCGGCGACAGGTCGATCTGGTCGCCGACAATCCGCACCACGGGGCCGGCGCCATTGACGTAAGGCCCCAGTTCGCGCTCCAGCAGGACGTTCAGCGCCACGCGACCCCAATCGTGATCCGTCAGGTCGTCATTCGCGCGGGCCAGCGCGACGATGCGTGCCTCCAGTACGCTGGCGAATTCCTCGACCGACCGACGGTCCGCCGGACGCTGACCGACGAAGCCCTGGATCACGTTCAGCATGTTGCGCATGCGGTGGTTGAGTTCCGCGATCAGCACCCCTTGCCGCTCCTGCGCGCGCAGACGCGCCTCGCGCGTCGTCTCCGTCAGGTTCAAACGCACCTCGATCAGGGCGCCGCGCAGCGCGTTCGCGGCGTCGACCTCCCAGCCTTCCCAGCTGCGCACGCGGTCCTGGCCGCGGTCGGGGTCGGCCGACAGGCTGCGGAAGAACAGCAGGAAGTCGTGAGACGTGGACGACAGCGGCAGAACCATCACCGCCGTGCTCGCGGGTTCCAGCCCGCGGGGGAAGTAGGACAGGTCGCTGATCCGGTCGATCGGGAACGCGTCGCGCTCCGCCCGTTCGTGCAGGATGGCGTAGAACCCCTCGAATTCGTCGCGGGGCACCGAAAGGCCCGCACTCTCGAACCGGCCTTGATGCCACAGAACCCAACCGTCATGAGGAAGCAGTGCGGCAATGTCGTCCTGAACCTCGCCCAGTGCGGCGGCGAGGTCGGCACCCTCCGCCACGATGCTCGCCAGCCGGTCGCGCAGTTGCGGTGCGTGCGTCCTTGCGTTGTCGGCCAGGCGTTGTTGCACCCGCCGGATCCCGTCGCCGAAAAGCTCGGCGAACTGCATGAGCGCGCTGCGATCTCCCACCGAGGGCGACCTGGGGGAGCCGTGATGACAGAGGATCGCCCCCCAGAGCTCGCCATTGGTCCGGACCGGTATGGTCATCGCCGCCCTTATCCGTTCGCGGTTCAGCGCCTGTGCATGGGCCAACGAGGGAGCCGCGTTGCCGAGTGCCCGGCCATCGGAGCGCAGCGGCGCTTCGGCCGGCAGAAGCTCACTACCTTCGCCGGCGCTCGATACGTCCCGCACGAGGTGCAGCCCGGTGTGGAAATCGTCGGCCACGGCCTGGAGCAGCGCGTGACCGGGCGCGCCGGAAAGAGGGTGATTGACTTCACACGCCAGCGCCGAAGCCAGTCCCGACCGACCGGTCCGATGAACCGACACGCGGTCGAAACCGGTCAGGGTTTCGAGTGCGCGCACGGCTTCCTCTACCGCGGCGGTCATGTCCGGCGCCTCCGCGATCCGGCGGGCAAGCCTGCGAAGCTGTTCGCTCTCCGTCGCAAGGCCAGGCTCTCCGGCCGGTTCGATCTCGAAACAGACATCGGTGCCGGTGCGTGTCGCGGTCACGTCCATCGCCGCACCGCCGTCGGCCAGAGGGCAGCCGAGAATGTGACCCACGGGATCGACGGTGGAGAGAGCCTGAACCTGTGCGCGCAGCGCATGAGCGGCGTCGTCCTGGAACACACCGCCCAGTGTCCTGCCCAGCAGGTCCCGGGCCGACCGGCCCAGCACGTCGTCACAATTGTCCGATGCAGCCTGGATGGTCCAGTCTTCGTCGACAACAATCGCACACGCGTGGATCAAGGTGGCGGCAGGCGACCCTTCGGCGCCGTTTTTACTGTCGTGGCGGTTCGCGAACACACCAGTGCTGTCGCCCATGCCGAGCGTCCTCTCCGCGTTGCCACCCACTTCTGGATAGCCGACCCGTCTCGCCGGTTCAACTTTTGCGCGTAGATTTTCGGCAATTGCGTCTTGGAGGGGACACAACATCTGCCTCAGTGGCCGAAATGCGCCTCCGCCAGGCGCTTGTCGCCGGCCGGTTCTGACAGGATGCCGCTGGCCACGATGCGCCCGGTTTCGAGGACATGGACGTGTTCGGCAAGGCTGAGCGCGAAATTCGCATTCTGCTCGGTCAGCAGGACCGTCAGGCCCAGTTCCGCCTTGAGCCGCACCAGAACCTCCGCGATCTCGCCGCAGACCCTGGGCGTCAACCCGATGGTAGGCTCGTCGACCAGCCGCAAACGCGGGGAGCTCATCAGTGCCCGGCCGAGCGAGGCCATCTGGCGTTCGCCGCCCGACTGGGTCGAGGTTTCCTGATGCTCGCGCTCCTCCAGCAGGGGCGAACAGCTTTTGGATGATGTCGAGGTTGCGGGCGATGTCGTCGCAGGCGGTATACGCGCCGACCAGAAG
>CBDUPF010000066.1:0-14681 GCA_965369035.1 uncultured Aliishimia sp.
GGGTGATTAGCTCAGTGGTAGAGCGCTTCGTTCACATCGAAGATGTCAGGAGTTCGAATCTCTTATCACCCACCATTCCACCACATTTCAGCGGCGCTTGAGCGCAGGGTGTTGCCAGCCCATGGCGGGGGTGCCGCATGAGCACCTGGCCCGAACTCTATTTTCTGCGACACGGACAGACTGAATGGAATGCCGAGGGCCGGGTTCAGGGCAGTCTTGACAGCCGCTTGTCTGACCTTGGCCGCCAGCAGGCGATGATGCAGCGAGACATTCTGTCGACGCTCGACTTGAGTGGTTTCACCGGCTGGACAAGCACGCAGGGGCGCGCGAGGGCCACGGCGGACATCGCCCTTGCCGGGTTGGTGGAGGAGATCAGACCCGATCCGCGCCTGACGGAGATCGCACTCGGCGATTGGGAAGGGCACCTGCGTGCCGAAATCGAGCTTCCTTTTCCGGCGGATGAAAGCGACGAAAGCGGCATCCATGTTTTCGACACCGCTCCGCGGGGCGAAGGGTTTGAAGCCTTGCACGCTCGCTGCCGGTCGTTCCTGGAGGATCTGACCGGTCCATCTGTGTTGGTGACGCACGGCGTGACCTCCCGCATGATGAGGCTGATCGTGCTGGGCCTCGACATGACCGAACTTGGGTCGCTGCCGGGCGGACAAGGCGTGATCTACCACCTGAAGGACGGCACGCACCGAAGGCTGGGATAGGGCTTGCACCTCCTGCGCCGGGCAGAGTATGACCCCCACGACAAGGGTGATTAGCTCAGTTGGTAGAGCGCTTCGTTTACACCGAAGATGTCGGGAGTTCGAGTCTCTCATCACCCACCATGTGCTTCCCGGATCTGTCGTTCGAAGGACTCTTGTCGCGCTGAACTTGGGTCGGCGGTCCGGCTGAATGCACTGCCCGAGCTTTGGCCTTCGTTAACGGTTGCGTTGAATCGCCGATCCGTCGGTGGCCAGCGTTTCGGACGACGGGTGGTCTTGCCCACATGGGCGGTCGCAGGGTAAGAGCGGTCGGACGGAAGCCGGCCCCAGGGGCCGGCGGCATTTGCGAGGCGAAGGGGCAAAACCATGCGCAGAGTTGTCGTCACCGGTCTGGGTCTTGTCACTCCGCTAGCGGACGGGGTCGAAGCGAGCTGGAGCCGTATTCTGGACGGGCAATCGGGCGCAGGGCCGATCACGCTCTTCGATCCGGAGGGGCTTGCCACGACATACGCGTGCGAAGTTCCGCGGGGCGACGGCACGGACGGAACCTTCAACCCCGACACCTACATGGAGCCGAAGGAACAGCGCAAGGTCGACACCTTCATCCAGTTCGGCCTGGCCGCAGCGCAGCAGGCCGTGGAGGATTCAGGCTGGGCGCCGCAGGATGCGGAAAGCCTGGAGCGGACGGGCGTTCTGATCGGCTCCGGTATCGGCGGGCTGAATTCGATCGCGAACACGACGATCCTGATGGAAGAAAAGGGTCCGCGGCGGGTCAGCCCGTTCTTCGTACCCGGCGCCCTGATCAACCTGATTTCGGGTCAGGTCAGCATCAGGTACGGGTTCAAGGGGCCGAACCATTCGGTGGTCACGGCCTGTTCCACCGGGGCGCATGCCATTGGCGACGCGGCGCGTCTGATAAAATATGGCGATGCCGACGTGATGGTCGCAGGCGGTGCGGAGGCGGCGATCTGCAAGATCGGGATTGCGGGGTTCAATGCCTGCAAGGCGCTCAGCACGAAACGCGGTGACGACCCCCAGGCTGCCAGCCGTCCCTATGACGCGGATCGCGACGGATTCGTCATGGGCGAGGGTGCCGGCATCGTGGTGTTGGAGGAGTACGAGCACGCGCTTGCCCGCGGCGCCAAGATCTATGCCGAGGTCAAGGGCTACGGTCTGTCGGGCGATGCCTACCATATCACCGCCCCGGCCGAGGACGGCGATGGCGCGATGCGGTCTATGAAGGCGGCGCTGCGGAGTGCGGGGATGCAGCCGGGGGATCTTGACTACATCAATGCGCATGGAACCTCGACGATGGCCGATGTCATCGAACTCGGAGCGGTCGAGCGGCTGTTGGGTGAGGACGCAAGCCGGGTCACCATGTCATCGACGAAATCCGCGACCGGTCACCTGCTTGGGGCCGCTGGCGCGATCGAGGCGATCTTTTCGATGCTCGCGATCCGCGACCAGGTCTGCCCGCCGACAATCAATCTCGACAATCCGGCGGTCGACTCCATGGTCGATCTTGCGCCCAACATGAAGCGCGAGCGCGAGGTGAACGTGGTGCTGTCCAACTCCTTCGGCTTTGGCGGTACCAACGCCAGCGTGATCTTTTCGAAGGTCTGACCGGGGATGTGGCGAAACATCGCGTCGAATGCCGTGACTTTTCTGGTCGTGGGGTTGTTCGTCCTGGGCGGCGTGATCCTGTGGGGGCGCGGCCAGTATTCTGCAGAGGGTCCGCTTGAATCCGCCATTTGCCTCCAGGTGCCCAGCGGCAGCAACATGGTGCGTGTCAGTCGCCGCCTCGAAGAGCAGGGCGCGATCTCGAACGGATCCATTTTCCGGCTGGGTGCGGAATACGAGGAGAAGGCGGAGGACCTCAAGGCCGGGTCGTTCCTGATCTCTCCAGGCGCGTCGATGGCTGAAATCGTCGACCAGATCACGGGTGATGGACGATCCACCTGTGGCACGCAGGTGCTGTACCTCGTTCGTGTGAACGACCTGCTGGTCCGCGTGCGCGAGTTGGACGAAGAGACGCAGGATTTCGAAACGACTGCCGAGTTCGATCCGAAGATCACTGAGATACCGCAAGAATATTCCGAAGCGCTGACGGACATCGCAACGGAGTTCACGATTTCCGTCGCCGAAGGGGTGACCAGTTGGCAAGTGGTCGAGGGCCTGCGCGCGATTGACGTCCTCGAGGGTGAGATCGCCGAGGTGCCGCCCGAGGGCGTGCTTGCGCCCGACAACTACGAAATCCGTCCGGGCGACGACCGCGCCGAGATCATGGCGGCGATGCGCGAGGCGCAGCTTGACCGGATCAGCAGGGCTTGGGACGCGCGCGATCCGGAGGTGCCGTTGGACAGCCCCGAAGAACTGCTGACACTTGCCTCCATCGTGGAAAAGGAAACCGGGTTGCCGGAGGAACGCGGGACCGTTGCGAGTGTGTTCGTCAATCGACTGCGGCAGGGCATGCGGCTGCAGACCGACCCGACGGTGATTTATGGCGTCACCCGTGGCCAAGGCATTTTGGGCCGGGGCCTGCGGCAAAGCGAGTTGCGGGCGGAGACGCCTTGGAACACATACGTCATCGACGGGCTGCCCCCCACGCCGATCGCCAACCCCGGCATGGCCAGCCTGGAAGCCGCGGCCAACCCGCCTGACACGCCGTTCGTGTTCTTCGTGGCCGATGGCACGGGCGGGCACGCGTTCGCGGAAACGTTGGAAGAGCACAACGCGAATGTCGCACGTTGGCGGGAAATCGAGGCCGAGAGGCAAGACTCCAACAACTGACCGTTGACCGGCCTTGTCGGGCCTTCCCACCAAGAGATCGTCTGTGACACACAGTCGGCAAGTTCTGCCTGTTTGATCCGACGGCAAGGCGGCGGCCCTGGCATTTCAAGAAAAGCAGATTTCGGGTGAAGGCCAACAAGTTGGAGGAACTGCTGTTGAGCAGGGGCTGCCTTGCTGCAGGCTCCTGAAGTCATCCTGAAGCCGTATCCCAGGATGTCCGAAGCAGCGTTCGCAGGTAGCGCCTAAAGTTAAATTTTTCCTTACATACCGTACGGTTACAGGAAAAAGTTAACAACAATTTAATTGACACATCGAACGGCCAGAAGTATACCTTCAGGCAAGCTAGAAGAAGTGGACAAAACCCCGGGGCCCAAGGGCCGCGGGGTTTTTTCATGCCTTTCGAACGGGGAACCTTTGCAAACCAACCGAGGCCCTAAACATGACCATGATCACCCTGGAGCAAGAAATCGCCCATCAAGAGCAACTGCTGGAAATCAGCCGTGGAGAGGTCCAGCGCCTCCTGAGCGAGATCAACAATTTGCGCACGCGCCTGGAGCGTGGGCAGCTTCCTGAAAACGCCGCATGCCCCGACATCAAACGGCTGAGCGGCCTCGTCGTCAATTGTCTTGAAGTGGAGAACCGTCTTGGAAAATGCAGAGAACAACAAGCCGGCATCGCCCAATGCGGCGTTGCCTTCGACCTTGAAGCCGCGCGGTATTCGATCGGGAGCAAGCTGGATCGCCTCCGCGGATCTCAAGCTGCAGCATGAATTCCTTGAAAGCCTGGACGAGGGAGAGCTGCGTGCTCTCCCTTATCTGTTCGAGTTCTGGGCGTTCGAACACCAGCTTCCACCTGAAGGGAACTGGCGGACTTGGGTGATCCTAGGGGGGCGCGGCGCCGGAAAGACCCGCGCAGGCGCGGAATGGGTGCGATCGCAAGTCGAAGGGTCAAAACCCTTCGACCCCGGCAAGTCGAAACGCATGGCGCTCATCGGGGAAACCTACGACCAGGTGCGGGAAGTCATGATCTTTGGTGACAGCGGAATCATGGCCTGTTCGCCAGAAGACCGTGCGCCAAAGTGGGAAGCCAGCCGCAAGCGCCTGGTCTGGCCAAACGGTGCAATTGCGACCGTGCATTCCGCGAACGATCCTGAAGGTCTGCGAGGCCCGCAATTCGATGCGGCTTGGGTCGACGAACTGGCAAAATGGCCCAAGGCAGAAGAAACCTGGGATATGCTGCAATTCGCCCTGCGCCTTGGCGACGATCCGCGTGTTTGTGTGACAACGACACCGCGGAACGTTTCGGTATTGAAGAACCTTCTTGAAAGCCCGTCTACCGTCTCCACACATGCCAAGACGGAAGCCAACCGTGCCAACCTCGCCGCATCGTTTCTTGAGGAAGTCAGGGCGCGCTACGAGGGGTCCCGACTTGGTCGGCAGGAACTTGACGGCGTTCTTCTCACGGATGCGGAAGGTGCATTGTGGACGTCGGAGATGCTGGAAAACCTGCGCGTCAAGTCAGCGCCACAACTCGATCGGATCGTTGTGGCGTTGGACCCTTCGGCCACTGATGGGCCGGGATCGGACGAATGCGGAATCGTAGTGGCGGGGGTCACCATGGATGGGCCGCCGCAGGACTGGCGCGCCTACGTCCTGGCTGACTGTACTGCGACAGCGGCAAGCCCGACAGATTGGGCCAAGGCCGCCATTCGCGCGATGGAGCAGTATGGAGCGGACCGACTGGTTGCCGAGGTGAACCAAGGCGGACAGATGGTGACCGAGGTCGTACGTCAGATTGACCCACTGGTGCCTTGCACGGAGGTTCGCGCAACCCGTGGCAAGATCGCCCGTGCCGAGCCGATATCTGCACTTTATGAACAGGGGCGCGTTCGCCATGTGGGGCCTTTCGACCAGCTCGAAGATCAGATGGTGCAGATGACGGTGCATGGATACCACGGATCTGGCAGCCCGGACCGGGTTGACGCTCTCGTCTGGGCGCTGCACGAGTTGATGATCGTACCCGCATCCAAATGGAGAAAACCCTCGGTGCGCGGATTGTAAAAAACGGCTTCATTCCAACGAGATTTTGTCAGACCACCGTACGCTGCATGCGTTCGGTGGTCTTTTCTCGTTTTAACCCGGATATCGGAAATACTGCACTCAAAGCGCGTGGGCGGTCAGCCCGGGCGGAGACTTGAAGGAGCAGTCCGACATGGCATTCGATTTCTTCCGGCGCGGAAAACAGGTTGATGTGCCCGAAACCAAGGCAAGTGCCGCGGGTCGGGTCATCGCCTGGCAAACGAGCGGTCGTGTGGCCTGGAGCCCGCGCGACACGGTCACACTCACGCGTACGGGGTTTTCGGGTAATCCGGTCGGTTTCCGCTCGGTCAAACTGATTTCCGAAGCGGCGAGCGCGCTTCCCCTCGTGCTGCAGGACAAGGAGCGCCGCTACGAAGACCATCCGTTCGTCAGCCTGATGCGGTCACCGAATGCCGCACAGGGCCGCGCCGAGCTGATGGAATCGCTTTACGGCCAGCTTCTGCTGACGGGAAACGCTTACGTCGAGGCGGTGGGACACGAGACCTATCCGGTGGAGCTTCACGTTCTACGGTCGGATCGGATGAGCGTGGTGCCGGGTGCAGATGGTTGGCCGATCGCCTTTGAATACTCGGTCGGCGGACGCAAGCACCGCTTTGATGCGGCGATGGAGCCGGGTCCGATCTGCCACATTCGCAGCTTCCATCCTCAGGACGACCACTACGGCCTGTCCCCCATGCAGGCCGCTGCCACGGCGATCGATGTGCACAACAGCGCCTCGCGCTGGTCCAAGGCACTGCTCGACAACGCGGCGCGACCGTCGGGCGCGATCGTTTACACCGGCACGGACGGGCAGGGCACTCTCTCGCCGGATCAGTATGCTCGGTTGGTCGAGGAAATCGAAACCAATCACCAGGGGGCGAGGAACGCGGGCCGTCCGATGCTGCTCGAAGGCGGGCTGGACTGGAAGCCGATGGGGTTCTCTCCCTCTGACATGGAATTCCAGAAGACCAAGGAAAGCGCCGCTCGGGAAATCGCCCTTGCCTTCGGGGTCCCGCCCATGTTGCTCGGCATTCAGGGTGACGCGACCTACTCGAATTATCAGGAAGCGAACCGGGCGTTCTATCGCCTGACGGTTCTCCCGCTTGCCACGCGCGTTGCGGCGCAGTTGGGGTCATGGCTGTCACGCTACACCGGCGAGGATCTGGAGCTGAAACCCGATCTGGACCAGGTTCCGGCGCTTTCGGCCGAGCGGGACGCGCAGTGGAGCCGTGTGAGTTCCGCAGATTTCCTGACAGATGCCGAGAAACGTCGTCTGCTCGGGCTTCCGCCGCTGGCAGAGGATCAGCCGGATGAGTGAACACCCGAAGTTCGAATGCGCGCCGGGCATTCGTCTTCAGGCGCATGAGAGATTGAGCGAAGTGCATTACCGCAACCTGGAACAACGGTTCGAACGTATCGAAGAGACCATGAAAAAGCTCGAGCAACGGCTTTGGCTCGCGGTCTACGGGGTCGTGGCGGTGATACTGGCCGAGGCCGTTCAGGGATTACTGGCGGTGGCGCCATGAGCTTGGGGCAGAGAAAGGTGACTCAGATGGACAACGTCCTGGAACACAAGTTCGTCAGCTTCGGCGGCGAACTGGAAGTGACCGAAGGTGCACGGATCGAAGGCTATGCCAGCCTTTTCGGTGCGGCGGACCAAGGTGGCGATGTCGTGGGAAAGGGCGCCTATGCTTCATCGCTTGCGGCCTTTTCACGCGATGGGCGCAAGGTCAAGATGCTGTGGCAACATGATCCGACCCAACCCATAGGGGTCTGGGACGAAGTGATCGAAGATGGTCGCGGGCTTTGGGTCAAGGGCCGCATCCTCGAGAGCACTCAGAAGGGCCGCGAAGCCACGGCACTGATCGAGGCGGGGGCGATCGACGGGCTGTCCATTGGTTATCGGACCGTGAAATCGACCAAGAACGACAAGGGCCAGCGGCTCTTGACCGAACTGGAACTTTGGGAGGTGTCCCTGGTGACCTTCCCGATGCTTCCCAGTGCGCGGGTTGCCGCGAAGTCCGAGGATCGGGCCGAGACGGAGCTGATGCGCGAACTGGCGGCGGCCTTCAATGGGGCGCGGCTTATGCTGGCGCGGGACTGATCCCGGGCCGACCAACTGCAAAGGGGTGATCCATGAGCAGAACCGAGGCGAAGGCCGCGGCCGGGGGAGGTTTGACTCCGGCGCAAGAGGCTCGCGAGGCCATCACAGGCTTTCTGTCCGATTTCAAGGACTTCCAAACCGACGTCGAGAAAAAATTGAAACAGCAAGAAGAGCGTATGACCATGCTGGACCGAAAGAGTTTGACCCATGCCCGCCCGCCCCTGGGCGCCGCGGCGGATTTCGATGCGCCGCATCAGAAGGCCTTCAACGCCTATCTGCGGAGCGGCGATGACGACGGCCTGCGCGGGCTGGACCTGGAAAGCAAGGCGCTTTCCACCGCAGTCAATTCCGACGGTGGCTACCTGGTCGATCCTCAGACCTCCGAACTCGTCATGTCGGTTCTGAACTCGACGGCCTCGATCCGTGCGATCGCTCAACTGGTCCATGTCGAGGCGACCTCGTACGACGTGCTGGTGGATCACTCCGAACTCGGTGCCGGCTGGGCGACGGAAACCTCGGCGACCACCGAATCCGGCACGCCGCAGATCGACCGGATCACCATCCCGCTGCACGAATTGTCGGCCATGCCGAAAGCTTCGCAGCGTCTGCTCGACGACAGCGCCTTCGACATCGAGAGCTGGCTCGCCGGCCGTATCGCCGACCGGTTCGCCCGGGCGGAGGCGGCAGCCTTCATCAATGGCGACGGACTGGACAAGCCCACCGGGTTTCTGACGCACCCCAAGGTCGACAATGACAGCTGGGACTGGGACAGCCTCGGTTATGTCGCATCCGGCTCAGACGGGAACTGCGATGCGGATTCGATCGTGGATGTGGTCTATGCACTGGGGGCGCAGTACCGCGCGAACGCAACGTTCGTCATGAATTCCAAGACGGCGGGCCAGATCCGCAAGCTGAAGGATGCCGACGGCCGCTTCCTGTGGTCCGACGGTCTGGCGGCAGGCGAGCCCGCACGTCTTATGGGGTACCCGGTGTTGATCTGCGAAGACATGCCCGACCCCGCGACGGACAGCTTCTCGATCGCTTTTGGCGACTTCGAAACCGGCTACACGATCGCCGAACGCCCCGATCTGCGCGTCCTGCGCGATCCGTTCAGCGCCAAGCCGCATGTCCTGTTCTACGCGACCAAGCGCGTGGGCGGTGACGTCAGCGACTTTTCGGCGATCAAGCTCATCAAGTTTGGCCTGAGTTAAGGCCGGACCGAACGGCGCAGGCCCGGCCAATCCCGGGTCTGCGTCCAGGGCGCGCGTCGCATTCTCGCGTCGTCTAGCTGCTCCCCTCCGTCCGAGCGGCGTGGGGCGGCGCGTGCCCGACTCGTCACCGGTCTGGGGAGACCTGCGGAGAATTTGCATGATGTTGATCGAAGAAACAGTTGTACCGGACAGCAGTCTGCCAGTCGAAGACTTCAAGTCGCATTTGCGGCTGGGGACTGGGTTCGGCGACGATGCGCTGCAGGATCCGGTGCTCTTGAGTTTCCTTCGTGCCGCGCTGAGCGCGATCGAGGCGCGCACGAGCAAGATCCTGTTCGAACGCGGGTTCCTGTGGTCGCTGGCCAAATGGCAGGGAGTTGACGCGCAGCCACTGCCCGTGGCGCCCGTAACCGCGCTGACCCGGGTCACGATGGTCGCGCGCACCGGCGATGAGACGGAGGTCGACCTCGACAAGCTCCGGCTGGTCCGCAATGTCCAGCAACCGTGCATCGTGGCGCTGGGCACGATGCTGCCCTCCATCCCGTCTGGCGGGTCGGTCGATATCCGCTTCAAGGCGGGGTGGGGGCCGGCCTGGAGCGATCTGCCCGCCGACCTGCGCCAGGCCGTGTTCCTGCTGGCCGCGCATTATTATGAGTATCGCAGCGAGACGACACTCACCGAAGGGTGCATGCCGTTCGGGGTGTCCAGCCTGATCGAGCGCTATCGGACAGTTCGCGTTGGTTTCGGAGGTTCGAGATGACTCCGCCGCGCCTGAACCGACGACTGACGCTTGAGACGCCGCAGAAGGTGCCGGACGGCGCCGGCGGATATCAGACGAGCTGGACCGCGCTGGGCCACCTCTGGGCCGCGCTGCAGCCGCGCGGCGGACGTGAAAGCGAATCCGACGGCGCGCCCGTGTCGGCCGTGTCCTACAAGATCATCGTGCGGGGCGCACCGCAGGGCAGCCCGGCCAGGCCCAAACCGGAACAGCGGTTCCGCGACGGGGGCCGCATCTTCCGGATCCGCGCCGTGACCGAAAGCGATGCCGACGGGATGTATCTGACCTGCTTTGCCGACGAGGAGGTGGTGGCATGAGCTACGCTGTTGCGTCCGCCCTGCAGGAGGCGGTCTACAAGGCGATGTCCGGCGATGCGGCGCTGCAGGGGCAATTGGGCGATGCGATCTATGACGCGCTGCCCAGCGGCAAGCTGCCGGATCTCTACATCAGCCTCGGGCCGGAAACGGTCAAGGACGCCTCCGACAAGTCGGGGCATGGCGCCGAACACCGCTTCACGATCTCGATCATGTCGACGGCGCCGGGCTTCTCGACCGCCAAGTCCGTTGCCGCATCGGTTTGCGATGTGCTGGTCGATGCCGCCTTGCCGCTCAATCGCGGACGGCTCGTGTCGCTCGGGTTCGACAAGGCGACGGCGCGGCGTATCGACGACGGAAACGGGCGCCAGATCGACCTGCGGTTTCGCGCGCGGGTCGAGGACAATTGAACCAATTCTGAGAACGGAGACCTCACATGGGTGCACAGAACGGAAAGGACCTTCTGATCAAGGTCGACATGAGTTCGGACGGGTCGTTCGAGACCATCGCGGGGCTGCGGGCCACGCGGATCAGCTTCAACGCCGAAAGCGTGGATGTGACGAGCCTCGAAAGCCAGGGCGGCTGGCGCGAGCTGCTGGCCGGTGCGGGCGTGCGCTCGGCCACCATCACCGGATCGGGCATCTTCAAGGACGCCGGCACCGACGAACGGGCGCGCCAGATCTTCTTCGACAGTGCGACACCGGATTTCCAGGTGATCATTCCGGATTTCGGCACCGTCGAGGGGCCGTTCCAGGTCACGTCGCTGGAGTATTCCGGCTCGCATAACGGCGAAGCCACATACGAGCTGAGCCTCGCGTCCGCCGGAATGCTGAACTTCACGGCGCTTTGATGACCAATCCGTGGAGGGGTGAGGTGGCGCTGGTGATCGACGGCCAGTCCTATGACCTGCGGCTGACGCTGGGCGCGTTGGCCGAGCTGGAGGCGGCACTGCAGACCGGTTCGCTGGTCGAGATGGTGCAGCGCTTCGAGAGCGGTGCCTATTCCAGCCGCGACGTTCTGGCGATCCTGCGGGCGGGACTTGGGGGCGCGCATGCGGACCCGATGCCCGATCTCGACCATGGCGCCATCGAAGGCGGGCCAATGCGGGCCGCACAGGTCGCCGCGCAGCTTCTGGTCCGAGCCTTCGCATTGCCGGAGCAGCCATGAGCGGGTTCGACTGGCCGGCCCTGATGCGCGCGGGATTGTCGGGTTTGCGGCTCAACCCCGAGCAATTCTGGGCGCTGACCCCGGCGGAGCTGCGGCTGATGCTGGGCGAAAGTACCGCCGCACCGCTGCAGCGCGGGGGGCTGGAGGCACTGATGGCCGCCTATCCGGACAAGCCGAAAGGACTGGACGATGAGTGATTACACCGACGACATCGAGAACCTCGAGGCGCAGACCAGCAGCCTCACCGACAGCCTGGGGCAGGCGTCCGTCATGGTCTCCGGCTTCGACAACGAATTGAGACGCATGCAGGAGAGCCTGTCGGCGACGGGCCAGGACATGGCCACGCTGGAACGCGGGATGAGCCGCGGGTTGCGCAAGGCCTTCGACGGGCTGGTCTTCGACGGGATGAAACTGTCCGAGGCGTTGGAGACGGTCGCGCAGACCATGATCAACACCGCCTACAACGCCGCGATCAAGCCGGTCACGAACCATTTCGGCGGTCTGCTGGCCAAGGGCATGGGTGGGTTGATGGAGGGGATTTTCCCGTTCCAGAACGGGGCCGCCTTCAGCCAGGGCCGCGTGGTGCCATTCGCCAGCGGTGGCATCGTCTCCAGCGCGACGGCCTTCCCGATGCGCGGCGCGACAGGACTGATGGGCGAGGCCGGGCCGGAGGCGATCATGCCGCTGGCCCGTGGCCCCGACGGCAAACTGGGGGTGCGCGGCGGTGGCGGCGGCGCGACCGTGGTGATGAACATCACCACGCCGGACGTGCAGGGTTTCAACCGCTCGCGCGGGCAGATCGCGGCACAGATGAGCCGCGCACTGGGCCGTGGCGACCGCAACACCTGACAGGGGGAGTCCGCAGATGAATTTCCACGAAGTACGATTTCCCGCCTCGCTCAGTTTCGGGTCGGTCGGCGGGCCGGAGCGTCGCACGGATGTCGTGACGCTCGCCAACGGGTTCGAAGAGCGCAACTCGCCATGGGCACATTCGCGCCGGCGCTACGACGCGGGCCTCGGCATGCGCAGTCTCGACGACATCGAACAGCTCATCGCGTTCTTCGAGGCGCGACGCGGCCAGATGTACGGGTTCCGCTGGAAGGACTGGTCCGACTACAAGTCCGGCCGCGCAAGTCAACAGACCGGCTTCGTCGATCAGGAACTGGGCACGGGAGACGGAACCCGGACGTCCTTTCAACTCGTGAAGACATATGTCAGCGGCGCTTTCTCCTATGTACGGCCGATCTCCAAACCGGTGCTCGGTTCCGTTCGAGTGGGTCTAGGCGCTTCCGAGCTGACCGAGGGCAGCGAGTTCGAGGTGGACACCACAACCGGCACCATCAATTTCGCGGCGCCACCCGAGCCCGGAGCGCCCGTGATGGCCGGGTTCGAATTCGATGTGCCGGTCCGGTTCGACACCGACCAGATCCAGACCTCGGTTGCGAGCTTCAAGGCGGGCGACGTCCCGAACGTGCCGATCGTGGAGGTGCGGATCTGATGGACGGGATTCCCGAAGCGCTTCAGGCGCATCTTCAAAGCGGGTTCACCACCGTGTGCAGGGCCTGGGCGATCATCCGCAGGGACGGCGTCACCCATGGTTTCACCGATCACGATTGCCCGCTCGGTTTCGACGGGATCGAGTTCCGCGCGCATTCCGGCCTCACAGCGTCGGCGCTGGCGCAGAGCACGGGCCTGTCGGTCGACAATTCCGAAGCCATCGGCGCGCTCAGCGATGCCTCGATCACCGAGGCGGATATCGAGGCCGGGCGCTTCGACGGGGCGGAGATATCCTGCTGGCTCGTGAACTGGTCCGATCCCGACCAGCGCTGGCTTCAGTTCCGCGGCACGATCGGCGAGCTTCGCCAGGGCGGCGGGGCCTTCACGGCCGAACTGCGCGGTTTGACCGATGCGTTGAACCAACCCATCGGGCGGGTCTACCAGAAACCCTGCACGGCCGTTCTTGGCGATGCCACCTGCGGTTTCGATCTCGACACGCCGGGCTTTTCGGCGATGCAGACGGTCGAAGACGTGGAAGAGGCGCGCATCCTGCGGTGGAGCGACCAGATGACTTTTGCGTCCGGTTGGTTCGCGCGCGGGCGTCTCGATGTACTGACCGGCGCGGCGGCGGGGCTCTGGGCTTCGGTGAAACGCGACGAGATCCTGCCGAGCGGCCGCCGGGTGGAGCTCTGGGAATCGCTGCGCGCGCAACTGGTGCCGGGCGACCAGGTGCGATTGACCGCGGGATGCGACAAGCGTTTCGCCACCTGCCGGACGAAATTTGACAACCTCACGAATTACCAGGGCTTCCCGGATGTCCCGGGCGACGACTGGATGATGGCGGTGCCGAAATCCACCGGTATCAATACCGGAGGGTCCCGAAGGTGAGACCGGACGTGGTGGCTGCCGCGCGCGGCTGGATCGGCACACCCTACGTGCACCAGCAATCGCGGCGCGGGGCAGGGTGCGATTGCCTCGGACTGCTTCGCGGTATCTGGCGCGAAGTCCAGGGGTCCGAACCCGAACGGGTTCCGGCCTATTCCCGGGACTGGTCCGAACCGCAGGGCGAGGAGAGGTTGTGGCAGGCCGCGGCGCGGCATCTCGTGACCAAGGAGGTGTCCGACGAGGCGGTAGGCGACGTGATCCTGTTCCGGATGCGCGACGGCAGCGTGGCCAAGCATCTTGGCGTGCAGGCGGAAACCGGCGAGAAGCCCAGCTTCGTCCATGCCTATTCCGGGCACGGCGTGATCGAAAGCCCGCTGAGCCTGCCGTGGCATCGACGGATCGTCGCGCGGTTCGAATTTCCGGAGAAGGGGGCTTAGATGGCGACGATTCTTCTGTCGACTGCGGGGGCCGCGCTGGGCGGGTCCATTGGCGGTACCGTGGCGGGGCTCTCCACCGCGGTTCTGGGCCGGGCGTTGGGTGCAACGGTCGGGCGGGTCATCGACCAGCGCCTGATGGGGCAGGGGTCCCGCGCGGTGGAGACCGGGCGGGTCGACCGTTTCCGGCTGTCCAATGCCGGTGAGGGCGACGCGATTCCCCAGATCTATGGCCGGATGCGCGTCGGCGGTCAGGTGATCTGGGCCACGCAGTTCACGGAGACGGCGTCCGTGTCGGGTGGTGGCGGCAAAGGCGCCGCAACCGCGCCCCAGACACGCACCACGCAATTCAGCTACCACGTCAGCCTTGCGCTGGCCCTCTGCGAGGGAGAGATCACCCGCGTTGGCCGGATCTGGGCGGATGGGGAGGAAGTGTCGCCACGCGATCTGAACATGCGCGTCTACCCGGGAACCAAGGACCAACTGCCCGATCCGTTCATGGAGGCGGTCGAAGGCCCGGGCGCGGTTCCCGCCTATCGCGGGACGGCCTATGTTGTGCTGGAGAACCTGCCGCTGGAGCAGTTCGGCAACCGGGTGCCGCAGTTCACCTTCGAGGTCGCGCGCGCGGATCAGCCGGGCGCGGAGAACGACCTGACCCATGCCATCGAGGCCGTGGCGATGATGCCAGGGACCGGCGAATACGCGCTGGCCACCAC
>CBDUPF010000067.1:0-14546 GCA_965369035.1 uncultured Aliishimia sp.
ACGGCGCGGGTTTCGTCGATCAGCGCCTGCCCGCCGGTCACCATGTGTCGCGGGTCGAGGTTGCCCTGCACACATCCGTCGACCTGTACATGCTGCGCCGCCCAGTCCGCTTCCACGGAATTGTCGATCGCCACGCAATCGACGCCCGTGGCCTTTGCAAACCCGATATAGCCCTCGCCCGCCTGGCGCGGGAACCCTATGACAGGCACATGCGGATGCCGGGCCTTGAGCGCGCGGGTGATCTCGCGGCAGGGCGCCACGGCGAAATCCTCGAAATCGCGACCCTTCAGAGAACCGGCCCAGCTGTCGAAGAGCTTCACCACCTCCGCCCCGGCCTCGATCTGCCGCGAGAGGTATTCTATCGTCCCTTCCGTCAACCGCGCCATCAGCGCCTCGAAGGCCGGGCGGTTCTGGTCCTTGAAGGCATGGGCCGGCGCCTGATCGGGCGTGCCGCGCCCCGCGATCATGTAGGTCGCGACCGTCCAGGGCGCCCCGGCGAACCCGATCAGCGTCGTCTCTTTCGGCAGCGTGTCGCGCAGAATCCCCACGGTCTCATAGATCGGGCCCAACGTCTCGTGGATCGCGTCGACCGGCTTCAGCGCGGCAACACCGTCGGCATCGGTGATGGTGGAAAGACGCGGCCCCTCCCCCGTCACGAACCACAGATCCGCGCCCAGCGCCTGCGGCAGCAGCAGGATGTCGGCAAACAGGATCGCCGCGTCGAACCCGAAACGACGGATCGGCTGGAGCGTGACCTCGGCAGCCAGCTCGGGGTTGTAGCAGAGCGACAGGAAATCCCCGGCCTTCTCCCGCGTGGCCCGGTATTCGGGCAGATACCGCCCGGCTTGCCGCATCATCCAGATCGGCGGCACGGGCTGTCGTTCGCCCGCAAGCGCTCGCAGGATCGTCTTGGTCTGGCTCATGGCGTCCTTTCCGTCTTTCATCCGTGGCCTGTCCCCTCTATCCGGGGTGCGCCGCGGCCTCAATGCGGTTGTCCGCCCGCAACGACACAACTACAAGACCACGCCATGACCCTGCGCCTTCCCACTCCCGCCACCCCTCTCAAGATCGGCACGCGCGGCTCGCCGCTGGCCTTGGCCCAGGCCCATGAAACCCGCGACCGACTGGCCGGAGCGTTCGATCTGGAGGAGGCGTGTTTCGAAATCGTCGTGATCCAGGTGACCGGCGACGCGATCCAGGACCGGCCGCTCAAGGACATTGGCGGCAAGGGGCTCTTCACCCGCGAGATCGAGGAGGCGCTGCTGTCGGGCGCCATCGACATTGCGGTGCATTCGATGAAGGACATGCCCACGGTGCAGCCGGAGGGGTTGGTCCTCGATACCTACCTCCCGCGGGAGGACGTGCGGGATGCCTTCGTCTCGCCGCGGCTCACCGCGATTGACGCGTTGACGCAAGGAGCGACGGTGGGAACCTCCTCCCTGCGGCGGCGCGCACAATTGCTGAACCGGCGGCCCGATCTGAAAGTGGTGGAGTTTCGCGGCAACGTGCAGACCCGCCTGCGCAAGCTCGCGGAAGGGGTGGCGGAGGCGACGTTCCTCGCCTGCGCGGGTCTCAACAGGCTCGACATGCCGGATGTGCCTGCGACGCCCATCGCCGTGGACGACATGCTGCCCGCGGTGGCGCAGGGTGCAATCGGGATCGAGCGCCGCGCCGGCGACACGAACACCGCCGCCCTGCTGGAGCCGGTTCACGATGCGGACACCGGCATGCGTCTCGCGGCGGAGCGTGCGTTTCTCTTTACCCTGGACGGATCCTGCGAGACGCCGATTGCGGGACTGGCGCAACTCAGCGGCAATTCCCTGCGCCTGCGCGGGGAGGTTCTGCGTCCCGACGGTTCGGATGCGATACTCGATGAACTGGAGGGCGCGGTGGAGGACGGCCCCGAAATGGGCACCGGTCTTGCTCACACACTGCTTGGTCTAGCGGGCCCCGGGTTTTTCGACTGGCACTGAGTGCCTGACCGGCGGCAGCACGACTGGCGCCCGCTGGTGGAAACGACGGGACGCCGAAACAAAGCACGCGCGGGCCGGGCCGGCGTTATCGCCTGAACCCGACCCGCGCGCAGGATCAATTCAACTCAGAAGCGGTAGGACGCCTTGAGGTGGAGCGTGTTCACGTCCACGTCCTCGCCCGCGGCGCCGATATTGTTGAAGTGGTGGAACATGTACTCGCCACCGACGGACCAGTTGTTGCCGAGGTTGTGGTCATAGCCGATGCCCAGCACGTAGTTGGTCTCGTCGCCGTTGAAACCGTCGAAGACCGTCCCGACATCGTCGAAGCTCGCGTAGGCGATACCGGCGCTGCCATAAAGGAAGCCGTTCCCGATCTCGCGACCGGCGATCAGCTTGAGGCGTGCGATCTCGTCGAAGGACGCCGTGTCACCGGTGGTGGCATCCCGCACCGTGATGTCGGCGAAGTCGTACTGGAATTCCGGGCCGACATAGAAGCCGTTACCGGCCGCCCAGAGATAACCCAGGTGGAAACCGCCGATCACGCTGTCATCGTCGAAATCGCCGGGGCTCGTGACCGAGCCGAGGTCGAATTCGCTGTAGGCATAGCCGAGTTGCACACCCCCGTAGCCGCCTTCCCAGAAGGAAGAAGCGGGTTGCACCACAACGGGTTCGATCGGGGTGATTTCAGGACCGGCGGCCTGGACGGCAGCGGCAGTCAGAGAGAGAGAAGCGACGAGAGCGGAAAATTTCATCATGGGGCACCTGTTCATTGGGCAGCGTCTTTGAATATCAACTTATAGTTAATCCCATTGACCGGAAGTTCAACCTTGGTATCCCCTACAATTCCGCATAGCGGAGTTGCACCGGCGGTAAGTTGCGCACCGCCCCGCTCCGGCCTGGACACGGTCGTTTCGGTCACGGTTCAGGTGCTGCGCCATAGCCCGATGCGTCGCCCCGCTCACCGGTCGTCGCCGCCCGGGCCGCCGGGACCGTCGTGCAGGTCTTCCGGGTCAAGCGCAGCTTCGGCCGCGGCAAGCACGGCATCCTTCTTCTGCGGCGACATGGATTCCGTCGACGCACCATCAGCCAGACGCACGGTGACCTCGCGGTGGGCGAACTTGATACCCTCGCTCTCGAACAGGTCGCGGATCTCCTGGAACACGCGCTTGCGGATGACCCACTGATCGCCGGGCTTGGTCATGAACTTCACCCGGATGATCATTGCGCTGTCCTGCATCTCGATCACGCCCTGACTCTTGAGCGGCTGGATGAAATCCGGACCGATCTCCGGATCCTCCAGCAGGCGCTGACCCAGTTTCTTGATCAGCTTGCGGACCTTCTCCACATCCGTGTCATAGGTCACGCGCAGAGGCAGCTTCATCATCACCCAGTCGCGGGAATAGTTGGTCAGCACCTGGATCTCGCCGAAGGGGATGGTGTGCAGCTTGCCCAGGTGGTGGCGCAATTGGAACGAGCGGACGGAGATCTTTTCCACGGTCCCGCGGATATCGCCGATCTCGATATACTCACCCTTGCGGAAGGCGTCGTCGAACAGGAAGAAGGCGCCGGAGAAGATGTCGCGCACCAGCGATTGCGAGCCGAACCCCACGGCCACTCCCACGATCCCGGCCCCGGCAAAGAGCGGGCCGACATTCACGCCCATCTCCATCAGGACGATTAGGGCCACGGTCACCACGATGACGATCAGTACCAGGTTGCGGAAGAGCGGCAGCAGCGTGGCCAGGCGCGAGGCGTTGGACCCGCCGCCCTCGTCGCCCAGTTCCGTGGGCTGCTCCTCGCCCTGCTCTTCGCGGATCTTCCCGTCGATCCAGATACGGAACACGTTGAAGGCGATGTAGCCGAGGAAGATGATGACGACGACATCCTTCGTGCGTGCCGGCAGGCTGTCCTGCATCATGCCCATGCCGGGACGCCAGATGTTCAGGAACGCCCAGAACCCCGCCACGAAGGCCAGTATGCCCGCGATGCGTCGCGCCAGCTCCTCGTAGGTATGGATATGCCCGTATTGCGCGGCCATCGTATCGGCGCCGTCATCGGGTACGACGTCGGACACCTCCCCGCCCGCCCCGGGATCTTGTTGTTCCGCCTGCTCCAACGCGGCGTTCATGGCGCGGACCGCGCGGACCCGGGCAAAGCTCCGCTCGATGGCAAAGTTGATGACTCCGTAGACGACGATCACCACGGTCAGGATCACATAGGCACCGGCGCTTAGCGGGATGCCCGGCGGCAAATCCAGCACGAGGTCGTAGACCAGCTCGGCCCAGGCGAAGACGGCAAAGAAAATCGCCAGCGGTGCCCAACCACGCGCCAGCACCCGAACCGGCCAGCCCGCCATGTAGATGGGCTCCCGGTTCAGGATGGCATCCGTGATCGCCCGCTTGTTCACGAGGATCATCAGGATGTTGAGGCACATGAACACGAAACTGTTGAGCGAGGCAAAGAACACGAAGACGTCGTGGTTCAGCCCAAGCTCGCTGATCCAGACCCCGAACAGCATCGTGAAAACCCCGAAGATCACCAGTGTGCTGAGCCACAGATGCAGCCGGCGCGCCGCGTGGTCGGTAAGCCTCGGGATGCGATACTGCGTCAGGTAGGGCGACAGGATCATCCGCCAGAGCCCGGTGACGAAGCGCGCGCTGAAATAGCCGATATTGACCAATGTCGCCGTGTACTGGATGGCGCTGTCCTCGATCGGCCCATAGATCACGAAGCCGATCGCATAGGCGACGGCCATCGAGAACAGCGTTCCGATCAACCCGCCAATGAAGCGGATTACGAGGAAAGGCATCTTCTCCGAATATCCATGCGGGTCCGCCTGAATCCGGGGTACGATGAAATGCCGCGCGATCCGTTTGCCGTAGATCTGGCGTTCGGCCACCATCCCGATGGCAAAGAGCAGCAAGCTCAGGATCAGGACCTTCGCGAAGGCGAGGATCGTGCCATCGGGCGAACTGGCCCGCAGGACGAAGACCACCTCGTTGAGGGCGACCGGCAGTTCGGCCAGCCGTTGGAAGAGCGCGCTGCGGAAGGCGTTGACCTGCTCCTGCCGGCCAAGAAAGCCCGCGCCGCGCGGTTCATCCTGCGGGGCGGCGGCCTCTCCGGACACGGATTTCGCAGGCTCGGTCTGCGCGCTCGCTTCTTCCCCATCTCCCGGCGCGGGAGACAGAAGACTGCCCGCGCTGTCGACGACGATGACGCTTGCGCCGCTGTCCAGCGCGCGCTCCAGGATACTGGCGATATCGGGTGTGGGCAGCGCCCTTTCGCTATTCTCGTTTCCGTCCTTGGGCAGGAGACTCTGGCCGGTGACCGGCCACGCGACGATCGAGCAGCACAGGACGGCCAAGGCCAGAAAAAACAACCGCACCGGGAAAGCGATCATGCAAAAAACTCCCGAAATGCCTTTTCATCACGCTAGGCAATGCCTTTCACCAATGCAAACAGTAGAAATATCCGCGCCATGGTTTTACATGGGTCCGAATTTCGTGCGATAGGCTTCGAAAAGGGCTGCGCACGTCGGCGCAGCGCTGGGTAGTGGAACACGCATGATGGCGGTAAGCGGCACGTTCGGCCTGCGGCATCTTCCGGGGAACCGGGGGCCGGCCGGATGACCCTCGGCGGCCGACGCGGAACACGCATCATTCTCTACAGCCACGATACCTTCGGGCTTGGCCACCTGCGGCGATCCCGCGCGCTGGCCGCAGCGCTGACGGCAGACGATCCCACCGCATCCGCCCTGATCCTGACCGGCAGTCCGGTCGCGGGCCGCTTCGCCTTTCCCGAGCGGGTGGACCATGTGCGCCTGCCCGGCGTGATCAAGCTTTCCGATGGTTCCTACGTGTCGGAGGCGCTGGGCCTCGACATCGACGAGATCACGGCGTTGCGGGCCAGCCTCATTCAGTCGGCCGTGGCCGCCTACGACCCCGACCTTCTGATCGTCGACAAGGAGCCGACAGGGTTTCGCGGCGAATTGCTGCCCACGCTCGAAACACTGCTCGGCCAGGTGCGCACGCGCTGTGTCCTTGGGCTGCGCGACGTGCTGGACGAAAAGGACGTGCTGGCGGCGGAATGGGCGCGCAAGAACGCGGTAGACGCCACCGAGCGTTTCTACGACGAGGTCTGGGTCTACGGGCCGCGGTCCTTCCACGATCCGACCGAGGGGCTGCCGCTGTCCGACAAGATCCGCGCCCGAATGCACTGGACCGGATACCTGCGTCGCCGTGGCCTTCAGGATGCGCCCGAGTTCGAGGATCCCTATATCCTCGTGACGCCGGGCGGCGGCGGCGATGGTGCCATGATGGTCGATCTGGTCCTGTCCGCCTACGAGATGGACCCCGACCTTGGCCCGCAGGCGACGCTGGTCTACGGACCTTTCCTCGCCGGGGAGACGCGCGCGGAGTTCGAGAAACGCGTGGCCGACCTCGACGGGCGGGTCACGGCGGTGGGCTTCGAGTCCCGGATCGAACATCTCTACATGGCCGCGCAGGGCGTCGTCTGCATGGGCGGCTACAACACGTTTTGCGAGGTGCTGTCCTTCGACAAGCGCGCGGTGATCGTGCCGCGCACCCGACCGCGCAAGGAGCAGTTCATCCGCGCACGCCGCGCGCAGGATCTTGGTCTGGTGTCCATGCTCAACGAGGAACTGGGCGAGCTGACGCCCGCCGCGATGGCCGCCGCGATCCGCCGTCTGCCGCACCAGCAGAAACCCTCCGAGGCCGGCGCGGAAAGCCTCATGGGTGGGCTCACCTATGTGAAGGGACGGGTGCGGGCCCTGATCGGACGTGGACCGGCGCAGCAATCCGCCGCGGAATGAAAAAACCCGACAGAACGGCACAAGGACCCGCGCTTGCCGTGGTCGTCAAGGGCTGGCCGCGCCTGTCCGAGACGTTCATTGCTCAGGAACTGGCCGCGCTGGAATCGGGCGGTCTGGCCTTCGACATCTGGTCGCTGCGCCACCCGACCGACCGCAAGACCCATCCGCTGCACGACCAGGTAACCGGCCGGGTTCATTACCTGCCCGAATACCTTCATGACGAACCGCTGCGCGTCCTGCACGGCTGGCGGGCCGCGCGCAAGCTGACGGGATATGCCGAGGCGCGCGCGCTGTTCCGGCGCGACCTGCGGCGCGACCTGACCCGCAACCGGGTGCGCCGCTTTGGACAGGCCTGCGTTTTGGCCAGCGAACTGCCCTCCGGCACGCGCGCGCTTTATGCCCATTTCCTGCACACGCCCTCTTCGGTCGCCCGCTATGCCGCGGTGATGCTCGGGCTGCCCTGGGCCTATTCCGCGCACGCCAAGGACATCTGGACCACGGTCGGCTGGGACCTCGAGGAGAAGCTGCGGCCGGGTCCGGGAGCCGCGCGCTGGGGCGCGACCTGCACCGCGTTGGGCGCCCGGCACCTCGCCGCCATTGCCGGCGACCCGGCGCGCGTCGATCTTGTCTATCACGGGCTCGACCTGTCCCGCTTCCCCGATCCCCCCGAACGCATCCCGCGCGCGCCGGGCGATCCCTTCGCCATGCTCTCCGTCGGGCGGCTGGTCGAGAAGAAGGGGTTCGACCGGCTGATCGAGGCGTTCACCCTCCTGCCGGCCGATCTCGACTGGCACTGGACCCATATCGGCGGCGGCACCCTGTCGGATGCGCTGAAGGCCCAGTCTGAGGCCGCCGGCGTCGCGGAGCGCATCACCTGGCGCGGCGCCTGCGACCAGCCCGAGGTGATCGCGGCGATGCGGACGTCCGATCTTTTCGTTCTGCCCTCGCGGGTGGCGGCGGACGGCGACCGGGACGGGCTGCCCAATGTGCTGATGGAGGCCGCCTCTCAGGGCCTGCCGCTGCTCAGCACACCGGTCTCCTCGATTCCCGAGTTCATCGAAAGCGGCACGCACGGCCTCCTGACCGACGACGCGCCCGACGCGCTGGCCCGCGCCATCACCCGCATCGCCGCCGACCCCGGCGAGGCCGCGGCCTGGGCCACGGCGGCCGAGGCCCGGCTGAAGGCGGAGTTCCTGATGCAGCCGGGTATCGCCAGGCTGTCTGCGCGCCTGCGGACGCTGCTGGAATGATTCCGGCCGCATTCTACGCGCCGCTGAAGGCGCCCGACCACCCGATCCCCTCGGGCGACCGCGAAATCGCACGGGGCCTGATGATGGCGCTCACCCGTGCGGGGTTTGCGCCCGACCTGGCAAGCGATCTGCGCATGCTCGACATTCGGGGCGACGCGGAAGTCCAAAATCGGCTGGTGGCGGAAGCCGCCATGTTGGTGCCGCGGCTGATCGACCGGGGCCGGCAGGCGGGCTGGCGGCTCTGGCTCACCTATCACAACTACTACAAAGCGCCCGATCTGCTCGGCCCGACGGTCGCGCGGCACCTGGGCATTCCCTATGTGCAGGCCGAATCCACCCGTGCGCGCAAACGCCTGTCCGGTCCCTGGGCCCGGTTCGCACAGGCCGCCGAAGACGCGGCCGATGCCGCGCGGACCATCTTCTATTTCACCGCACGCGATGCAGAGGCGCTTGCCGCCTATGCGCAACCCGCGCAAGAACTCGTCCATCTGCCGCCGTTTCTATTTCGCGATGACTTGCCGCCGGTCAGCGCACGGGACGGCGCGATTTTCACCGCCGCGATGATGCGGCCGGGCGACAAGCTGGACAGCTACCGGCTGATCGCTCAGACTCTGGCGTTGATGCCATGTGACTGGACCCTCGACATTGCGGGCGACGGAGCCGCGCGGGAGGAGGTCGAACGATTGATGCGCCCCTTTGGCAACCGTATCCGCTTTCTCGGGCGGCTCGACGCCGAGGACATGGAACGCGCCTACCGGCACGCCCGGTTGCTGTTCTGGCCCGGCGTGAACGAGGCCATCGGTCTGACATACCTCGAGGCCCAGGCCGCCGGGATTCCGGTGTTGGCGCAGGACCGGCCCGGGCTGCGCGACGTGCTCGCCCCCGGAACATGCGCCCCGGAGCCACGCGACGGACCCAAGGCACTTGCCGGCGCACTGCAGCGTCTTCTGACCGACCCGCCGTGCTCCAACGGACTGCGGGAACATGTCGCCCGTCACCACCTGTTGCCCGCCGCCGCCGAATTGCTGCAGCGTAACTTGGCACCGCTTCTCGAAACTGCCTCATGACGACGCGGCTTGCTCTCCTGCGCCACGGTCGGACCGCGTGGAACCGCACCCACCGCATCCAGGGGCGAACCGACGTCCCGCTCGACGATGAGGCGCGCCGGGAACTCTCCGGCCTTGCGTTGTGCCCACCCTGGGACCGTGCCGAGCTGTGGTCGAGCCCGCTGTCCCGTGCCCGTGACACCGCGGTGCTGGTCGCCGGTCGCGCCCCCTGTATCTCGGAAGCCCTGCTGGAGATGGATTGGGGCGAATGGGAGGGGCAACGCGGTGCCGACCTTCTTGTCACGCCCGGCTCCGGATTCAGACATATCGAGAATTGGGGGTGGAACTTCGCCCCTCCAAACGGAGAGAGCCCGAATGACATACGGATCCGTCTGGAAAACTGGCTGGCCGAACTCTCCGGCGACAACGTTGCCGTGTGCCACATTGGCGTGATGCGAGTGGCCCTGGCGGTCGCCTGGGACTGGGATTTCGCCGGCCCCTGCCCCTTCACGATCAAGCGCAACCGTCTCTATGTGATGGAACGGCCGTCCGGAGTGTGGCACGCGCAGCCCGACCCCGTGCGGTTGGCCGAGGTCAGACCATGACTGCGCGCGTCATGATCGTTGTGACTCATCTGCTGGGGTCCGGTCATTTGTCGCGCGCCCTGACCCTCGCCCGGGCCTTCGCCGCGAGCGGACACGATCCGCACGTCGTTTCCGGCGGCTTTCCCGCGCCGCAACTCGACGCGACTGGCGTCACGCTGCATCAGCTTCTCCCATTGCGCTCCGATGGGACCGATTTTTCGCGCCTGCTTACCGAAGACGGTGCCGAAGCGACAGCGCATGACCGAACCGTACGCCTGCGCATGTTGCTCGACCTTCTAGGTGAAATCGCGCCTGAGGTGCTCATTACCGAGTTGTTTCCTTTCGGTCGCCGCAACTTGCGGGACGAATTTCGCGGCCTGCTGGAGAGCGCGCATGACATGGTGCCGCGTCCCCGCATCTTTGCCTCGATCCGCGACATCCTCGCACCACCGTCCAAGCCGTCCAAACGGGCGTTTGCGGACGAAATGGTTGCGCGTTTCTATGATGCGGTACTCGTTCACTCCGATCCCTCCATGATCCCGCTCGAAGCCAGTTGGGCGGTATCGCCGGAACTGGCGCCAAAGATCCGGTACACCGGGTTCGTCGCGCCGCCCCTGCCCACGGATGGCGGACCGGACGGCGCCGGGGAAGTGCTGGTCAGCGCCGGCGGCGGCAGTGTGGGAGATTCGGTTTTCGCGGCAGCACTCGACGCTGCGCGCGCGTCGCCGCTGACCTGGAGGCTGCTGGTCGGCGGTCAGGACGCCAAGGCGCGCCTCTCGGCGCTTCAAGACCATTCGCCCCCGAATGCAATCGTGGAAGGCGCCCGCCCGGACTTCCGCTCCATGCTGCGCCACGCCGCGGCCTCGGTCAGCCTTTGTGGATACAACACCACGATGGACATTCTCCAGACCGGCCTGCCGTCTGTCATCGTGCCCTTCGATGAAGGCGGCGAGGTGGAGCAAGGGCTGCGCGCCAGGGCGCTCTCTCACTTGCCGGGACTGGAAGTTGTGACGATGCGCGACCTTGATGGCGCGACCCTGCTCGCGGCAATTGACCGCGCCCGAAGGGCTCCGCCCCGAAACAACACCGGTTTCCAATTCGACGGCGCGCGCGAAACGGTTCGCATCTGCCTGGAGCGGCACCCATGACGGACGGGCTTTGGACGCCACTGCGACGCGAACTGCGGACCTGGGTCAAGATCGGCTTGCGGCTTCCTGTATGGTGGCGCGACGATGACGCGATCGAACCGACGCCTCAACTCGACCGCCTGCGGCTTCTTGCCGAGGACTTCGGCTTGCCGGTGCATCTTGCCATCGTTCCGGCGCACGCAAAACCGGAACTTGGTCCGTGGCTTCGGGATGGTCCCTTCCGCGGGGTTGTCCACGGCTGGTCCCATCGCAATCACGCGCCTCCCGGCACCAAATCATCGGAATTCGGAACGCCCCGTGCCGACGCCGTCGAAGACGCGGCGCACGCGCTTCGGCATCTCCGCCAGCTTTTTGACGCAGATGTGCATCCGATGTTCGTCCCGCCCTGGAACCGGATCGACCCCGGGCTGCTCCCCGGTTTGCCAGCCGTCGGATACCGCGCCGTTTCCACATTCGGGCCCCGAAAGAGCGCCGAAGCGACCCCCGGTCTCGCGCAGATCAACACCCATGTGGACCCGGTCGACTGGCATGGCACGCGCGGTCTCGCCGACCCCGAAAAGGTCCTTGGCAAACTCGTTGCGCATTTGCAGGCGCGCCGAGACCGCCAGGCGGACCGTACGGAACCTCTCGGCCTCTTGACCCACCACCTGATGATGGACCATTCCACGTGGGACTTCTGCCGGGGCCTGCTTCTTGAATTGCAGGAAGGACCGATGGAGCGCTTCGATTTCGCCGGCGAAAAGGGACTTGCATGAGCCGCCTTGAGAGCATGAGACGCCGCCTGACGGCCCAGATCGACGGTTTGAACTGGGCGGCGGCCGACGTGGCTCCGCGGTCTGGCGACGCGGTGGAACTGGGCCTCGGAAACGGTCGTACATACGACCACCTGCGTGAGATCATGCCACAACGGCGGATCTGGGTCATCGACCGGGCGATGATGGCACATCCCTCCTGCGTGCCGCCGCAAGCGGACTACCTCGAAGGTGAGGCGACGGAAATGCTGCGCAGGATCATTGATGGCGGCCACCCCGTGATCCTTGCGCACTACGATCTCTCCAAAGGCGTGCCGGAGGAGGATGCCGCCCTCGCCGCATCGGTCGCGCCGCTGCTGGAGGAGATGGTGACGCCGGGCGGGCTGGTGGTGTCGGGCCAGGTCCTGCCAGGACTGACCCGGGTGAAAGGGCCCGGGCTGATCGATCCGGATCGGTACTTCTTCTACCGCATCTGAACCGGACGGCCACTCGGCCTGTGACCCTACATGTAGTGGAAATCCTGGCTCTTCCGCAACATATCGTTTGATCCGACCCCAAGCGGGGTGTATGTTCACCGTACAGGTGCATGGACGCGGTAATGCATGAACTGACGATGGGCCCGGCTGCCAATGGCACCGGGTCCGTTTTCATTTGCGATGGCGTGATCGGAACAAAGCAAAAACTCATTGCTGTGCTCACGTCGCGGCAGCCGTGATGGGCGGTGAATCAGAAAAGACGTCAGGTGCTCAGACGCGGTCTTTGCATTTGCCTTGCGGCATCCCTGACGTCTTCCTGAACATGTCCGCCCGCGAGGAGCGTCCTGCTCAAACGCTGTGACACTTTCGAGCCACTGCGTCCGCACGCCGGCCGAAGCCCTTGTGCCATTGCCGCGAATTTCCCCGAAGAGACGCCCGCGACATCGCGTCCACCAGTCTGAAATCGTCCCGGTTTCCAGCCTCCGAAGGAGGCATCCACCCGGCTCGATCTCCCTTCGGGGTCATCACCGGGTCCTGGCTTGCGCCGTGTTCCCGCGATGTCCGCCTCCGGAGGTGTCTCGCACCCGCTTGAGTTCGTTGAACTCGCCCGGCAACCCAAGTGTCACGAAAGCTTCACGCGCCGGCAAGGAAATAGCACTGCAGCATGAGAATTTTCGGGGGATAAGCTGTTGGTAATGGGCGGGAAAATCGTGTGGATAACGGGCAAAACCGATGCTGGCGGAGTGCGTTGGCGCGATTGTTCGGAAACACCGCCGCTTGGGGCCTTTTTCTGCAGGTGCAAATGGACCAAGCCACGCGTCCCGAGGGAATCAGTTAAACTTTCCTTACCAACACGCACGGACTGGTGACGACGCCTTTGCCGTCGTTTGCTAGGTTCACGGTCGGTACAGAACTCCGGATGTTGACCCGATCCCGGAGGGGCGCCCCGAATGCATCGCGTGCGGGGATGAGCAGCCGGGCCAACAAGCCGGAGTTTTGTACTCAACTTTCAGGGCATATCGGATGTCGGCGGGTTGCCGGCACCCTCAACGACGCACAACCGGAAATCAGACGGTGGCGGCGCAATTCTTGCAGAATGGGGTGGCTGGCAGGATCTCCAACCGCTCCGGGCTGATTTCGTTGCCGCAGGTCACGCAGTAGCCGTATTCGTCTTCCTCGATGCGCTTGAGCGCGGCGTCAATCTGGCGGAGTTCCTGGAGGTCATGTTCGCCCAGCGCCTCCAGCACCTCATCGCCCTGCCGTTCGGAAGCGCGGTCCTCCCAGTCCTTGGTCGCGGGAGCGTCGAGGTCGGTCTCGATATGGTCGAGCTCCGAAAGGAGTTCCTGGCGGCGGGCCAGAAGAATGTCGCGCGGGTTTGTCATGTGGCCTCCTGTACTGATCCGGTGCATGCTAACGCAGTCCGGGCGGCTTGTCTTGATCTGTATCAACGGAAACCGCAAGCGTCTTGTCCGATGGGGAAGATCTCGTTTCGCTACAATAGCTAAGCGCGCCCCGCATCGAACCTTCGACCGTGCGGTCGCAGCCCGGACAGGGCCACGAACAGCCCCCGCGCAAAACATCCACTTGCTCAGCGCAATTTGGCGATCTCTCGTGCGACCAGCCAACTGATCGGGAAAGCCGCGAGGAACCCCAGCACCCCGGCGACAAGGATGGGCGCCAGCGTATCGAACCCCAAGACGAGCGCCACCACCACACCAGACCCGGCCAACGTTGCGCCGATGAAGATATGCAGGATCAGGATGAGGGGCATTGGGGCCATGGTCGTTCTCCGCTTCAGACTGGAAATGACGTAGCCTTTTGCGAATATGCCCAGGTTGACCCAGATCAAGACGGACGGCCGGGATGCGGTGCTATCATTGAATTGTGCGGACCGCATGGCGTCTCGGTGATGCGGTGCCCGATGTGCAAATCGGAGGAGGACGATCCGGTGATCAACCTGGATGACATTCTGGACATGTGCGAGCTGACCCGGGAGGAGATCGACGCCGTCGCGCAACACGAGCATGTGGAGGGCGTGAACGCCGCCGCGCTGGCGGATTACATGATGCACCAGCACAAGGGCCCGCAGCACGTTCAGCAGATCATCTGCGAAGACATCCGCGAAGCGCTGCATGCCGACGACGTGCCGAAGGCCAAGGAACTTTTCGTCGTCCTGCGCCACTACATGTCCGAACACCCGGAAGCCGCGCGGGGCGCGGAGGAGAGTTAGGACTACCTGTACGCCACTTGCTTACAAAGCCCTTCAGTGATTTCAGCGACATGCCATCAGATCTTGGATGTCGGACACGAATATTGATACGTTCAGATTCGAAGCTCAAGAAAGTCGCGTCTCTGAGCGTTCGAGCGTGTCACCAGAACAAATAGGCACAGCGAATTGCAAAAATTTTCTTCTTATAGGTCGGGAAATTTGCTAACATGTAGCGCATCATGTTTACATTGCCCGGGCGTTAAAGGATGGAAAAACT
>CBDUPF010000068.1:0-14541 GCA_965369035.1 uncultured Aliishimia sp.
CTGCATCACGGTGACCAGCGAGGCCTGCAGTTCCTCCTCGGCGACGGAAAGACGCCACGCCAGCACGGTCATCGCGACGCCGAAGGCCACGACGGTGACCAGTGCGGCGATACCCGTGGCGCGCCTGAGCGTGGCCCGACGCCGCGCCGCCGCGAGGCAGGCGCGTTCGTCCTCCGACAGCCAGTCGCCGTGGCGCGCGGCCAGCCCGGCGAAGGCCGCGCGTTCGACATCGTTGGGCAGCGCGCCCACGCCGCTCTGCTTCCACGCCGCAGTCCGGTCGCCCAGCCACGCCAGCGTGCGGATGTCGCCGGCACCGGCCTGGATCTGCTCCTGAAGCCAGGGCCATTGCGCGACGAGCGCCTCGTGGGCGATCTCGGCACTGTCGTCGCCGACCATGAGCAGCCGCCCGGCCTCCTCGGTGGCGAGCTTGCGGGCCAGGGCCGCGCGCTCGGGGCCCAGTTCGGACAGCGTCGCGAACCGCCGCGTCGCACCGCCGGTGTCGCCCAGCCGCACCAGCCGCGCGAAGAGCGGCAGCAGGGCCGCGCGCTCCGCCTCGCTCAGCCGCTGGCGCGTTTCTTCGGCCTGGTGGGCGAGCGCACCGTGGACGCCGCCGGCCTGCGTGTAGGCGGTCATGAGATCGTCGCCGGTCTCGACCGCCCGCCGCCACGTCGCATAGAGCGCCATCTGCACCAGCGCGAGATCGCCCGGCCGGCCGGTGATGTCGCGGCGTATCGCGGCGGCGAGCGCGTCCCGTTCTGCCGCGTCGGTATGGCCTGCCATGATCAGGGGGCGCTTGACGATCTCGTCGAGCCCCTCGTCGGAGACGCGTTTCAGCCGAAGCTGCGCCGCGCCGTCCTCCGCCTCCAACCGGGCGAAGAGGGCCTCGTGGCGGCGGATCAGGTTGAAGTAGTCCACGCGGACGGTCAGCACCACGCGAACCCGCCGCCGGTCGTTGTCGACCAGGCCCAGCACCAGCCGGACGAAGGTGTCGGCGATGTCCGGCGGCGTGGCGGTCAGAAGCTCCTCGAACTGGTCGATGACGAGAAGGATGTCGGGCGCCTCGTGGTCGATGTCGCAGGCCAGCGCATAGTAGGTCTCGCCCGGGTCATCGGCCCGCACGGATTGGCGAAGGGCGCGGCGTGTGGCGGCATCCCGGCCCAGCGCGCGGGCGGCACGGTCGACCCCGTCCTTCAGCCCCTGCACCGGGTCCGCGCCGGGGCGCATGGTCACGACGTGGCGGGGAACGGGGTGGGTGAATTCGGTATCGGGCAGCAGTGCGCCGCCGCGAAAGGCCGGCACAAGGCCGGCGCGCACCAGCGAAGACTTCCCTGCCCCGCTGTCGGCCACGACCGCGACCAGCGCATGGCGTCTTATCAGATCGGAGAGTTCCGCGATCTCCGCATCGCGGCCAAAGAAGCGGTCGGCCTCCGCCTCCCCCATTGCGGTGAGGCCGACAAAGGGCCGGTCGGTCAGTGCGACCTGCGGCGTCCCGGCGGACAGCAACGCCGCGATCAGGGCGGAAAGCGCGCGGTCGTCGCCCAACGGGTCGGTGACCGCCTGGAACTGACGAACGAAGGGCGGGAGGATCGAGGGCTCCAGTGCCGCGTTCGCCAGCACCGGAACAAAGGGGATCGCACCGGGGCCGGTGGCGCGGGTAAGCGCATGGCGCAGCTCGCGGTCGACCCAGTTCACCACGCCCCGGGCACCGACATAGACCATGAAGGCATCGGCGCGCTCCAGCGCCTCCTCCAGCGCGGGCTGCCATTCGTCGCCGGGGCGCAGCTCGTCCACGTCCAGCCAGATCTCCAGCCCGGCTTCCCGCGCGGCGGGCGCGCCGGCGATCCGCTCCTTCAACGCGCGGGCGGCGTCGGTGTCGGATCCGGAGTGGCTGAGAAAGACCAGCATTGCGTCTATTCCCGGTGTGCGATCACGCTTCGGCAGTTGCGTCGCGACGCCCCTCGCCCGCCAGACCCGCTCGGGCGCGGGCCTACTTCAGATCCCGAAGCTGTTGCAGGATGTCCTGCAGCTTCGCGACCTCGTCGTCGTCGTCCACGGTGGTGATCAGGTCTTCCATGTCCTCGATGGTCGTATCCAGCTTCCACTTGCTCGTCCCCTCCATCGCGATCGTGTCGACAAGTTCCGTCGCCACTTCATCCTCGCCGGCGCGGAAGGCCGCGCCCAGCAGCGTGGGTCGGGTCCACCCGTCGTCCTCGCCCCGCTCGATGGCCCGGTTGCAGGCGGCGACAACGAGGTGATCCACGATCCGGGCGCGTTCCGCATCGCCGGATTTCCCGCGGGCGAGCAGCAGCGGAGGCACGTTGCACGAGCAGTAGTACTCGTTGAAATCCAGCTTCATCCCGCGTTCGTAGTAGTCGAGCGCGTCCTTCAGGTAGCGCCGTTCGTCCGGGGTCGGCCGTGCCCCGCCGGCCTCGAGCCGTGCCTTGCGCGCCGCCCGCCAGAGCCGTTTGTACCGACCGCCGATGATGCCCAACCGTTCCGGCGTCGGTCCGCGCAATTCGATGAGCTTTTCCATGTGCGCGATGGCCGTGGTGTTGTCGCCGGTCTTGGCCACGGCCAGCAACCGCTGTTCCTCCACGAAGGGCAGGTCGCGAACGGCCGGATCGAGCTCCCCGATGAAATCCAGAAGGGCCTGCCAGTCGCCGAGCTGATCGCGGATGTGCACGATCATCTCGACCACCGCCTGCGGCAGCTTGAGCGCCGGCGTGCCTTTCATCGAGTCCATCTTCTCGCGGATCTGTTTCTTGCGGGCCTCTTCATTCGGCTCCAGCCGGATCGCCTGCAGATCGGCCTGGAACGCGCTGAGCCGGGCGGCCTCCTTGCGGAACACGGTCTGGTCACCGCCGGACCATCCGCGCTTTGGATCGTCCACGTATACGTACCACGGCGTCTTGGAGGGCCCGAGGTTGACGATCGCGTCCCTCACCGTGTCGCGGATACCGGCGGCCTCCTCATCCGTGACCGCGCCATCCTTGAGCGGGTACCGCACGGTCGTGAACTGGTCGATATCGAAGAGTTGCCGCGACCAGTCCGCCCCGAACAGCACGCATCCGGTGTCGCGGGCCGCGTGGCGCAAACCGACCTCGTAATAGACATTGCCGTTCTGCAGGCTGACATCCGCGATGACCATGTCGGCATAGGCCAGCCGCTCCACCATGTCCTTGATGATGACGGAGCCGGTGTCGAAATCCGCGCGCACCGGGGTGTAGCCCGCCGCGTCGATGGCCGGGCGATAGACCTTGTCCCAGAGCGCGTTGAAATCCACCTCGTTGGGTGCTCCGTCCCTGGCACCTGTCACCCGCTTCTGACCGAAGGGCATGGCGATGAAGCAGACCGGGCGCAACTCGTCGTCACTGGGCACCGGATTTCTCCTTTTCTTCCATGGAGTCGGCGGAGTGGATCTTGTCGAAGAAGATCTTCTGTTCGTCGGCAATGATCTGCTCGAGGTGGAGCACATACCGTTGCCGCGCGTCCGCGTCGTCGCAGTCGTAGGCCTCCGCCCCGTTCACGAAAAGCCGCCATTCCCGCTTCATCCGTTCGGAGGCCAGCCGGTATTCGGGCCAGATCTCGCCATAGCGGAAGATCCGCTGAAAGCCCTGGAGCATGACCACGAACCCGCCGAGCAGCGAGGTCGCGATCATGGTCCAATGCGGGGCGGCGCCGGGTTTCAGCACCGGGATGAAGGTGATCAGCGCACCGCAACCGATGATCAGCATGTCGATCCGCTGAGAGCGCTGCTTGAAGCGGCCGGCCTTGCTGCTGTACCAGCGTCGCTGTTCGTTGAACTCCGCCAGCGTTTCGGCGAACTCCACGCGCGCCTGGCGGCGATCCTGTCGCGGCGTGTCCGTCAAGACAGGAACCCCGGGAACTGCGCGGCCAGGTCCACCTGCTCGCCCAGCTTCTCGCCGATCCGCTTCATGTCGGGGGCGGCCGCGGGGTTGTCCATCGCCAGTTTCCCGGTGTCGATGTCGCCCAGGCCCAGCGCATGCAGTTTTTCGGGCGATGTCTCGATATCGTAGCGGGCATAAAGGAACTTGCGGTCCGTCTGCGTTCCCGCAGGCGGGATCATGTCGCCGATCTCCCGGTCCAGCTGCGGGCCGGCCACGCAACGCCCGATGGTCCGGCAGCTCATGTCGTTTTCCATCGCCACGGCGCGCATCATCTCGGCCGGCAGGCTGGCAGCGGTCTCCAGGATCGACTCGCCGCCCGCATTCGGATTGGGCAACAGGCGGTAGCTGTAGCCGGTTCCGACGGAGATCAGCATCATCTTGTCCTCGCCGGTCGGCCACTCCAGCTTGTATTCCGGCGCCGTGGCCATCTTGTAGAGAATGAAGGACGGGTTGTTGTAGGGCGTGGTGCCGCCGTCCTCGAAATAGAACTGCTTGTCGGGATCGGCGGGATCCCATTGCAGTCGTTCGGGCGCGAAATACGTGGGCGCCGCCGTGCTCGACCGGACCAGCTGCCAGAGCGGGATGCGCAGGTTGCAGTCCGGGCGGTGCTCGTCGTTGTATTTCGCACGCGGGTTCGTGCTGATCGGCCAGGGGCTGTCGGTCTCGAGGTTGCGCGTCACGACCAGCAGGTGCTTGCCGTCGCCCAGCCTGCCCTCCTGCCGCAGTTGCAGAATCGACTTGTCGGAGAACTCCTGCTTCAGCCGCCGCGTCAGCTTCTCGTGCGAGAACTTGCTGCGGAACCGCCCGAAGCTGCGCGTCAGTAAGCCATGGCGGTCGAAGATATCGTCGCCTTCCTCCAGGTAGATGCGTTCGATCTCGTCCACCGTCTTGCCCAGCGCGAGACCCGCGGCGATGATCGCCCCGGTGCTGGTGCCGGCGAAATAGTCGAAGAAATCGCACAGCAGAAGGTCCGGTTTGCCGGTGTGCTTGCGCAGTTGCGTCTCTATCTGGCGCAGTGCGCCCAGGGACATCACCCCCAGGATCCCACCCCCGTCCAGCGCCAGCATCCGTTTCTTGTCCGTGTCGAACATGACTACCTCCTTCATGCAATGCGCATGCAGGGTCGGTACACGACCGGACCTCGCACGCCCCCAAGCGCAAGGTTAACACGCCGCGCGAGCGATCCGCATGAAAATTTCCCGCGCCGGTTGGCGCTGGACCAGACGATTTCAGGCGCTCGCGTGCACCCGGAAACCATCCCGCAAAATCAAGACCATGGCGAGGAGCAGTAGATGCCCTGTTTCAAGAACCTGAAGTTGGCGGATTGGGCTGCAACATGGTCCACGGCCAGGCTCTCGCTTGCGAGAGCTGAAGAGACACAGCGGCTTGCCTGTGGAGATGGTGCCGGCACGAGGGATCGAACCCCGGACCCCCTGATTACAAGTCAGGTGCTCTACCATCTGAGCTATACCGGCGCAACGCGGGGACCTGTAGCAGGCGTCCGCAGAGAGCGCAATCCCGGCGGCACGGTGCATCACGCATGGTCCGACCGGTCCGGCAAGGCACCGTTGCCGAACGTCAGACGGGCAAATCGGACACAACCATGACGATAGACGGCCCGCGCTCTTTTCGGCCGGCCGCCAACGGGTATAGTGATGTGTCACTATCGCGGGGCAGCTTCGATGCAACTGGTGCTACATACGGGCGCGCACTTCACCGAGGACGAGCGCCTGCTGAAATGCCTGCTGCGCAACAAGGAGGATTTCGCGCGGCGCGGCGTGTCTGTACCGGGTCCGGGGCGATACCGGCGTCTGATCCGCGAAACGCTGGACGCGATGGTGGAGGGCGAACCCGCTCCCGATGCCCGAGACGTGCTGCTCGACGCGATCCTGGACCGTGAGACCGCCGACCGGCTGATCCTGTCGAACGCCCATTTCTTCGGCGCGCCGCGCGTGGCCGTTCGCCAGGGCATTCTCTATCCCAAGGCGACGGAACGCCTGTCGGCCATGGCGCAGCTCTTCCCCGACGACGAGATCGAGATATTCATGGCGCTGCGCAATCCGGCGAGCTTCCTGCCGGCTGTGTTCGGGAGATCGCCCAAGGAACACATGACGGATTTCCTTGGTGGCGTTCCGCCCACCGACATCCGCTGGTCGGAGTTCCTGGAGAATGTGCAGGTCGCGATTCCGGGCGCGAAGATCACCGTGTGGTGCAACGAGGACGCGCCGCTGATCTGGGCGCAGATCATCCGGGAGATGGGCGCGCTGCCGGCCGACCGGAAGATCGTGGGCGGGTTCGACCTGCTGTCCACGATCATCTCGGCCGAGGGGATGCAGCACTTTCGCGCCTATCTGAAGACACATCCGGTCATGTCGGAGCTTCAGAAGCGCCGGGTCATCGCTGCGTTCCTCGAGAAATTCGCACTGGAGGAGGAAATCGAGGAGGAACTCGACCTGCCCGGATGGACGGACGAACTGGTGGAAGACATGACCGCCATCTACGATCAGGACGTCTTCCGGTTGCAGAAAACGCCCGGCATCCGGGTCATCCTGCCCTGACGGCCAAGCAATGCGGCGCGGGTGGCGAGGCGACGCGCCTCAGGACATGCCGAGCGCCTGCTTGTACATCTCCAGCACGGCCTCTTCCTCGGCGATGTCGTCGCTGTCGCGCTTGCGCAGTGCGATGACCTTGCGCATCACCTTGGTGTCGTACCCGCGCGCCTTGGCTTCGGCCATCACTTCCTTCTGCTGGTCGGCGATGTCCTTTTTCTCCGCTTCCAGCCGCTCGAACCTTTCGATGAACTGGCGCAGCTCGTCGGCGGTCACTCGGTAACTGTCGGGCTTCTGCGATTCGGTCGCGAAGTCTTCCATGGCAAGGCTCCTGTGGCTGGATCAGGGTGACTGCATTACCGCCGCGAGAGGCAGTCCGCAACCCGGAGGCGCACGCCGGCTTCACAAAGCTTTTGCCGCTCTTCGCGGGGTCATGGCGCGCCGGGGCTTGCCCTGCGCTTTGCGACCGACTAACCGGCGGATATGGAAGGCGATGCAACCACTCTTTTCGATGTCCTGATCTGGTCGGGCGCGGCTCTCACGCTGGCGGGGCTGGCGATGCTGGTATGGTGCATCCTGCGCGTCGCGAGAGCGCGGCGCAACGCCAGAGACGACGCGGAGCTGCGGGCGTCGATTCAGAAGATCGTTCCGCTGAATCTTGCCGCGCTGTTCCTGTCCATGACGGGTCTGATGCTGGTGGTGATCGGGATAATCCTGAGCTGAGCCGGCCTCGCACCGCGATTTCCCTGTTACGAGAGCCCGGCTACCCAAAATCTCCGGCTCGTGATCCAAGCCGGAGCATGTGTTTTCGCCGATCGGTTGTCCTCAAACAGGCAGGTTGTCGAACTGCGCCTCGATGGCTTCTTCCAGGAGCTGTTCATGGAGATTGCGCAGCCGTGCGGGCACGGCTGTTCCCGCCTGTTCGAGTTCCTGCAGAACCCTGCCCAGTTGCGGTTGCATTCTCAGCCTCGTATCGGGTGATGCCCGCTTGATCTCCTGAGCAAGCTGATCGGCATGAGACACGAGGGGTGCGCTGTGATACATGGTGAATTCCTCCCTTTTCGCAGGCAGACTCGAACCTGACGCAAGCTCGCTCTACACTGCACCAATATGCGACTTTGGTATGA
The DNA here is from genome assembly GCA_965369035.1 of uncultured Aliishimia sp. Lineage (GTDB taxonomy): Bacteria > Pseudomonadota > Alphaproteobacteria > Rhodobacterales > Rhodobacteraceae > Aliishimia. The sequence goes on from CBDUPF010000068.1 coordinate 7,585, forward strand.
TATCGCCAAATCATTTCACCACCTTGGGTCGCATTTTTCCCATATGGGCATGCCATTGCTGCATTTCAAAAGCTAATTGCCACAAAAGAGTGCGACCGCTGGACACATCCGATACGAAGTCTTAACGATCTGGCCATGGACGTCCGTCAGATCACCGAAACGTACTTTGTCGCGCCGCAGCTCGAACCGGGCGATATGCAGGCGATTGCGGCGGCTGGATTCGCCGCCGTCATCTGCAATCGCCCCGACCCGGAGGTGCCGTTGGCGCTTCAGGCGCAGGCCATGCAGGAGTCCGCCGAGGCAGCGGGCCTTGCATTCCACGTCCTGCCTCTGACCCATCAGACCTTCACGCCGGAGAACATCGGGCGCCAGCGCGAGATTGCGGAGGGTGCGGAGGGCAAGGTGCTTGCCTATTGCGCGTCGGGAACCCGGTCGACGATCGCCTGGGCGTTCGGTCAGGCGGGGTCGATGCCGGTCGACGAGATCCTCGCCGCGGCCCGTTCCGGCGGCTACGATCTTTCGAACATGCGTCAGGCGTTGGAAGCCGCGGCCGCCGCGCGCAACTGAGCCTGTCGGAAAATCCGAATCATGGTTCGGAGCGACATCCGAGCGCGCGCCGTGTCAGATCATGTCTGGTCGGTTCGAAAAAATGCGGCCGGTCAGGCCCGCTGCGCCATCGGCAGGTCCGGCAACTCCGGCAGATCCTCGAATTCACCCGGCAGGTCCGGAAGATCGGGCAACTCGGGCATGTCCTGATCCTGTCCTTGCGACGCCTCCGGCAGCTCCGGCAGGTCGGGAAGCTCGGGCAGGTCCGGCAGATCGGGCAGGTCCGGCAGATCGCCCGAATCGAGGCTGGACGTCTCGCCCATGTCGGGCAGCGCGGGCAGATCGTCGGATGCGAGATGCGACTGCTCTTCGCCATAGGCCGTGAATTCTGAAGTTCCGCCGAGCGGAGCAAGCTGCTGCGAACCGGCGGCGTGTTGCGAGCCGTTGTGCGACCCGGCGTCGCCCCATTGGGCCGCACCCCCGAGCCGGATGGCGCGCACACCGTCGATCTGTCCCAGCTTGCCGTTGGTCACCTTGCGGCCTGCGAGCGTGAGGACTTCGGCATTGTCCAGCACGCCGTCCGGCAACGGCAGCGTGTCACCGGGAAAAAGATCGGCCAGCTGCGAAAACGGCATGCGAACCCGGCAGAGCGCCACGCGCAACTGCGCGTTGAGCGCCATGACCGTCGGTTCCAGGGTCGCGGGAACCCGCTCCTCTTCGGCAGATTCGGGATCGCAAGCTTCGGCTTTGGCGACGGGGATCGGCAGCAGAAGGTCGATCTTGCCCTGGCGTTTGCCGCCGGCAATATCGACGGTGATCGCGAAATGGGCGTATTCGTCCGCTTCGAGCGCCATGCCCAGAAGGCGTGTGTTGGCGATATCGGCGCCGAATCGCAATCCCGACAACATCTGCGTGTCCTCCGCCGTGTCCGGCAGCGGCCCGGCGCGCGTGAACAGGGAATCGATTATCGGGGCGACCAGCGCGGCGTCGGTCCGCGTGGGTTTGCGTACCGGCTGGTTCTCGCGCAGTTCGGTCACATAGCCCATGGTCAGTTGCTGCACCACGGAACTTGCGAGCGCCGAATCGATCAGCGCCGCGCCCGGGCCACGACCAGGCGAATCCAGCAGCAAAAGAAGGGTGTTTTCGTCCAGCGCGCGCAGAACGGACTCTGCCGATCCGCGCGATTCCTTGAGGCCGATCGCCGCCAGCGCCAACCCCATCTCGTCCTCGGCCACCTTGGACAGGGTAATGCGCAGCGCCCGCGCGGCGGTCATCGCGCGCGCCTTGAACTGTTCCTGTCCCATCTTCGCCTTGCGACGCAGGACCGATGATTCTGTTTTATCGTTCATATCCGCTGCCACGGTCTGACTTCCCCTCGTACCCCGGTCTACCTGCCGATGGTTACGATTGCCTTACTGCGCGGCCAAAGCCTGTGGTTGCGGAAGTGTCACGCGAAATGCGGTGCCGCCGGTATCCGGCAGGTAGCGGATCGAACCACCCAGCCGTTCCATGATCTCCGAACAGATCGCAAGGCCCAGCCCGGCGCCGGTCCCGTCGCTGTCGCCCAGCCGCGAGAACTTCTCGAAGATCAGGTTCCGGTCCTGTTCCGGGATGCCGGCGCCATTGTCGATGAAATCGATGATCGTCCGGTCCGGCCGCGTGTGCACCACGATCCGTAACTCGGGATCCGACGCGGTGCAGTATTTCTGCGCGTTGGAAACGAGGTTGATGAAGACCTGCGTCAACCGGTCGAGGTCGGTGTCGAGCCGCACCTGTTCCGCTTCGCGGTCGCGCGCGATGCGCATCGCCGCCTTGCCGGCGGGTTGCGCGGCCTGCACTGCCCGGTCCAGAAGCGCCTCGAGCACGCCCTCCTGCCGGTTGAGCGTGACCTGCCCGTTCTCCAGCACGCTCAGGTCCAGCAGATCGTCGAGCAGGCGGGTCAGCCGGATCGCCTCGTCATGGATGATGGAGGCGTAGCGGGTCTTGTCCGCGGGCTCCAGCCCTTCGGTATCGCGCAGGATCTCGGAGAACGCGCGGATCGAGGTCATCGGGGTGCGCAATTCGTGGCTGATCTGGCTCAGGAACGCATCCTTCTGGACCGAGAGCTGCTTGAGCTTCGTGTTGGCCTGCGTCAGCTTGTGCGCGGTGCGGGCCAGTTCGGCCGACTTCGCCTCGAGCTGGCTCGAGTATTCCAGGATCTGCGCGGATTCGTCGGCCACCGCCATCAGGTCTTCCACCGTGATGCCCGGCCCGCCGGTGATCTGGCTGATCATCGCATGTGCGGTCGCGGCCCCGACGGAGGCGCCCAGTTCCCGTTCGAGCAGTTGCAGGAAGTCCGGGGTCGGTTCGGCCAGATGCCCGGTCAGCCCCTGCCGCCGCGCCTCGTCCCGGAAAAGCGCGCGCGCCTCTCTCGCCCCGAGGATGCGCTGCGCCATGATCAGCAGGTCCTCGCTCTCGGCGGCCGTCGCGGACCAGCCCCGCGCCGCCGTCGAATGGTCGAAGATGTTGACCATCTGCGCGCCCTGCAAGCGTTCCAGCGGGTTCGGAAAGCTGAAGACCGACACGAGCCAGAGCGTCAGGAAATTCAACGACAGGCTCCACCAGATCGCGTGCACCGTCGGGTCGATCCCCTCGAACCCGAAAAGTGCCTGCGGGCGAAGCGCCGAGATGCCCCAGGGCCCCTCGGCCAGCACCTGCGCCGTCAGAAGACCGTCCTGGCCGAAGGACGGCAGCAGCATGGTCCACGCCCATGTGACGAAACCGACGATCAGGCCGGTCAATGCACCGAGCCGTGTCGCTCCGCGCCAGAAGATCCCGACGATCATCGCCGGCAGGAACTGCGCCACCCCGGCAAAGGAGATGAGTCCGATGGCGGCCAGGGCCGCACTGCCCCCGGAAATGCGATAGTAGAGGTACCCGAGCCCGACGATCACCCCGACCGACAGGCGCCGCGACAGGATCACGACGTGGCGCACGTCACCGGATACCGACGCGCCGCCTCCCTTCAGCGCCAGCCAGATCGGCATGACGATGTGGTTGGACACCATGGTGGCCAGCGCCAGGCTCGCGACGATCACCATGGAGGTGGCCGAAGAGAACCCGCCCAGGAACACGAGGATCGCCAGGGTGTCCGCGCCCTGGGTCAGCGGCAGCGTCAGGACGAACAGGTCAGGGTTCGCGCCCGGCAACAGCTCCAGCCCCATCACCGCGATCGGCACCACGAAAAGGGACATGAGCAGCAGGTAGAGCGGGAACAGCCACGACGCGAGCTCAAGCTGCCGATCGTCGTCGTTCTCGACCACCAGCACCTGGAACATGCGCGGCAGGCAGAGGAAGGCCGCCGCGGCAAGGAAGGTCAGCGCGGTCCAGCGCGCGCGGTCCACCTGCCACTGCCCGAGTTCGGACGCGTCGATCCGCGTCATCATCTCGGACAGCCCGCCCGCTATCCCCCAGATCACAAAGACGCCGACGGCCAGCAGGGCGACCAGCTTGACCACCGCCTCGATGGCGATCGCGGTCACGATCCCGTGCTGACGCTCATCCGCGTTCAGGGATCGCGTACCGAACAGCAGCGAAAAGACGACGAGGCCGAGAGCGATCCAGAAAGCCGCGGCACCCTTTTCCAGCGGCTCTGCGGCGGCGTCGGCCTCGGCGAAAACGGCCAGGGACAGGGTGACGGACTGCAACTGCAACGCGATGTAGGGCGTCACTCCGATGACCGCGACAGTCGTCACGCAGACGGCCAGAAGGTTCGACTTGCCGAAGCGGGAGGAGATCAGGTCGGCGATGGAGGTCACCCGCTGCGTTCGCCCGATCCGCACGAGCTTGCGCAGCAACCACCACCAGCCGATCATGACGAGGCTCGGCCCCAGGTAGATGGTGACGAATTCCATGCCCGACCGGGCGGCGTATCCGACAGCGCCATAGAAGGTCCAGGCGGTGCAGTAGATCGACAGCGAGAGGGTGTAGACGATCGGTGCGCGGAACCACCCGCTCTTGCCGCGCAGGGCCGCCCGTTCCGCGGCAAAGGCAACGGCGAAAAGGAACGCGACATAGGTGAGGCAGATCAGGACGAGGGTATTGAGCGAGGTCACGTCCGCGGCGCCTCTCCCGGGTGGGCGTCATCGGTACGGGTTTGCTGCCTCTCCTCCTCCGCCCCCATCACCCGCACCACGATCACGAGCGACGCGCAGGCGAGGATGAGCGCGAACCAGACGCCGAACACATAGTGGAGCGCGCCGGACATGCTCTGCGGCGCATCCGACTCCGCGCCCGGCCAGAAGATCGGCAGCATGAACAGCCACGCTCCGAGAAAGGGCAGCAGTTTCAACCCGTCGATCAGGCGCCGGCGGCGATAGCTCCGCCGCTCCAGAAAGATGCCGATATCCGTGCGGTGCGGCATGGCCTACCCCGCGACCAGGTCACGCACCGCATCCAGCACGTCCGCGTTCGAGAAGGGCTTGGTCATGAACCGGCTGACCCCCGCTCGCGTGGCGAGGTCCCGGTCCTGTTCCTGTCCGCGTGCGGTCAGCATCAGAACCGGAAGATCGGCGAAATCGGGATCGCCGCGCAATTCGCGCAGGATATCGAGCCCGTTCTTGCCGGGCAGCATCAGGTCGAGGATGACGAGGTCCGGAAGCCGTTCACGGATGCGCTTGAAGGCGGTTCCGCCGTCGGCATGCGCCTCCACGTGCCATCCGTCCCGCGTCAGCAGGAACCGGATCGCCTCGGTGATGTTCACTTCGTCTTCGACCAGCAGAACATGCTTGCCCATGTAATCGCGTCTCCCCCTGATTGTCTCCGCCCGCGGGCATTCTCCGATCCCTTCCACGCCGAAGTCCGTCCTCCGTGCGCGGAATAATCGTTCTTTTCGAACCACCTGTCAAAAGCTCACGCACTTTCTTGCAGAACCGAAGGCTCGCGACGTCCCGGGCATCCTTCGCGCGGGCAAATGCGACAGGACGCGCCAACGGTCAGTTCCGCGTCGCCGGTGGAATTCGACGGAATGATGAGCATGCCCGACCGGACCAGCGGCGGCATGTTGTACACTGTGGTGCCGACCGTCTCCGTCGCGGCGTAGCAGTCGAATTTCGCCTGCCGGCGGCCCAGCTGGACGACCTGCTTGCGTACCACCGTTCCGGGTTGCGACAGCGCCATGAACAGCGGCCAGAGCGGGCAGGATGCGCCGAAACGCGGCAGTTCGAACCCCGGGACGGCCTTGCGCAGCAGCAGGCTGCCCGATCGGTCGCACATCACGTAGCCCGCGCCCAGATCCGGCAGGCAGGCCATGCGGCGCATCACCACGGGAACGGCGACGCCGAGGTTGCGGGCCAGCCCGACCGGATCGGTGGTGTCGAGATCGCCCAGCGCGCCCTGCAACCGGTCCAGCGGCAATTGCTTGGCGTCGGCCACATATCCGTCGAGCACCGGTCCCAGTATCGCGCGGGCGGCCATGCTCAGATCCGCGGTCTCGACCAGCTCCTCCACGGTGGCGGTGCCCTTCTCCAGCGCGTCGAACCGGAAGAAATGCGACATCAGGTAGGCGTCCACTTCCTCCTGCGGCAGGGCCGTATCTTCTGCGCCCCGGCGTCCCTGCTCCAGATACCCGGCGAGCGCCCGGCTGCTCTCGGCCAGCCGCGCGCTGTCCTCGTTGATGTTGGCGTGAAAGCGGTTCAGCCATTCGCGTTCCAGCGCGTCCGTCTCCGCCAGGATGGACGCGGTGGACCGGATCGAGGCGGCCGTCGAAAGCACCTCGTGCACGGAGGCCGCGAGTGCGGGATCGTGGGTCAGCCGGTCGTTGAGCCCGTCGACCGTCCGTTCCAGCCGTCCGACCTTGGCATGGGTCGCCGCAAGGAGCCGCGCCCAGCCCGGAAACCGGCCCGCGAACTCCTCGATCCGGTCCAGTTCCACCCCCTGCACGGTCGCGTCGGCCTCCGCCTCGCGCAGCGCGCCGATCAGCGCGGCTTCGGCTCCTTCGGTCAGCAAGGCGCTTTCCACACCCAGTTCATCGGCGATCTTCAGGAGAAGTTTTCCCCCGATTCTCCGGCGGTTATGCTCGATTAAGTTGAGGTATGACGCGGAAATTCCGATCTGCCGCGCCAGATCCGCCTGGCGCAACCCGGCGATCTGACGCCTTTCGCGGATTCGGGTGCCGGTCAGGCCCTCGGACATCATGGCACGCCTCCTTGCTTTGTGCCGCGAATTCAATGCGTTTCTGCGGTGCGAAATAACGTTTTTTACAAAATACCGCCGAACTCTGTGCAGTTATTTACAAAATAATCTTGTTCCTCAAGGGGCTTGTTGCGGAATTTTCGGACCGCTTGCGATAGCGCCACGCACTTTACGTGCGCTTTGCCCGCAATGAACGCCGAGCAAGGCTGTTACCTTTGGGGAGGAATCCCGTCGGAGTGT
>CBDUPF010000069.1:0-14531 GCA_965369035.1 uncultured Aliishimia sp.
CCGACGACGCCCGCAGCTTCGCGATGCACGAGGCCGAGGCTGTCTGGAGCGGTCGGCGCGATTTCCCCGGCGATCTTGTCGATGGCTTCGGCATAATAGCGGATAGTCCCGGCGGCCGACATCGGTTCGGCCTTGAAGGCCATTCCGATTTCCGTCCCGTTGTCGCGCACCCCGAGCACGGCCAGGTCCAGCGCGTTTGCCTCGATCAGGTCGGCCCATTTCAGCAGGATCTTCTTGCGCGCGGCGGGCGCCAGCCCGGACCACCGGCCATCGTCGAAGGCCACGCGTGCAGCGGCGACGGCGGACCGGGCATCCTGCACCGTGCCGCGCGGCATGGTGGTGAGCACCTGCCCGTCGATGGGCGAGATCACCTCCATCACCGCGCCATCGGAGGCGTCGCGGCGTTCTCCGTCAATGATGTGCCGGACCGGGGCGATGGGCTCGGCGCGCAGGGCGTCTATCTTGGCGGTATCCATGTCGCGTCTCCGTCGTTCAGCGGGTCCTGTCGCCGTGCAGGTCATCCACCGGCTCGCCGTGGCGCGCCTTCCACATCGTCCAGACATGCGCGGCCAGCGCCAGCACGATCATCGTGAAGAGGATGAAGGCCACGGGCCTGTCGATGAAATCCCAGGGCGTGCGCACCCGCGCCATCGCCGTCCTCAACTTGTCCTCCATCAGCCCGCCCAGCACGATCCCGAGGATCACCGGCGAGGTGGGATATTGCAACCGCTTGAGGATCATGCCGAACACCCCGAAGCCCGAGGCGACGAACACGTCCGTCAGCGAATTCCGCAGGCTGTAGACGCCGATCAGGCTGAAGGTCAGGATCATCATGCCCAGGAACCGGCTGGGGATCAGCATCACCTTCATCAGCGTGTCGGTCGCAAGGAACAGGAACACGACGACGATGATGTTGAGCAAGATCAGGCAGATGTAGAGGGCCAGGACGAAATCCATCTGGTTGGCGAAAAGCGCGGGTCCCGGGATCACGTTGTGGACATAGAAGACCGCCAGCATCATCGCGGTCAGTTCCTCCCCTGGTATGCCCAGCGCCAGCAGCGGAACCATCGCCGCTGGCGGTACCGAATTGTTCGCGGCCTCTGACGCGATCAGCCCCTCGGGGTTGCCCTTGCCGAAGGTCTCCGGCGACTTGGACGTCCGCTGCGCGTAGGAATAGGACATGAACTGCGACATGAACTCGCCCACGCCGGGAATCATCCCGCAGATCACCCCGAAGCCGGACCCGGCGGTCGCGACGCGCTTGAAGTGCCGAAGTTCGCCCATCGTGCGGAAGAAGCCCTTCTTGCCGACATGGGGCACCGGGTAGCTGCGGTCCTTGTCCATGAAGAGCACGAAGGCCTGGCTGATGGCGAAAATGCCCAGCACGACGACGATCAGGTCGATCCCGTTCTGGAGCCATCCCTGCCCGAACGTGTACCGCTGGGTATAGGCGGTGCCTTCGAGCCCGATGGTCTGCAGAAAGACGCCGAAACAGGCGAGCATCCCCGCCGCCAGCACCTGTCCGCGGTGGGTCAGCACCACCAGAACCAGGCCCAGAAGGGCGGCGAGGAAGATCTCGCGCGAGCCGAAGAGCGGCGCGATCTTCGCCAGCACGGGCGCAAAGAGCATCAGGCAGAGAATCGAGACCATGCCGCCGAAGAAGGACGCCGAATAGGCCAGCCCCAGCGCGCGGCGCGCCTGACCCGCTTGCGTCATCGGGTAGCCGTCATAGGTGGTCAGCGCGTTCACCGGGGAGCCGGGCGTGTTGATCAGGATGGCCGGGATCGCCCCCCCGAACATCGAGGAGCCGTAGATGCCCAGCAACGCTGTCAGCCCGACAATGGGTTCCAGCATGAACGTGGCCGGCAGCAGGATCGCGATGGCCACCGCCGCGCCGACCCCGGGCAACGCGCCCACGATGACCCCGCCGATGGAGCCGATCAGCAGCGCCGCGATGACATCCCACCGCGCGATGATCTCGAAGGAGGAGAGGAGCGTGTCCATGTGCCGGGCTCAGAAATAGCGGATGAGGATGTAGCGCATCCCCTCGGGCGCGTAGTCGTAGATCGCACCGCCGGGGATTTTGACGTTGAACCCGGCCTTGAAGGCCAGGACCACGGCGACGGCAAAAAGCGCGGCCGAGAGCAGAACCGCGCGCGAGCGGTAGCCGAGGCGGAGCGTCAGCAACAGGCAGAAACTCAGCGTTGCCAGCAGGTAGCCGACGACCGGAATGACCACGACGTACGCGACGTACCATCCCACGAATTCCAGCGCGCGGATCCAGGTCACCGCCTCGCGCCACCTTCCGGGCGTGCGCTCCACCGCCCGCGTTCTCAGCCACTGGATCGCGCCGAAAAGCACCATGCCGCCCAACGAGATCGCGGGCCAGGTCCGGGGCTGTGCGGCCAGCCCCTTGCCGTCGATCCACTCCGTCTGCCAGCCCATCTGCGCCAGCAGGCCCGCCGCGAAAATCAGGAAAAGCGCACAGAACAGGAGCTCCCCGGGCTTGCGCCCGATCGGGAACACATGCGGTTCGTCATGGTCGGTCGCCATCCGGGACCCTCCGCTGCGTCGAGGAAAGCGACCCGCCAAAGCGGCGGGCCGGCCGGCGTTACTGCCCGATCATCTCGTTGATGCGGGCCGATGCGGCGATATCACTCTCGATGCGCGCGGCCGACTCGTCCGCGTCCATCCAGTAGACCAGCGCGCCGGTGTCGGCGGCAAGCGCTTTCGCGCGGTCGGACGCCATCGTCTCGCGTGCGACGGCCACGATCTTTTCGCGCACGTCGGCGGGGGTATCCTTGTGCACGAACAGCCCGTTCCAGAGCGAGATGTTCAGATCCGGCGTGATGGAGGCCAGAGTCGGCGCGTCCGGCACCAGCGCGATCGGCTGTTCGGTGATCGTTGCGAGGATCTTCACGTTGTCGAGGCAGGGCAGCACCAGCTGGATCGTCGTATTGATCACGTCGAAGTCGCCCGAGGCCAGCGAATTGCAGTCCAGCGCGTCGGAGGAGGCCTCCGCACCCCATTCGAAATCCAGCGCCTTTGCGGCGGCGAAGGTCGCCTGGGTCGGCAGCAGGAAGGACCCGAAATGGCCGAGAACCACCGGTTCTTCCCGCGCATAGTCTGCCAGTTCTTCCATCGTGGAATAGGGCGCATCGGCGGAGGTGGCGATGACGAAGGGATAGGTAACGAAGATGCCCAGCGGCTCGAACGGGTTCGGACTCAGCGCCGGAATACCGACCTCCGGCCCGACCACCGGCACACCCACCACGAAGGACCCGATGGTATAGCCGTCAGCCGGCTGCGTGGCGACGGAGGCGGCGCCCGGAAAAGGCCCGCTGTCGGAGGGGCGGTTGATGACGGCGGCGGCCACGCCATAGGCCGCCTGGAAATCGTCCGCGATCATGCGGGTCAGCACGTCCTCGAGGTCGCCGGGGGGAAACGGGATGACGAAATTCACCGGCTTTTCCGGATATTCGGCAAGTGCTGCGAGGGGCGCCATCGCGACGGCAAGCGCGCACGCGGTTTTCTGCAATGTCTTCACGGGATACTCCCTGTCAGGTTGGTTTATTATTTGAACCATTGGTATCATTTTTGTTGCCATCATTTGGCGTTTCTGTCAATCTTTCAATTGAACCGCCGGCACCGGATTGCGGCCGGCACGTGGAGCCGCACGATGGGAACCATCACCAAAGCCCTTGAATTGCTGAACTTCTTCTCGCGCGCCCGGCCGGAGATCGGCCTGGGCGAGTTCGTGCGGCTGAGCGAGCGGGACAAGGCGACCGTGCACCGGCATCTGGTGGAACTGGAAGCGAACGGCTTTCTGGAACAGCACCCCGAGACGCGCGCCTACCGGTTGGGTCCCGCGATTCTGCGCCTGTCGCTGGTCCGGGAAACGACCCATCCGGTACGCGGACTGCTGCGGCCGATCGTACATGCGCTGGCCAACGAGGTCGGCGAGCTGGCCCATGCCTCGTTGCTGCAGGGAGAGATGCTGTCGCCGATCTATCACTTCGATCCGGCCCTGCATGGGACCCAGGTGCATTTCGATGCCGCGGAAATGCTGCCGCTGCATGCGACTTCATCCGGTGCCGCGGTGCTGGCCTTCGGGCCTCCGGACCTCCTGACGACGATCCTTTCGGCGCCGCTGGACCCGATCACCAGGGCGACCACGGTCGATCCGGACGACCTCAGACGGATCGTGGACGCGGTGCGCGAAAGCGGCATTGCCTATAACGACCGCGGATTCGACGAGGAGGTCACATCGCTTGCCGCGCCCATCTTCGGCGCGGAAAAGGAGGCGATCGGCGCGATTTCCGTCGCAGTTCCGACCGTGCGTGTGACGCCCGACCGGCTGCGCATCATCGCCGACGCCCTGCATCCTGCTGCCCGCGCGGCCAGCCATTCGCTTGGCGGCACCCACCCCGCATTCCGGACCGAACCGGTCCTTCCGGACGCAATCAAATGAGGACGGCCCGCGCCGCCCTGCCCCAACCAACCAGAGGCCCCCGATGAAAGACGCGAATTTCCTGAAAGAAAACAACGCTCGCCACCTGTGGCACCCGATGGCGCACCCGGCCGACAGCCTCGCCAACCCGCCCGATATCATCGTGAGCGCAGACGGCGTGGAGATCACGGATGTGGACGGTCACAGAACGGTGGACGCCGTGGGCGGGCTCTGGAACGTCAACCTCGGCTATTCCTGCGAGCCGGTGAAGCGCGCCATTGCGGAGCAGCTGGACAAGCTGCCCTACTACTCGATCTTCCGCGGCGCGTCGAACGACGTGGTGATCGAGCTCAGCTACATGCTCAAGGATTTCTTTGCGCCCGACGGGCTGACGCGCGCCTTCTTCACCTCGGGCGGGTCCGACAGCGTGGAGGTCTCGCTGCGGCTTGCGCGACAGTACCACAAGCTGCGCGGAGAGGCCGGGCGGGTAAAGTTCCTGAGCCTGAAAAAGGGCTATCACGGCACGCACACGCTGGCCGCGTCGGTGAATGGCAACGCGAACTTCCGCACGCAGTACGAGCCGCTGATGCCTGGCTGTCACCACATCCCCGCGCCCTACACCTACCGCAACCCGTTCAACGAAACCGACCCCGAACGTTTGGCGGGGCTTTGCCTCGCGGCCCTCGAGGACGAAATCAAATTTCAGGACCCCTCCACCATCGCCGCGTTCATCATGGAGCCAGTGCTGGGTGCCGGCGGCGTGATCCCGCCGCACCCGAGCTTCATGCCGGGCGTGCGCGAGATCTGCTCCAAACACGGCATCCTGCTCATCGCGGACGAGGTCATCACCGCCTTCGGCCGCACCGGAAGCTGGTCCGGCTCGCGCCATTGGGGCGTGCAGCCGGACATGCTGTGTTGTGCCAAGGCGATCACCAACGGCTATTTCCCCTTCGGTGCGGTGATGCTGTCGGCCGCCATCGCGGACACCTTCGAGACGGACACTTCCGGCAAGGGCGCGATTGCCTCCGGCTATACCTATTCCGGGCACCCGGTTGGCGCTGCGGCGGCCATCGCCTGCCTGAAGGAAACCGAGAGACTGCAGGTCAAGGACAACGCCGCGGCGCGGGGCGATCAGCTGTTCGAAGGGCTCAAGGCCCTGAAAAAGAAGCACGAACTGGTCGGTGACGTGCGTGGCGGCGTGGGGCTGATGTCGGTGCTGGAACTGGTGTCGGACCGCGCGACGAAAGCGCCAATCGACAAGAAGACCATCGGCAAGGTGCACCGAACCGCCTACGAGAACGGCGCGATGATCCGGGTGTCGGGCAACAATATCATCCTCTCACCGCCGCTCGTGCTGACAGAGGCGCATGTGGAAACGATCCTGCGGGCGCTGGACGCGGGCCTCGCGGAGGCGTCCTGACCTCGCCCGGCCCTCAGCGCGGGTTTTCGGCGGCGCCGGCTCGTTGGTCGGACAGGGTCCGCGGCATCTTGCGCAACCGCGGCTCGTAGAAGGTGAGCTGCGCGCGGCCACTATCCTTGGAGGCATAAAGCGCGACATCCGCATCGGCCATCAGCATGTTCGGGCTCGTCGACGTCTTGCCGTTCCAGACAACCGCGCCCAGACTGCCGGAAATCCGGCACTGGGTGCCGCCGAAATCGATGGGAGTCTCGAGCCCGTCGATGATCCGCCGGCTCACCTTCTCCACGATCTCGCGGTCGGTCACGCCGGGCAGGATGATGACGAATTCGTCGCCGCCCACACGGGCGACAAGGTCCGTTTCCCGGATCTCCTGCTGAAAGACGTTCGCCACATGGGTCAGCACATGGTCGCCCGCCGCGTGGCCGAGGGTATCGTTGACCGTCTTGAAGTAGTCGAGATCGACGTGGATCAGCGTAAGCGGGCTGCGCGAGGCCATCAGGCGCGAGAGTCTGATGTCCATCGCGCGGCGATTGGCAAGCCCGGTCAGCGTGTCGGTGAAGGCCTGCTCCTCGGCGGCGGCCTTGGCCCCCTGCAACCGCACGTTCAGCGTGCGCGCGGCCTCCATCGCGGCACCCTGGGCCTCGATCAGGTAGAGCATCTCGATGGTGAGGTCCGTGGCCGCGAAATCGGCGCTGGTCAACGCCAGGTCGCGTACGGCATCGACAACGGAGATCCCGAAGGAGAAATTGACGACGAACCCGCCATCCTCGGTCGGGACCGCAAGCCCCTTCAGCGCGGTTCGCGGCGGCTCGCGCAACTCGAGGTGCAACTTGCGGCCAGCGACAGAGCGGAATTCGCGCATCGATTCGACTTTGCGCGGACGGGCCAGCCGGAAAACCTCCAGGAACCTCAACCCGGTCCACCGCTGATCGGGCCGCAGCTTGCGCAGGGTCGGACCGACATGGGTGATATGTCCGGTCGCGCTCAGCGTCAGGTGCATCGGGCACAACACATCGAGCACGGCCAGGGAAGGAAGCGCATTGAAACTCATGAATGAAGCGCCCCGAGTTCGAATTCGCGCCCCTTGGCGAAGCTGCTTTCGAGCAGCTTGATCGCCAGGGTCTCTGTTCCCTGCCCACCGCCCCGATGTTCGACCAGGGCAAGCACGCCGTAGTCGTCGGCCATGGCACGCAGAAGTCCCACCAGCAAATATCCGATACCCTCCACATGCCCGCGGCAGATCAGGCTGAAATGACAGCCCGAATGCTCGCGCAACTCCAGGATCGGAAGATCGAGGTTCGGCAGCGCCAGCCGCGCGCGGTCGGGAAGATCGTCCAGGGAATGCAGGAAGTCCTCGAAGCTGAAGCCCCCGAACCGCAGGAGCCGGCGCACCGCATCGGTACTGGGATGGGACACGAGATAGGTGCCGACATCCTCGAAGATATCCTTGCGGCTCCGGTCGAGCACGCTGGACAGGGCGGCCAGCGTGCGCTCGCCGATCTGGTCATCGTAGGTCATCATCGCCTCGAACTCGTCGAACTCGAGGTCAGCCGTTTCAATGACTCGCGACCACGTGGCCGACCCGTAGAGGTCGGTCACAAAGAGCTGGATCGCCCTGAGAGCCAAACCGTGCATCGTCTTCCTCACGCATTCCCGCCGTCAGCTTCATCACAGAACGGTTAAGTTTGGCGTAAGGCGTAAAATTTTAGCGGAACTCCTGTCGAACACCGGTGGGAGACAGACCCCTCTCAACGAAAGGTCCGGGCCCGCGTGAGGCTCAGAAATCCGTGGGCGCGCCGCCCTCCTCCTTGCGGCGCGCCACGAAATCGGCCAACTGCTCGCGACGGCCCTCGTCGAATGGCGGGGCCTCGAAACTGCCGACGATGTCCTTGAAGAGCGCATGCGCACGCTCCGCCGTCCAGACCGACCCGGCGGCCTCCCAGGCCTCGAAATTCTTCCAGTCCGCGAGGAACGGCTGGTAGAATGCGCTGGTGTAGCGGTCCTGCGTGTGCTGGATGCCGAAGAAGTGCCCGTTGCTGCCGACCTCACGTATCGCGTCGAGCGCGATTTCGTCGGGGCCGGTGGCGACGAGCGCAGGCTCGAAATAGCGCTGGATCATCTGCAGGACCTCGCAGTCCATGATGAATTTCTCCGGGCTCGCGATCAGCCCGCCTTCAAGCCATCCCGCGGCGTGATAGACCATGTTGGTGCCCGACTGCACCGCCGCCCAGAGCGAATTGCACGTCTCCCACATCGCCTGCCCGTCAGGCACGTTGGCCGCGCAGACGCCGGAGGAGCGCAGCGGCAGGTTGTAATAGCGCGCCATCTGCCCGGTCATCTGGGTCGCGCGCATGTATTCCGGGGTGCCGAAGGCCGGTGCGCCGGATTTCATGTCGACGTTCGACGTGAATGTGCCGATCGCGCAGGCGCAGCCCGGCTTGACGTATTGGAACAGCGCCACCGCACAGAGCGCCTCGGCCAGCGATTGCGCCACCGCACCGGCCATGGTGACCGGCGCCATTGCCCCGGCCAGCGTGAACGGGGTGATGATCACCGCCTGCCCCCGCCGGATCAGCCGCAGGCACCCGTCGATCATCGGGAAATCATGCTTCAGCGGCGAGGTCGAGTTGATGTTGGTGTACATGTAGGGCTTGGCGCAGAACTCCTCCTCCGTCACGCCGCTGGCGATCTTGACCATCTCCATCACATCCTCGACCCGCTCGCGGCCCAGGCTGTAGGCGTGCATCACCTTGTCGGTGATCGTCAGCTTGTCATAGAGCACGTCGAGGTGCCGGACCGATGCGTGGATGTCCACCGGCTCCACCGGGTAGCCGCCGGCGAAGTGGATGCAGTTGAAATACTGCGTCAGTTTCAGCAGGTTCTGGCACTGCTGGCGGTTGCCCGGAACCTTCCGCCCGATCTCCATGTCGAAATAGTTGGGAGGGGAGGAGACGTTGCCGAACACGATGTGATTGCCGCCGATGGGCAGGTTGTGGTCCGGGTTGCGCGCGGCGATCTCGAATTGCGCCGGCGCCTTGGCCACCATCTCCATCACGAAATCGCGGCCCATGCGCACGTTCTCGCCGTCTATGGTGCATCCGGCCTCGCGCAGGATCTCGATCGCCTCGGGGTTCAGGAACTGGATCCCGATCTCTTCCAGGATCCGCATCGCCCCGTCGTGGATGGCCGCCACCCCGTCCGGCGTCAGCGGCTCGATCGGACGGTCGGTATTGACCGGAATGCGCCACGGCATCTGCTCGATGACACTGCTGCCACGACGCGCCGCGGCCCCGGCGCGCCCGCCGCCCCTGGTTCTTCGCCGCGTTGCCTGGTCTGCCATGAGGGCCTCCGTCCCGACTGAGATACCTCACAACATGATCGCAAAGCGCGGCGCAGGTATTTTCTGTAAACGACAGCAGGCGTCGCTGCCGGATCACGTGCGATGCATCGGGCGGTGGCGCGCTCAGACCCCGGCGCGGTCCAGCCAGCCAAGGAGGTGGCCGATATCGGGCAGGACCACATCGGCGAGATCGCGCAGGTCCGGCTCCGCCGCAATGCCGGTCAGCACGCCCACCGTCGCGAACCCCGCGGCCCGGCCGGCCGCCAGATCGTGGCGGCTGTCCCCCACCATGACGCAGGCATCGGGCGCAAGGCCGGTCAGCGCCGCGAAGGCCAGAAGCTGCCCGGGCGCCGGTTTGCCGCCATGACCGCTGTCGAAACCCGCGATGAATTCGAACCGGTCGCCGATCCCGACCGCCTCCAGATGCGCGCGGGCCGGAAACTCCGCATCGTTGGTCGCAAGGCCCAGCCGGTAGCCGGCCGCGCGCAACCCGTCGAGCACAGGGACGAGTGGCACGGCCTCTGCCTGGGGCGCCCGCGCGGATTCCTCGTTCAGAAGCGCCACGATTTCCGGCAGGGACATATGAGGCAGGTGGTCGGCCAGGACTTCGGCGACATCCAGTGCCGTGCCGGCGATCACCACGCTGTCACGGTCGAACCGCCCCGCGCGCGTGTCAAACCCCATCGCCCTGCCCATCCGGACCGCCGCTTGCCGGTCCGGCGCGATCCGGTTCAGCAGCGAATTGGCCCAGCCCTCCCATGTGCGGGCGAAATCGAAGAGCGTGCCGTCCTTGTCGAAGACGATCCCGTGGATCGGCCGGGTTGTCATGTCCAATGCACCTGCTCCCCGCCCGGCAATGCCGCCCGCGCCTCGATCAGGCGGCCGTAGGGCAGCTGGTGAGCATCACAAAATCCCCTGACCCACGCGTCATCCATCAACAGGAAATCCAGGACTGCGGCGAGGAGCTCGGGATCGCCTGCCCGGGTGCGCAAATCGGTCTCGTCCAGCCCGCTCGATCCGAGGAAAACCGGCAACAGATCCTCGTGCGCCACAAGCCAGGCAAGCGCTTGAAGTGCCACGGTTTCAGCGACTTCCCGCCTATTCATTCAAACACCCGATAAGTTTTATCAAGCTGGGCAACTCTTTCTTAACCCTTGCACGCTGATATAAGCCCAACGCCAAACACCACGTTCGCGAAAGGTGCCCAAGAGTGCAAGCGTCTCTGCTCATCGTTGACAGCATTGCCACCAATCGCGTGGCTTTGAAGGTCAAGCTCTCCTCGGCCTGGTACGAGGTCAGCACCGCGTCCACGGGCGCGGATGCACTGGCCGCGATCGCCGACACGCTGCCGAATCTCGTGATCGTGAACAGCACGCTTCCGGACATGACAGCGGCGGATTTCAGCGCCAAGGTCAAGACGCGGATGGGACAGGCCGCACCGCCGATCCTGGCGCTCACCGAGGAGCAGGAGGCCCGCGAGGAACTCCTGCGGGCCGGCGCCGAGGATGCCCTTCCGTTCCCGGTCGATGACCGGCTGCTCTTTGCCCGGATCCGCTCGGTGCTGCGCAACAGCGCGTCGGAATCCGAATGGCGGTTGCGCGACGGAACCACGCGGGCTCTCGGCTTTGCCGAACCGGTTCAGGGCTTCGAGCGCGCGATTCCGGTGATCCACCTGCGCGATCCGCAGGACCGTGACGGCAATTCGCTGTTCGGTCTGATACAGGAGCCCGGCCTGAAGGTCGTGACCATGTCGATCGATCTCGCGCTGAAAAATCTCGACGAAACCGCGCAGTCCTCCGTGCTGGTGCTGGACCTGCCGGACACCAACCCCGAACGCTGGCTTTCCCTGCTGAGCGACCTGCGGGCCAACATGCGCACGCGTCACAAGGCGATCCTGGTGATCGCGCCCGCGGACCGTCCCGACCTTGCCGCACAAGCGCTGGATCTGGGCGCCGACGAAGCCGCGATCGGCGATGTGCCCATGTCGGAGATGGCGCTTCGGGCACGGCGCCTGCACAAGCGGCGCGAGATCAACGATAGCTTGCGCGCGACCGTCAGGAACGGCGCGGAGGCGGCCATCCGCGATCCGCTGACCGGACTCTACAACCGCCGCTATGCGCTGCCGCACCTGGACCGGATCGCCGAACAGTCGCGCCAGTCCGGACGTCCCTATGCGGTGATGATCGCCGACCTGGACCACTTCAAGCGCATCAACGACTGGCATGGGCACGAGGCCGGTGACGCGGTTCTGACCGAATGCGCCCGTCGCCTGCAAAGCAACATGCGTGCCGTCGATCTCGTGGCCCGGATCGGGGGTGAGGAGTTCCTCATCGTCATGCCCGCCACGGGGCGCGCGGCCGCCCGGCAGGCCGCATTGCGCCTGTGCCAGAAGATCTCGCAGCAACCGGTCGTATTGCCCGGTCACGACGGGGAGATTGATGTCACGGTTTCCATCGGGCTTGCGCTCAGCTCGGGCATCGGCTGCGACTCGCCCGGTGGCCTCGGCCTGGCGGAGACGCCGGAAGGTCTGATCAAGCGCGCCGACCGGGCGCTGTATCGTGCCAAGGAAATGGGCCGTAACCGCTTCATGCTCGAGCGTTCCGCGGCCTGACCCCCCGCGCCGGATGCGTCATCCCGCCGCTAGGGCATTTGGTCATCTTTGACATACACCCCGGAAGGTGCATCTTGGGGTGGCAGGTTGCGGGCAGGTACCATGACATTCGAAAACCACAGCGATATCCGGATCGGCGAAGCCGTCGACACACCACGCACTCTCTGGCCGGCCCTGCGGCGCGGCTTCATGCGGCGGTGTCCGCGATGCGGGACCGGCCCGCTCATGCGGAGCTACCTGAAGGTGCACGACAGTTGTCCGGTCTGCCGGCAGGAGTTGCATCACCACCGCGCCGATGACGGGCCCGCCTATCTGACCATCCTGCTGGTGGGGCATATTGTTGCGCCTCTTCTGCATTTCTCCTTCGTGATGTGGCGTCCCGACCCGCTGGTGTTGTTCACCATCTTTGCGGTTGGCTGCGTCGCGCTGTCGCTTTACCTTCTGCCGAGGCTCAAGGGCGCGGTCGTCGCGTTCCAGTGGGCACGACGCATGGGAGGGTTCGGAGAGACGGCCTGACCGCCAGCACAACAGCTAGAAGGGGCAGGCATGACTTCCGACAAATCCGCGATCCGCAACGCCGCGACGGTGATCGTGCTGCGTGACCGCGCCACGCGTCCACGCATCCTGATGGGCCAGCGCGGGGCCAAGGCGGCGTTCATGCCAAGCAAGTTCGTCTTTCCGGGCGGGGCGGTGGACCCCGCGGATGCGGATATCGGCCTTGCCGAGCCGATTTCACCGGTTTGCGCGGCGCGGCTGAAGCAAGACATCATCGTGCCGCCAGTCACGCCAAACGCGCTGGCCGCGGCGGCGATCCGCGAACTCTGGGAAGAAACCGGCCAGCTTCTGGGCGCGCGCGACGATTGGCCCGACGCGCCCGAGGACTGGCGCGATTTCGCCGCGCGCGGCCACCGGCCCAGCGCCTCGCCACTGCAGTTCGTCTTTCGCGCCTTGACCCCACCGGGCCGGCCCCGACGGTTTGACGCGCGGTTCTTCCTGGTCGACGCGGACGATCTTGCCTCCGACCCCGACGACTTCTCCGCCGCCTCGGACGAGCTGTCGCATCTGCAATGGGTCGATCTGGCCGAAGTCCGGCAGCTCAGCATGCCGTTCATCACCGAGGTCGTGCTGAGCGAGGTGCAGGCGCGCATCACTGACCGCGACCCGCCCGCGTCCGTCCCCTTCTTCAAGAACAACGACGAGGAAAACCTGTTTCTCCGGCTCCGCGGGATGCCGATGCCCGAACACGACTGAGCCCGGAAGGACGCCTCGTCAGATGGCCAGGATCAGGCCCAGGATGGATGCACCGAGGACGCAGATGCCCGCAAGCTCGCGCCTTGATACCCTTTCGCGAAAGACCAGAACCGAGGCAAAGAGGCTGAGGATCAGTTCCACCTGCCCCAGCGCGTTCACATAGGCCGCGTTCTGCAGGGTGAAGGCGGTGAACCAGCAAAACGACCCCGCCATTGACGTGAGCCCGACGAAACCGACCGTCCGCCGCGCCGTCCATACACGGGAGATTTCGCCCGGCTCCCGCCAGGCCAGCCAGAGCGTCATGGCGGCCAGTTGCATCGCGGTAACCGCCGACAGGGTGATCCCCGCACGGAGCAACGGTTCGTCCACGGCCAGTTCCAGCGACGCCCCCCTGTAGCAGACCCCGGAAATCGCGAAGAACACGCCCGACGCCAACCCCAGCGCCGCCGCACGGTTCGCCATGTGTCGCAGGCTGAGCCAGCGCCCACCGGACGCGTCCGACAGCAGGATCACCCCCACAAGCCCCAGAAGGATGAAGGCAAAGCCACGGGCCGAGACCCCCTCGCCCAGCACCACGAGACCGACGAGGACGGTCTGGATGACCTCCGTCTTCTTGAAGGTGATGCCGACCGCGAAGTTCCTGTGCCCGAACAGCGTCACCACGAAGACCGTGGCGAGGATCTGCGCCAGCCCGCCCGCGGCGCCATAGATCCAGAAGGCCGTCGGCAAGGCTGGCAGGGACCGCTCGGCCCACCAGAGATAGAACGCCAGAAGCAGGGCGATCAGCGGCGCGCTGTAGACGAAACGCGCAAACGTCGCGCCGGAAGCGCTCAGCCCGCCCCCGGCCAGCGTCTTCTGCAGCATGAAACGGGCGGTCTGAAACCCTGCCGCGGCGAGGGTGGCAACGATCCAGAGACTCATGCGCCCTGATCGGTCAATTCCCCGGCGATTTCCAGAGCGGATGCGGCACCGGGTCCTTCGGGCGCAGGAAGTGCTGCCGGAAGATCTGCGCATAGGAACGGTAGACGTAGCCCTCGTTGCGCATCTGGTACCGCGCCCGGTTGTCGGCATAGAGCACGGGCAGACGGTACCACGGGACTTTCGGGTGCATGTGGTGAACGACGTGCAGGTTGTTGTTCAGGAACAGGAAGGCAAGCGGCCCGCGATCCTCGATGATGACGGTCCGACCGCGCGCCTTCTCGTGGGCCTGATGTTCAAGGAAGGTGCGGATCTTCAGGATCGACAGCGCGGCATAGACACAAAGCAGGTACTGCCAGATCGGCATCGGGCTCAGCCAGACCAGCCAGAGCACCACTGCCGCGCCCGGCAGGTGCAGCAGCCAGCCCTTCAATGCCTGACCGTCGCCCGCCCGGATCGCCGCCCAGTCGCCCGCCATGAAGCTCGCCTGTCCCAGCGCGGGGCCCAGCAGCATCCGCCCGGCCAGCGTGTTGTTCGCGCG